>NZ_AP024235.1:3944033-4252840 GCF_016756315.1 Alteromonas sp. KC3
TATTCAGTGACGGCTTTTTTATACACGCTTTTATAAACGCCAATTAAGCAAACTTTTAGAATGCATAGTAAAGACGCACACCACCAATGCGCGGCATACCGCGAACGAAAGTTGGAATGCCCAATCCACCACCTGTATTACCCGCGTCAATTACATACTCTTTATCAAATACATTGTTCACATACACTTCATACGAGAATGCACTATCGGCGTTGTTGAGTTTAATCGATACATCAGTGAGTGAATATGTGTCTTGAGACAACCCCGGATAGTTACTACTTTCAAAAAAGACTTCAGACTGGAAACTGGTCAGCCAATTCACATCATAGGTCCAGTTACCAACGTTAAACAGTTTATTGATGTTTATCGCCCCGCTTACTTCGGGCGCAAGACGAAACTTGTTGCCACCGTACTGAAAAGGCGAACCATCAACTGTATTCTCAGCAAACTCCGCATCAAGAAATCCCAGACTTGCAGTGAATGTTAAGGTGTCACTGTAATTATAGGTCGCCATACCTTCAATACCTGACATAGTAGAATCTCCCACTGTCACGGTAATCGACTGAAGCGTGTCTTGGTCGGTATAGCTTTGCTGATAATCACTGTACTCATAGGTGAAAATAGCACCTGAGAAAAGGAAGTTAGCACTTTGATATTTCACACCGAGATCATAGCTATCGACCATTTCAGCTTTAGTGATGGTTGTGCCCCCAGCGTTTGCGTCAACAACCGGTGAACGACGACCTTTGGCATAGTTTGCATAGATATTCCAGTTGTCATTCACATCATAGCTCACTGCAAAGCGGGGTAAGGTATCATCAAAATCACCCTCGCCTTCGAAGGTAAAAGGCCCACCCGGTAAAGCAAACGTATTGCGAGTGTAACGTGTTTCATCAATGTATCGCACTCCAGCCGTCACATTGATATTGTCAGTGATAAAATAAGAAAGTTCCGCAACGTAGCTTCGAATATCCAATTCAGCTTCAAAGGTAAATGGACCTTGCACCATAATAGGTGGTAAGTCAGGGTTTGAAATAGGCGTACCATCTGCATTAAACAATGACGAGACCAATACACTGCGTAACGCTTCAATATCAGACAACGAAGCATTGGTAGCGATATTTTGGTTAAGCGGAATGTTTGAGGTCGCTTCCAGTTGCGCCTTGACTGCGTCAAACGTTCCACGTACAAACGGATCGAACATGACATAGTAAGGCAAAATTGAGTCATCTTGATTGATTGAAGCACCAACAAAACCTGCTAGTTTGTCGCCCGAGTCATAGACCAGACGCACAGAGCCACCTTTTAATGTCGCGTCATTATCAAAATAAGCATCTTGAATTCGAAGCGCCGAACCGTCTGCATCAAACCCTTCGCTTACTTCAACATCTTTGTAAAACGCATCTGCATGTAAACTAAGCGTTTGGTTTATATCGACGTTCGCAGTGATATCGTATGCTTGTAATGTACGCTCTATTCCTAACTCACTTCCCAAACTAAACTCAGCAGCGCTGAATGGGCTAGTATCACCATTGTTCGGCGCAATGGAGCCTGACTTAAATGCGATACCAGGTTGATCGTTATACTCCATCGCAGCACGCGCGATGACTTCTAGCTTATCAAAAGTAGCTTTATAGGTTGCGCGCAACGCCTGCACCGATACACCTTGCAAGTCTTCGCTATTGCACGCTTCTGCATTGCCATTGTGATTATACATATCACCAAAACCGTAATAAGCATCTTTGCTACATGCGTTATTTTTAACAATGCCATCCATATCGCGGTAAAGGCCGGCTAGGCGAAAGCTGTGATTGTCATTCACAGGAAGGTTATACATGAACTCAAGTTCTTCACCCTGTTCGCTATTGAAACCAACTTGAACCTTGGCTTCTTCTTCGTTGGTGGGAGTGTTGGAATGAATACTGATAGCACCATTGGCTGCCGCCACACCAAATAACGTCGGTTGAGGACCTTTTAATACTTCCACACGCGAGATATCAAATAATGCAACACTTGAGACTGTCTTTTTACTGATATCGAAACCGTCTTGGTAGACAGAAATGCGCGGCGTTGCCGATACTGACGACACATCATCAGTGACGCCTCGAATATTGAACGAAGGTAGACTTACCGCTTGTTCTTGAATTTGAACATTGGGGAGTATGCGAGAGAGTTCATCGAGTTCCATGATATTGGTGCGCTCTAAAAACTCACCACCAATTACATCCATGGTCACTGGCACATCCATAATAGACTGTTCGCGCATTTGCGCCGTTACCGTGATCTCTTCTATATAATCATTACTATCATCTGCGCCATCTGGCGAACGAGTTTGCGCCATTGAAGAGTGGGAAAACGCGAGTAAAACTGCACTGGCGATGAGCGTGCGAGGGTACATACCTTATTCCTTTTGACGTGTGTGTTGATGTTTTTATTGAATGAGCTGTCAATAACAGCGAAGACAAAGAATGTAGTGTGGATTTAAGACGCTTCAATGACGTGTAAGTGACAAGTGAAAGGCACTTTTGTGACATAATTTACATAAATATCAGCCTATTAATGGGATATATAGTTATTTGAACTAAAAGCGTGGTACGCTGCGTATTACAACTGTTTAATCAATACCATGTTGAGGGAAAGTAATATGAAAAAGGCAATTATGATGACTATGGCGGTTGGTGCTGCAACACTATTAAGTGCATGCAGTGCAGAACACGGTACTACTCAGTGCACAACAGCGCCACAGTCAGAATGGCAAAATCAGGATATGTTCCAAGCAAAATTGCTTGCTCAAGGTTACAAAATTAATGAATTCAAAGTAACTGGCGGTAACTGCTACGAAATCTATGGTTTTGATAAAGACGAAAACAAAGTTGAAATTTATTTCAACCCCGTTGATGGCAGTGTAGTGAAAGAAGAGCGTCACTAATTACCACTTTAAGTATTGATATGCGCTATTAACGCGCAATAAATACAATGCACTAAAAAAACGCCACGGTTATTGAAGTGGCGTTTTTTGTTTGTGTATGCTTATTCCACCTGAGCACGACTAACGCTACTATTACCGATGAAAACTATAACGAACAATGACATTTATATTTGGGATCCCTTAGTGCGCTTGTGTCATTGGGGTTTAGTCGCTGCGTTTGTCATCAATTATTTTACTGTCGAGCCAGGAAGGCTTATCCACGAAATAGCAGGCTATTGTGCACTTGCCCTCATTGTCGTGCGTATTTTTTGGGGCTTTAAAGCAAGTGCGTCTTCCTTTGCTAGCTTTAAGACTGTCAAACTAACACGCCAATCGTTTAAAACTCACATCACACAGCTAAATGCTAACCAACTGCCTAAAGCGCATGGCCATAATCCGTTTGGATGGCTCATGGTCTTTGCAGTAATTACGCTAATAACCGGGTTGGGAGTAACCGGTTTTTTAATGGAAGAAATTGACGCATTTTTTGGCAATAGTCAGCTAGAGTGGGCGCACAGCTTAATGGCAGATGCCCTATATGGTTGTGCACTGGTTCATATTGCCGCCGTTTTTTGGACACAACACAAAGGTCGCATCCAACTTATTCGCCCTATGCTTACGGGTAAACGCAAGCGTTAGAAAGCGCGTAGAATTCGCTGTTAACTATCTAATGGGCGTTTAGCTTCACGAACCGCCTTGGGGTGCATTAGCTTTTCTAAGCGAGCCAAATAAGATGCAATTTGTTGATGCTGCGTTTTATCGTCAGTCACAGAGTTGTATAGCCAATGATAGGCATCTTCATAATCGTAAGGGCTTCCATAGCCTTCTAAAAACAGTTCAACTAAGCGAATTTGTGCCTTTAAGTTTTTAAGTGCTGCGGCTTCGCGCAAATACACCACGGCACGAGATTTGTCTTGCTGAACCAAGGTCCCTTTAGCATAGTAACGCCCCAGTTGTTCAAGTGCTGCAGGCAAGCCCTGATTCGCTGCATCTTCCATATAACCGATGCCTCGAGAAGGAGCGGCATCTACGCAAACTCCCCACGCCAACATGTCTCCCCATAAAAACTGATAGGCGGGAACTTTCAGAATATCGGCTCTGGCTTCGATGTCTTGTACCAACTGGCAACGGTCTTCTACAACCTTATCAAGGTGTGTATTGGCGTTAATCATCTCGATAAGTTTGTCTTGGCTATACAGCTGTACGGCACGCAACTCTTCTACGGTTTCCCCTTCAAGGGCAACAGCATTTGTCGCCAGCACTCCCATAAGAAGCCCGGACAATAAACTCAGCGGTAATAAAGAAGGCAAATTTCGTTTCATAACTATCAAACAACACAAAGCTAGCGTAACTATGTTATCGACAAAGTATAGAATATCTTAACCACGCTGCATGCATCTTTACATCAGGGGCGTATTAAACCAACTTGCATTGGAACCTACCCAGTTGGCATGAATAGCAGAAAGATGTGACCACAACGAATCGGCAACACACGAGGCGCGTGGAATACTTGTTCCAAATGAGCGCCGCGTGAAGCTCGGTTAGCGGCCTAGTGACTACTTTTTCGTGGACACAACGCTGACTGCATGTGCCTTGCATGATCGGCAACATCAATACCTAAATCGGTGAGATAGCCGCCATCTGATTGGGTAATAAGTCCCTTGGCGTAGAGTCTTGATGCAGCGTTTACCATAGTTTGGCTCGCGTCGTGATGAATCTTTAAACCTTGAAGCAGGCTATCGGTTGGAAACTTAAGTAATAGGTTTAACTCGTCGAGCATGTCCTGATCGAATATCGTCATATAACCACCTTAGGCAAAGGGTTAACAATTAGCGCACATTAGGCGTGCTACGCTATGAGAATTTTTTATCTTACTTGTTGCCACACTTCCTATATCACACCCAATTGCATGCGCTGTAAAGCGTAATTTTTGTCTGTAAAACGTTTAATCTGGTTTTCACACCGCGAACTGATCGGAGTTTCATTCAAAATAGTATATTCTTGCCGTAATTAAAGTTTGTGGAAAAGCCAGCCCAATGAAGTACAAAGATTTACGCGACTTTATTCGCCAGTTAGAAGCAAAAGGCGAATTAGTGCGCATAAAGCAAGCCATTGATACTGACCTTGAGATGACAGAAATAGCTGATCGCACCTTGCGAGCAGGCGGTCCTGCGCTGTTATTTGAGAACCCGAAAAATCACAATATGCCTGTATTGGCTAATTTATTTGGTACACCAGAGCGTGTTGCCATGGGCATGGGGCAAGATTCAGTTGAGTCACTTCGCGAAGTTGGCAAATTGCTGGCCTACTTAAAAGAGCCAGAACCCCCAAAGGGCTTGAAAGATTTATGGGAAAAGCTTCCCGTATTTAAGCAGGTGCTAAATATGCCTGCCAAAGTACTCAAAAAAGCGCCCTGCCAAGAAGTAGTGCTAACGGGCGATGACGTTGACTTGTCAAAAATTCCGGTTCAGCGCTGCTGGCCGGGAGACGCAGCGCCACTCGTAACATGGGGCTTGAGTGTCACAAAAGGACCTCACAAAAAACGCCAGAATTTAGGCATTTATCGCCAGCAAGTCATCGGTAAGAATAAACTCATCATGCGCTGGTTATCACATAGAGGCGGTGCGTTAGATTTTCGCGAATGGTGCCAAACTCATCCGGGCGAACCTTACCCTGTTTCTGTTGCACTAGGTGCAGATCCTGCCACAATCTTAGGTGCTGTTACGCCTGTTCCCGATACGCTATCTGAATATGCGTTTGCAGGCTTATTGCGAGGTGACAAAACAGAGGTTGTTAAATCAATAAGCAACGATTTACAGGTACCGGCCAGCGCAGAGATTGTGCTTGAAGGTTACATTGCGCAAGATGAAACTGCCCCAGAAGGACCATATGGCGATCACACAGGTTATTACAACGAAGTTGATGACTTCCCAGTATTTACAGTAACCCACATTACACATCGTAAAGATCCTATTTATCACTCTACCTACACTGGTCGTCCACCGGATGAGCCTGCCATTTTAGGCGTGGCGCTAAACGAAGTGTTTGTGCCTATCTTGCAAAAGCAGTTCCCAGAAATTGTAGACTTCTATCTACCGCCTGAAGGTTGCTCGTACCGCATGGCGGTTGTTACTATGAAAAAACAATATCCGGGGCATGCCAAGCGCGTCATGATGGGTGTATGGTCATTTTTGCGACAGTTTATGTACACCAAGTTTGTCATAGTGTGCGACGACGATGTCAATGCACGTGATTGGAATGATGTTATTTGGGCAATTACGACGCGTATGGATCCTGCCCGCGACACCGTGATGATTGAGAATACCCCCATCGATTATCTCGATTTTGCATCACCCGTATCTGGGCTTGGTTCGAAAATGGGTATGGATGCCACGAATAAAATGCCGGGCGAAACCGATCGCGAGTGGGGCGTACCTATCGTGATGGATGAAGACGTGAAAAAGCGGGTTGATGATATCTGGGATGAACTTGGTATTATGTAGTTCGGTATGGCGAAGAAAAGCTGTCACGACAAAAAGCTACAACACAGAGCTACCACAGGCGTCACGCTAAATTATAAGCTAAGAAGTACAAGGTAAGAAGAGAATACATGTCAGAAATTAAGTGTAAGGTTGCAAGCATTACGCCTTTAACCGAAGTAGTACAAAAAGTTGAGTTAACTCCCTCTGAAACCGTGAACTTCAAGGCGGGCCAATACGCTATGATTGTAATGGGTGAAAAGGATATGCGTCCTTTTTCCATTGCTAATGCGGCTTATGACAACAACCGCATCGAACTACATATTGGTGCAGAGCCTGGCAATAGCTATGCGGGTGATGTGCTAGCACGCATGAAGGAAGAGGGCGAAGTATCTGTTGTGGTGGGTAATGGCGATGCATTTTTGCAAAGCAACGGCTTACCTATGGTACTAATTGCAGGTGGCACGGGCTTTTCTTACACCTACTCTATTTTGCAAGAGCACCTAAATAGCGGCGATAAAACACCAGTCACATTGTATTGGGGTGCAAAGCACGCACATGACCTTTATTTGGCTGACGAACTCACTTCATTAGCTGCGGCCAACCCACATTTTACTTTTGTTCCCGTTGTAGAATTTGCAAATGACGATTGGAAAGGCCGCACTGGTTGGGTACATCACGCAGTAATGGCCGACCATGCAAACTTCGAGAGTGTCCAAGTTTATGTTGCCGGACGTTTTGAAATGGCAAAAGTAGTACGCGACGACTTTACGCAGCGCGGTCTCAAAGTAGAAAACTTATTTGGTGATGCATTCGCATTTATTTAACAGCACACCTTATTGTTAAAAGCCGGCGTCCTGCCGGTTTTTTCGTTTTGTATTGCGATAACTAACTTATTCACACGTTTACTCTAATTGTTCGTTTTCGCCGTATTCGTTATGGTTAAAACACAAACAATGGAGAAAACAATGATAAGAAACCATCCTAAATCGGTATTACCTACTCTTTTAACCGCACTGTGTGCCTCATTTCTGCCGGCCTCGTTTGCACAAACAAATAATAGCGAACAATCTCAATCGCTTTACGATATTGCCAACGCCATTTCACCGGCGCGAATTGAAAGCGACATTACTACCCTAGTGAACTTTGGCACGCGTCATACGCTCTCTGAAACAGAGTCGAATACACGTGGTATCGGTGCTGCAAGACGTTGGATAAAGGCAGAATTTGAAAAGATATCTGCTCAATGCGGTGGCTGCTTAGAAGTGTATTTCCAGTCTGAAGTTATAAGTGGTGAAAAGCGTATTCCAGACCCTGTTGAGGTGGTGAGCGTCATTGCGATTCAGCGAGGCACGACTGATCCCGACCGCTACGTTATTATGTCTGGTGATATCGATTCACGCGTATCTGATGTGATGGACTATACCTCTGACGCACCAGGTGCAAATGATAACGCGTCAGGTGTTGCGGGCACATTAGAAGCTGCACGGGTGCTAACACAGTATAAATTTAATGGCAGTATTGTCTATGCAGCGCTTGCCGGAGAAGAGCAAGGTTTGTTTGGTGGGCGCATTATGGCTAACAAGGCCAAAGAAGATGGCTGGCGCATTAAAGCGGTATTGAACAACGACATGATTGGCAACATCGAAGGTGTTAATGGCGTTATTAATAATACCACCGCGCGTATTTTCGCCGAAGGCACTCGCGTAACCGAGACAGAGTCAGAAGCAAGACGCCGTCGCTTCACCGGTGGAGAGGTAGACTCACCAAGTCGAAATCTAGCCCGTTATATCGACAAAATCGCCGATCAATATATTGAAAATCTAGACACTATGGTGGTGTACCGATTGGATCGCTTTGGTCGTGGAGGTCATCATCGTCCTTTCAATGACTTGGGCTATCCGGGTATTCGCATTATGGAGACAAACGAAAACTATACTCGACAGCATCAAGATCTGCGCACAGAAAACGGCATTGTTTATGGCGATACGCTAGAGGGTGTGAATTTTGACTATGCGGCAAAATTAACGGGGCTTAACGCGGTGTCGCTAGCAGCAATGGCGTGGGCACCCAATCCTCCAGCCAATGTCACTATTGAAGGTGCCGTTCAACCGTCAACAACGCTGAAGTGGGATACAATAAGTGCGACGCAAAACCCTCAGCTAAAAGGTTATAAAGTGTATTGGCGCCATACCGATGCGCCGCAATGGGAATACAGTAAGTTTGTAGGTAAGGTAACAGAGGCAACACTTGAGAATATTGTTATCGATAATTACTTCTTTGGCGTAGCCAGTGTAAACAACGATGGCATTGAGAGTGTTGTGGTATACCCGGGTCCTGCGGGAAGTTTTGGTGAGTAACCGCATCGCATTGGATTAAACCTTTGTTGTGCATTACAGTGTAGTAAAAGCATGTATGCAGTACGGAGACATCATCTTGCCTAGCGTTTCACTGACTCGTTCATCGCGCATTTTTATTAAAACAATGTCAACACATCGCCGTGTGTTGACCGCCTTACTGCTAGCCGTGTCATGCCTTATGCCAAAAGCTGTGCTCGCTGCGACTACATTGGCAGCATCGCCGTTTGAAACTTACGTAAGTGATGACGGCGAACCTGCTAGGCTAAACGCTATTGTCAGTCATGCGTTTGCGCAAGCCAATTTGAGCGTTGATCTTCAGGTGATGCGCGACGCGTTCTTGGGCAGTGCCGTGTTAACTGGCAAAGTAGACGGTAATTTTGCCTACGTGAATTTAGGTGAGAGCACCGATGACTTTTTCATCTCTGACATCTACTTACCGATACATCTATATGCTGTTAGCAAGCGTTACGATGTCGAAAACGTACGACTGTTTCCCCATTTAAAAGATAACCGCGTAGCAATTGAAAACCGATTTGCTAATACGCCCACCTTTCGCGCACTAAAGGAAATAAAGTGGTCACGAAACCCCACCACTTTCGACGCGTTTCGCCAGCTTGCTGATGATAGAGCGCCCTACCTCATAACAACTAAACTGCTAGCTGATGAATTTAACTTGCTGCTGGCCAATGACAGTGAAGAATTGCTGCACTTTTCTGCTAAACCCATGGTAAAAACCGGCTTTCAATTGGCGATCAGAAAAACAGCAAGCAATGCACAGCAAACCATTACCGCATTTAACGACGCCATTGTTGCCCTGCAAGATAATGGCACGTACAACGTACTGTTGAATAAACCTTGGTTAACCAAAGATATCGATAATGATGGTGTGGCTGATTATGTCGGCGCGTCGTCCGTAACCCGCCGTTCCCATTCGGTAGAATATGCGTTCTCTCTTGACGGAAAGCCAGTGTCAGCAAAAAGCCGCTTTTATATTGATGGGATGCAATACGCCACTATTGAAGATGCACAAAGTGCACTTACCCTTTCTGACACATCGTTACAGCAAGAATCTCAACTTGACGCAACCATTTATCGAAACCTCATTCGCAAATGGTAGCGGCAACCTTTAGTATCACGCCTTAGAGCCCAGCGTTTACAAGCATATATCCACACTCGCTTCTTAAATCAGTTTACTCCAATAAGTGCCTATACAACGTTAGAAGGCGCTTTCTGCGCCTTATTTCTTATTTAACCATTTTTTGGCTAAGTCTTAGCAAAATAAAGTGTATACAGATCTGTCTACTTTAAACTAGAATTAAGTTGTTCAATAAAACACCAAAGAGACCTTCTTATGAGCACAAGTGAAGAACAACGTCACCCCCTTCCTCCTTTTACGAGAGAGAGCGCTATTGAAAAAGTGCGCCTTGCTGAGAATGGATGGAATGGCCGTAATGCAGAAAAAGTATCACTCGCCTACAGCGAAAATACCCAGTGGCGCAATCGCTCTGAATTTATTAGTGGTCGTGAAGAGGCTAAACGCTTTTTAGAGAGAAAGTGGGTAAAGGAACTTGATTATCGTTTAATCAAAGAGTTATGGGCTTTCGAAGAGAACAGAATAGCCGTGCGCTATGCGTATGAATGGCACGATGACTCGGGAAACTGGTTTAGATCGTATGGTAACGAAAACTGGGAATTCAACGAGAATGGACTCATGACAAATCGCTACGCTGCACTGAATGATGTACCAATTTCAGAGTCGGAGCGCCTATTTCATTGGCCGCTTGGCATTCGTCCAGATGACCACCCTGGCCTTTCAGAGCTAGGCTTGTAAGCAGAGTATAAAGTAGACAGACAAGTACAAATTCATTCTTAAGCTGTCGTGGCGATGCTCGCTACGGGAATGGGGTTTGATTAGTCAAACATTGATTGCGAGATAGATTATGAAAGATATTAGCGAGTTACTCACCCAACACTCCTTTGACAGCTCTATTAATCACGTAGGCCCATTAGCTGGCATTAAACACTTCAGTGGCGCAGGCCAGCTACACCTTTTAGAGAAAGGTGCTGTTAAGGTATACCGCCAAGGTGGCAACGAGGTACTCTTAGATAAGCCATCGCTTTTGTTTATGCCCAAACCCGTTAAGCATCATATAGAATCTATCAGCGATGAACCTGCGCAACTTATCAGTGCGAGTATTAAATTCCATGTGCCAACACCCACTTTGGTGTTGAATGCACTTCCCGATGAACTCTATCTTGAATTAAGCCATGACAATGCTATTTCATGGACAATAAAGTGGCTTCTTGACGAAATACGTGAGCATCGCTTTGGAAAGTCGACCATGATTGACAGATTAGGGGAAATGTTCATGTTACAAGTGTTGCGCTATGCAACAGAACATGGACAACTTCACCAAGGTACGCTGCTTGCCATTAATCACCCGCAACTGTCAAAGATTATCGATGCAATTCACGCTGATCCTGCGCGCAATTGGACACTGGAATCATTAGCTCAACTAGGCGCGATGTCACGGTCAAAATTTGCAGAGTCGTTTAAAGACGCAGTAGGACAAACTGCTAATGACTACATTACGTCCCTGCGATTGGCTATGGCTCAGAAGCTTCTTAAAGCTGAAAAGTCCGTTAATTATGTGGCATATGAAGTGGGGTATGAACACGGCTCAGCCCTTGCGCGCGTATTTCGCAAGAAGTTAGGGGTATCGCCAATGCAATGGCTGCAGCAAGAAAACAATCAATCGCTAGTCGCTTGATTTATCCACGCTGGCGCTCTGTGCTCTGCGCCCTTAGCAGCATAAGCGCCATATCTTTCGCTATTTCACCGGCTTCTGCAAGGTTCGTTGTATGCGCACTAACAATTGCACCATCGGCAAGGAGCGCTAGCTTAATCGCGGTCTCCTTCGGCTGTTTAAGTGGTAAATTACCAATTAACTCTTCAATGTATTGAATGACCACTTTTTTATGCATTGTGCATATCGCATGGATGGGATCGTCCTGTCGCGGATACTCAGCCGACGCATTAATGAACATACACCCTGAAAACGTCGACATTTGCGTCCATTCTGTAATAGCATCAAAGAAGGCTAGAATTCGGCAATAAGGTCCCTCATTGCTTTCTGTTTTTTCGAATTTAGCCACCAAGCGTTTAAGCATCGACATAAATTCATCATCTCGACGCTTAAGCGTCGCAATAATTAGCTCATCTTTTGATTTAAAATGGTTGTATAGCGTTCTTTTAGCAACACCTGACTCCGCTAACACCGCATCGATACCAGTACCTTTTATTCCCTGGCGATAAAACAGCTTTTGTGCCGTTTCGACCAAATGTGCTTTCTTTGACTTCTTGGTAGTATCCATTGTCCCTCTCTAAAGCATACTATTATGTATACTAAGAACGGTTAACACGCTTAATTATTGCAGCTTTTACTAGAGCGTGTTGACCTTTGCGGTACACTTTTTGTTCATTCCAAGCGAGTATCAGGCAATGAACGAGTTGCGTGGTTTGGTTATTCCAAATTAGCGACGAGTAAAGCCGCATGAGGCTCGCTTGGATGAACCTTTCAGGCAGCAATTGTTTAGCATTTATACTGCGTCTGCGCACACTTATGTAGATGGCTACACGACGTGTGCACTTCCTTGTCTAAATGCTAAACACTTTGCTGCAAAAACGTACGGCAAAGATCAACACGCTCTAATGTTAAACTTATACCATTATGTCTACTTTAGATAGCGGCAATCATCGATAAACGAGTTTATTACCCGTCGCGTTCACCTCACCTCGTTTAATTAAACGACGCCCTTCATGCTTTGCGAGAGTAACATGGTATGCCGATTATCTTCTTTTAGAAGGTGCAATAGAGAGTGTTTATATACACTGCTGAACTACGTCAGGCAGTTCAATATCACAATATCCAAAGTCAGGGACTACGGGTGTCATTTGCTTTGCACCACTTGGTCTAATAAGTAAAAAGCGAGGAGATATCATCTGCAACCCACTGTGTGCCAATTGAGTAAACTGTATTCCACCACTTTGTGTACTTCGCCCTCCTGTTGGATTTCCTACTAGCTGAGCAAATCCGTAATCCTGTAAGGTATTGGCGAAGACAATAGAAGACGAGTAAGTACCGGTATCAATAAGCACTGTCGTTCTACCCCGAAAGAAGTTTTCGAGTTTGAGTTCTGGTTGAATTCGACGGGTATTTTCACCTCGCTCGATATTTCCTACCAGTTGGCCGGGGTCTCGATATTTCAGTAAAATTTTAGACTCATAAAAGGAGAAATGGCGATAGGGCTTATCTGCTATGTAACGAAGTATGCCGGCCATCCACATATCATCATTGCCACCGCCATTATTGCGGATATCGATAATGAGATGACCGATATTTCTGCGCCTAATTTCTGCAAAGGTACTGTCCATGAATTGGAGAAATTGTGTTATGTCGTCCCATGCAAAAGTGTTAAGCGTTAGTAGCGCCGTCTCGGCATCGTAAGTCACATTAAAGACCTCTTCAAAAGTGTGCTTTTTAAGATGAGTAGGGATTGCTGCTTTAGCATTTACGGTTATCTTTTGCGTTTCTGCTTTGTGAAATAGTTCAATATCAAACGTTTGATGCGGACCATAGGTCATAAAGAAAAGGCGGTTGAATTGGCTTTGTAAGACGTGACCTCGAAACTGTGGTGTATCTCCGTGTGTATTGACCAACAGTTTGTTTAGAATGCTCGTTGCACGTTCACCATTTACTGACTCAATTCTAGCGCCTTTATATTCACTCGACTCTTCAGACAAATCTCGCACGATAAATAGGCTTCCATCTTTTATATCTATTTCAAATGGAAACAGCGCTGTGCCTTCTGTTATCCATTGGCGCCACTGTTTTGAGGATCCATGGCCCACCTTTATATGTCCATCTGCGAGTATTGAGTTAAGCGGTGCCATTTTTTGCCACAACGCAAGAGCGGATAATGGCTCAACTATACTGGCCTTTATGCGTGCATACTCATCGTAAAACACATCCACATTCTTAATACTGTGTGTGAGATCGGGATGTGTCTGATGCAACCAATCAAACCATTGCTCCATGTCACTGTGTGCTTGTTTGGCGGTTAATTGTTGACTAAATGGAGTGTGCTTTGTCGTTTGCGCATTCAATACTGAGCAGTTAAGTAATACACCAAAACATACAATCACCTTGAGCATGTACCAGCTTTTCTTAGACATTTATTTTTAATTCCTTTTTTTATTTCCCTATTGGTCGTAAAAGGAAATAAAAAGGTTTAAATTCAAGAATTAAAAATATCCGATGTTTCTGCGCTAATAGGCTTTTGAAAAGGAAAAGCTGATAAAGTCGAGCCCAGGATTTGGCTTTTTAAAGCCCGCATTAGAGTAATGAAAATAACGCAACGCGATAGAATACTCTCGCGCCTCGCCAAATCGATAGCCAACACCTAACCGATCCTCGAACTGATAGTGTGTACTCACGTCCTTTCCGGCAAATTCCGTGTCATCAAGTAAAGAAAGGCCAATTCCTACCTCACCGTATAGTTCACCCTCCATACATTCACAAAATGTGTACTGAAGGACCGGAGATATAGAGACAACAAAGTTTGAGTCGTAGTGTTCTGGCGTACCATACTTCCAAAAGTTAACACTACTTTCAGCATACACCTTTATTCTTGGGTCAAAATCGTAGGTCTTAAGGATATCGAAACGGTAGGCGAGTTTTATGCCCTCCACGTCTCCCTCACCTCTTATATAGTCAGCGGAAATTTCACCTGCGTGCGCGCAAGCGATATTCATTGATATGAATAAAAGTGATAGTCGAGCAATGCGATTTAACGTAAACATATTTCACCCCAAGAGTGTTCTCTAATGGGGGAATATTGCCGTTTTTAGCAGTGCAAAACTTATCCATTCGTACGCTGTTTTAGACAAATCGCACCAACTTGTGGGTGATATAGATCGTAACTTACGCACCACATATATTTGTGATGCGTGAGCATCTTTAAAAAATGATATTTGCTTGCGTGTATCTATTTTTTACTAAGCGGGTTTATACTTTTCTATGTATGCAACGATGTCTGCAGACTCATACAACCACTTTACTTTTGAACCTTGCTCGATTCTGAGGCACGGCACCTGACGTTTGCCTCCTTGCTTTATAAGCTCTTCGGCATATGCCGCACGCATTGTAATATCCCTTGTGGCTAGCACTAGCTGTTTCGATTTGAGGTAGGACGCCACATAACGACAAAATGGGCACGTTTTGCGGTGATATAGCGTAAGACCTTCGTACCCGGGAGTCACTTCTGAAGAATTTTTGGATATCGCTTTGGATACCAAAGCATTGCGTTGCTTTTGCCTGCGCTTTTTCAAACTAAACATAGTCTCACCTTTCATTTAAAGGCTTAACCATATCGCACAAAGCACTATGGGCAGCCCCCAAAACGCCAAAAGCTGAGCCCATTTTGCTAATAAACGAAAAAAACGTCTATTTGTACATTTCTAGAATTGTAAGTAATTCCTCTCCATCTACAGGCTTTGAAACGTAATTCGAGAACCCTGCTTTTAAGGCTTTAACGCGGTCTGATGTGTATGCATAGGCGGTCAGTGCTACCGCATCAAGCGATGCTATTTGCTTAATTTCGCTAGCGCGAATTTTAGTAATAAGGCCTAACCCATCAAGCTCGGGCATTCCTATATCGGATAGCAGCAGGTCAAATGCTTCAGGCATATCATTCACTTCTTTCCATGCCAATAAACCATTTTTCACCACGTTAACTCTGGCGCCATTGGATTCCAAGAAAAGCTTAATAAAATCGCGAGCGTCTTGTTCATCTTCTGCAACCAAAATGCGTAAACCTTCTAAGCGGCGCGACTCTGTAAGGTCACTTATTTCAGCATTTTTGGTTTCAATAATATCTTCGTGAAGATTCAATGGTGCAATGGGTAAAGACACGAAGAAAGTAGTGCCCGTATTGGGGCCATCACTCTCAGCGTAAATCTCGCCGCCGTGCATTTCCACTAAGCTCTTTACTATCGAAAGGCCTAGCCCGAGCCCATGTCGGTTGTGCTCGTTTTTACCTTGATAAAAACGTTCAAACACATGGGATAATTGCTCTCGGGTCATTCCCTTTCCGTTGTCTTTAACTCGGAACAAATAATTGGAATGCTCTCGTTTACCCAGCACATGCACAGTTCCCCCTTTTGCGGTGAACTTAAGTGCGTTACTTAAAAGGTTATTAATAACTTGCTTAATACGAAGGCTGTCACCAAGAATTTGAGTGTGTTCGTCATCGCACGCTATGCTAAGTTGAATATTCTTACTGGCAAAGCCAGCCTCAAAAGATTTCGCAACTTCAGAAATGGCGTTAGCGACTTTCAGTGAGTGAGTACTGAGCTTCATGGTGCCCGAGATAATGCGTGATAAATCGAGAATATCGTTGATAAGCGCAGCTTGCGTTGAGGCAGCACGTTTGATCACCCCAAGCGCGTCAGTCATACGATCAATATTATTCACATCCATCAATGCTAAATCGGTCCATCCCACTATCGAATTCAGTGGCGAGCGAAGTTCATGGGAAATGCTCGCAAGAAATTGATCCTTCGCTTTATCGAGCTCTTCCAATTTACTGATTTGCTTATCCAAAGACGCCTTAAGGCTTAACGCATAAGGGATAAATAAGTGATCGAAGCCTTCAATAATAAGTTTGTCGTCTTCTGTCCATTCTAGCGACTCATCAGCAACACTTTGCAAGTACATATCAAACGAATTACGTGGTGTCAGCGATTTACCCACGTCTTTTCGAGCCGCTTCTTTCCCTGCCCAACGTATTGTTTTATCTTTCTGTTCTCTAAACCAAACCGTGTAATACCCCAATTTAGAAGAAACGCACGATATATACATACCGCGGATACCATTCAAATCCCGGGTTTCGCTAACCTCATCACCAAGCCGATTAATCGCAATTGACTGCTCAGAGTTCGCTATAGCAAACTTTTCTAACAGGAAGGCTAATGTTGAATCTGAAGGTGTTTTCCCTGTGGCATAGTTACCGGTTGGCGTAACAACCGCCATACCGCAAGACTCTGTCACTTCAAGCAGTTGTTTTTCTTTTTGCGTTATTGCTTCAAGTGGATTCGAGTAAGTCGTTAGTTGATGAACAATGTTATTGAGCATTCGCTGCCGAATTTGAAACTGCTCTTTTTTCTCGTGTAATGCTTTAGTGTGGAGCTGCCATGCGTAAAGGTGACCAAGCGATTCACACACTAAACGCTTCTTCTGGTCGATGTATCGTGGCGTATTATTATGACATGCCAACAAGCCCCATAACCGCCCTTCAAATACCAAAGACACGGAAAACGACGAACGTATGCCCATATTCTTCAGATATTGAATATGGATAGGCGACACTGAGCGCACCATTGACATAGACAAATCTAGCGGCGGTCTGTCATCGTCGATTAAGCTGGGCACAAGACCAATTGGACTTTCTTCTACGTCGTAAACGCATCGCACTCTATTTCGAAGGTATAGCTCTCGTGCTTGCTTTGGAATATCTGAAGCCGGAAACTTTAATCCTTTAAAAGAACGAGCATCGACGTGGGTAGCTTCGCCAATGACTTCTCCGCAATAGGCTTTATCAAATTTGTAAACCATTACTGAGTCGAACCCGATATAGGATTGGAATACACTTGCTATAGCATCGGCAACATCGTTGATAGACTCGCAATGTTCTACGTCAGGCAATAGTGGACGAATATCCACATCCATTGGCACCCATTGTTTCGCCGCTTCGTAACTCAGTTGTGGTGTAGGCTCAAGTTCAATGACCAACAAGCCATTAGAGTCAAATGCAACACCACTACCCTCTTTTTCCCAGTCTTCTAGGTGTAGAGCATTTTCTGCGAATTTCCACTGATAAGCACGACGCGTTTTACTGCTGACAACAGATTGGTGAATAGTTAAAAAGGTGTGCGCATCTGGGGAGGGTATATCGATAAGCTCTGTAATGAGCGTTTCACCGGGAATAATATCAACCTTGAAGAGTTGAGATATATTCTCACTGACAACCTGAATTTTTTTGTCGTTCGGGTTTACCGCGATTACATAGCCAAAGCTTTGGACACTTTCAATAAGATGAATAGCCTCGTCTTCACAATTTTGTAGTGTTGCTTGTTCTCGTGTACCCATTACAGTGCCATTTTACTCGTTTCTTTCTATGGTGAGGTAGATTCCAAAATACGTCAATTAGTAATTATCCTAGTACACCACTTTTTCTCAATGCAATTATACACTTGCAGTGAATATTAATTTTTTTGAATAGCATTAAAACCTTATGGCTTTAATGTTATCGAAGGCGCTTTTTTATTTCTTTTACAATTTGTTGATGATTTAACGATTGATCAATGGACTCAAATAACAAATTGAACCCTCTACTCAACTTAAACGGAATTGTCTTTACTCTGACGTAAAAGGGTGCTCGACGCCCAAAATAGTCTGTTTCAGGGCCGACTTGCTCAAGCGGAAAGCCGATAAATCTGAGACTCTTTGCCAAACGAGGTTCAACCATAATAAAAGCATGATTAATATTGTTTTTTAGCAATACCGACATCGCAGTAAAGTACAAACCGATCGCCACATAGGGGTAGCATTGAATCTCGTTTTTGAGGGAGCGTGTTGAGCGGCGAGTTTTCTTGTACTCAGATTTAACGTGCTTACGCCGAAACTCTCTGGGTACGGCAAGACGAGAAACCTCAGCTATTTTATCTTGCCGCAAATCATCAGGGCTAATGTCTTCTTCGTTAAATCCATTTTCTAAATAATGTTGCATTGGAAGCTGTTGATTTTCGTTTTCAGGCCGCACTACTCTGACTGTGCCGGCGAGCTTTCCTGTTGGCCGATGCTGCAAAAAACAATGAATAGAATATCTGTCAAATTGATCTGTCTCTAGTAGCGTTTCTCGGCGTCGCTCAAGTCCCAATTCTTCGCTGAATACGTCGTGACGAATAGAGAAAGTACTATTTCTTTCTTCTTCGGTTTTAGCCACTTTCGGCGTAAAGATATGAGGAAAATGCTCACTTATCTCTCGCACTTTCTTATCAGCAACGTTAGCCATAACTTTTTTGACAACTGGACCCGCTAATAGGCTCGATAATCCTTTTTTGAATTTCTTTTTAGATGTTGCTTTAGTAGCCATAAATACAATCCGATATCCGATTTGAGGCTTTGTGAACTAGGAGGGACCCAAAGTGAAAATGATTATCGCCCTTATTGCGCTACTTATCTTTACGCCACATTGTGAAAAAACGTTCATCTAGTATTTGGTGTAACTAAGAAGCAAGCTGTATTGCTTTTATGCAATTTTTGAACAAAGCTTGACGTAGAATACGTACGAATCTGTACAGATTAAGTCAATGAGTAGCCAGTAATGATGTATCTTAGTGTCGGTCATTTCGATGTAGCGCAACGGCCTATCGTCAACAGTCTTTTGCTGTTGAGCTTGTTTTTTACTTTTACTGTCATCGCCTCCACAAATGCCCTAAGTGCCACTACCACTCAAGAAATTCAGCAGATAAAAATAATTCCAAGCAGCAAACTCGATTTTCGTTCCCACAAATATTATTCATCACTTCTTAAACTAGCATTGGATAAAACGGCACAAGAATATGGAGACGCGAAACTCGTCGAGACAGCCGGAACGATGATGCAAGACAGAGCATTTAGTGGTCTGAACTCAAAGAGCACTATTGACGTATTTTGGTCTGTTACTTCTGCGTCGCGCGAAGCACAGTCAATTCCAATTCGAGTGCCATTACTAGAGGGCATTATGGGTTATCGCGTATCACTCATTCGAAAACTCGATACTCATA
Source organism: Alteromonas sp. KC3 (assembly GCF_016756315.1). Classification (NCBI taxonomy): domain Bacteria; kingdom Pseudomonadati; phylum Pseudomonadota; class Gammaproteobacteria; order Alteromonadales; family Alteromonadaceae; genus Alteromonas; species Alteromonas sp. KC3. Next base: position 3,963,729 of record NZ_AP024235.1, read on the forward strand.
GGTTTGCAAATGCTAATGAATTAAGAAAACTTATAGCGGGTCAAGGTCACGATTGGCCTGACTTGGAAATCTTAAGTGCAAATGGGTACCTTGTATGGGGAGCGAGCGATTATGACTCGCTTATAGATTTATTGCGTAAGAAAAGAATCGACTATTTTCCAAGAGCAATTAATGAAGTGGTGACAGAGTACAATTACCATCAAGACCCCACTTTAGCCATTGAATCACAATTTCTGCTGCACTATCCCTCATTTATGTTTTTCTTTGTTTCGCAAAACAGTCCTGAGTTAGCAGAACGAATTGAACGAGGTCTTCAACTAGCAAAAGCAGATGGAAGCTTTAATGACCTATTTGACCAGTACATTGACCTGGCAATACTCAATGCGACTCTTGACCTTTCAAACAGAGCGGTATTAACGCTTCAAAACCCCTTCCATTCGATAAAAACAAGACAACTTAGCGAATGCTTTAGATACGAAGGACCAATAGCGGCTTTGATAGATGAGCGCGCTCCTTTGTCAGAAGCAGCTTGCGCATATTTAAAATAGTAACTTGTTTGTTGGGCTGTTTTAATTAACTACTGTCTAGTAAAGTGACTTGTGCTTAGGGCTATTAGTAGCGTTTTGCTTACCTTACCTGAACAGCTATGGAGTACCGTCATGTGTGATGAAAAAACCGAATTAGATATTCAACAAAACTTGAATGAATCCACGTTGAATCGTCGCGACTTTAACAAATTACTCGCGTTAGGCGGTTTGGCATTAAGCTTTCCGCAATTCGCTATTTCAAGTGACAACGTTCAGTCCAAAGACGTTATTGTTAACACCCCCTCCGGTAACGCTGATGCGTATTTTGTTCATCCGCATAAAGGTAAACATCCTGCGATATTAATGTGGCCAGATATTAAGGGGCTTCGTCCCGCTTTCAAACAAATGGCAAGACGCTTGGCAAGCAGTGGTTATGCCGTACTTGTAGTAAACCCTTTTTATCGTGACGTTACAGGGCTAGCACTACCAGAAGAAATTAGTTTTCCGTCAAAAAAAGCATGGGACATTTTAAGAGGTTATCGAAAACGCTTAACTACCAATGCGGTTACTGAAGACGCCAAAGCATTCTTTGCATTTTTGGACAAACAACCAAACGTAAATACAAACGTTGGCGCCGCAGCAATGGGATACTGTATGAGCGGTGCTTTTGTTATGCGCGCGGCAGCTGAAATGCCAGACAGACTTAAGGCCATTGCCAGTTTTCACGGTGGTGGACTAGCTACCGATACACAGGACAGTCCACACCACACTGTAGTCCGTTCAAAAGCCGCAGCATTGCACGCCATTGCTGAAAACGATGATGCCAAAGCACCTGAAATGAAAAAGCTTTTGAAAATGGCGTACAACCAGGCTCAACTTGAAGCAGAAATCGAGGTCTACGAAGATACACTGCATGGATGGTGTCCACCCGACTCACGAGCATATAATGAGAAGCAGGCTGACCGCGCATGGGATAGAGCGCTTGAATTATTTAATAAACATCTAGTTTAGTCTTTGTGTAGAGGCGATGATTATCGGTGTAGCGCTTTTAATGACATAATCGAGTAGGTCATCACTAACTTCTTCACAGAAGTAAGGCGCCGATCACAAATTATTACTTCCTCAATGCCAGTAATTCAGTTAGTTTAGTGACATTAGCCGCGGCGAGACCAACATTGTTATACAACCGTTTGTTTTGCCAACTTGCTTAGCCACTTCACATTAATAATAACTATTTGGCAGCACGTTACACCGGACGTTTAAGTGCTTGAGAGTGTTAACAATGCATTTAAGATGTCTGTTGCTTTGTTTAATTTTCGGTTTACTGTCGCTACCTGCACATGCGGTTGAGCGAGACCAAGCTATTATCGATTTATCGCAACATAAAGCTCTTACAGCTGGCAAATACGCCAACTTTTTTCAAGAATCTTCCGCCCCCCTTACCTTACAACAAGCAATCGAACAGTTTGATTCTACGCCTTTGAAAATGGGAAGTGGCCAGTCATTGTCGCTAGGTATAAGCGTAGCGCCCGTGTGGCTAAAAGTGAGGCTATTGCTTCCCGCCAACGAAGACCCGTTATATCGCATAAGTGTAGAAACACCTTGGCTTGACCATATTGATGCGTGGCTTGTTCATGAAGGACAAATTCTTCGACACGTGCGCGGCGGCGATGCGTTGGCCTATTCAGATAGACCCATGCAATATCGTTACTTTGCCTTCGAGTCATCAATGCCAGCGGGAGAAACCGTACTTTACATGCGTGTTGAAACAGTAGGCCCCATGGCAATTCCCTTGTATATCTCAGAGGCGAAACTTGCTACTCAACGCGATGTATCGAGTGGTTATCAGTATGGTTTTTTGTACGGCATTATGGTTGCCCTCGCTATCTATAATTTAATTATTTATTTTAGTATTCGACATCGAGAGTACGGGCTTTACGCGTTATATCTTTTGGGTTTTGTGGCCAACAGTCTCTCTTATACCGGGCAGCTTCATACGTGGATTACCCCTGATTGGGGCCCTTATTTTCAAGATTGGATGGATATCTTCTTGATGATCACGTATTCAATTGCCGGGTTACATTTTGCGCGGGTGTTGTTAAATACGCGTCTTTACGCCCCGCTTCTAGACAAACTTACCATAGGCGTTACTGTCGTTATTCCCATTGGCATGCTTATAAGTGCAGCGTTAAATCAATTGACCATCGCGTTGCTGCTTGCTTTTATTCTTAACAGTAGTTTTGCCGTTCTGTTCATTGTGCTAGGTCATCAGGCGTTGAAAAACGATGTACCGGCAGCGCGCTTATTTCTTATGTGTTCAGTAACCGCAGCCACGTGTATCTGTATATCAACAGCGGCAGTATGGGGTTTAGTGCCTTATAACGATTTCACTTTCAAGCTCATAGAACTCGGTGTGGCTTTTGAGGCAATTTTCTTGGCGTTTTTGCTTGCCCAGCGTTTTAGATTAGCAGAAATAGACAAGCAAATTGCTGAGCGCAGTGCACGCCAAGACGCGCTTACGGGGCTGAATAACCGTACGGGGTTCGAGCATTTAGTTTACCCAGTGTGGCATCAACTTGTTCGCAGAAAAAGGGATTTATCCTTAGTACTGATAGACATTGATCACTTCAAAAATATCAATGATCTATACGGGCATGCGATAGGCGATGAAGTACTACGCTGCGTGGCAGCACTGCTTGAACATGGTAGCCGGCGTGGTGACATTATCGCGAGATGGGGAGGCGAAGAGTTTCTACTATTTCTTCCCGATACAAACGAAGCACAGGCTAATACGCATGCTAAAAGGCTGCGGGTTCTGATAGAAGACGCCGTTATTGATAGTGGCGAAGCGAACATACAATTCACCGCAAGTTTTGGAGTATGCGGCACGAAAGACGGCTTGTTAAGTGAAACAAAGTTAAACGATGATGCATTAGAACATATCATCAACCTTGCCGATAAAGCACTTTACGATGTTAAACAATCGGGAAGAAATAGTGTTCAAGTTGCAAGTGAAGTGCTTTAGGCAAAGAAATAGCGTGTTTTAATACGAAATCGTGCAATGCAGAGGCGATGTACCTGCCTCTGCAATACTTTTTAGAACTAGGTTGGCGTAAAGGCCATATTCATTGACTGTTGTTTTTCGGCTTTGTGCACGTTAAATACAATAAAAAGCAAAAATGTAGAATACAGTGACGCTAATGTAACAATATACCCAGAAGCATCGACCCCGCTTGTAAATACCATGCCACTAATAAGCGCAATAGGCGTATAAGATACACCGTTTTTCCAGTGTTTTAGTAACGCGTACCAAATCTGCTCCCCTTGATGGCGGGAAAGGCTCAAGCCTTTACAAAAATGGGCTAAAACGTACGGCATTATCTGAGTAACAAAAACTAACACCCCTGCTAGCACTACGCTTATTGCCTCCATTGCGCCAAATTGCATATTGTTAATGGGCATACTTGCTGCCCCCACCTGCTGCAAGGCTTGTGTTATCCAACCCGCAACCCCCATTCCCACCATGCTTAAAGCAAAGCAGCCAATTAAAACGGGAAGAAACAGCGACTGTTGTAAGGAAAGCTCAGACAATACGCCGCTTAATGACCCCGTTCTGAATTTAGTGGTAACCACACACACTACAAGCGAAATTAGTGCGATATAAGCCGTCATCTTAAGGGCAAATAGCTCAAACGGTATGTTACATATCAGGTAGGACAATAGCCCTAGTCCAACACTGATAGCTGGGTTTTCAACGATAAACTGTGCCATATCCTTATAGGCCCGAGCATGTTCTCGGTAAGAGAGTTGTGTATGAATATGCATTGGGTCGACCTCAGTAGCAGAATCGCAACTATAGCGGTCAGGTTGAACAAAAAAAGTTAACTTTGCCCCATTAGGTATGCCAAATGAAACAAAGGTATCACAAACCATACGAAGAGAAAGTGATTGTCATAAGAGGCTGGCGCTTTCTGCGTAAGCGAAACCATAAACACAAAGCGATGAAAACACGTGCTTAATTAACTTATTTCTTTGTAGATTTAAGGTTGTTCAAAGCCTCTTCAAAAATCATCACTCTGTGATCGTTATTTCTTCGGGCTAATTCCAGCGCTTTCTTACGATGTTTTAGCGCCATATCCTTTTCGCCTTTGGCCAAATACAAATCAGCAAGTGTGTCATAAGCATTACCAGAGTGGGGATACAAAGACAGCCAATACTGCACAATGGCTTCAGCCTCAGTGTAGCGTTCTTCATTTATTAAAACGTACACTATGCGTTTTAAGCGATTTCGATTGTAAAATCTTTCACCCTTGGGAAGCGCCATAAAGCCATATTGCTCACTCAACTCAGAAAAGTGAGCTTTAATATTACGAAGCGTGGCGCCATTTTCCCCAGCAACAAAATTGCGATAGTTAACATCCCATCTCTGAGCAGGAAAGATAAGTTCAAACCCTGACATTATTGCTGGCAAAACCGCCGCATAGGACTGCTTGTCGATTAATTCCCATTTGAACGAGACCTTTTGGGGCAAATATGGCGACAATGCTCTTTCTAGCTTTTCGTAGTCATCCACAATCTTAGGGTTACGAGCCGCGCCACCTTCCGGCATTGATATATATAGATATCGCTTGTCTTCTGGCTGCTGCCTTACCGACTCTATTACTTTGTCAAAGATTGTTTCTTTACCGTAACCAACCGCTTTAAAGTCCGCTTGATTAATGACTATGTAACCAGAAAAAAGATGTGGCTGTTTCCAGAAGCTATGTAAGGTAAAACTTGCAGAAGGAGACAGTCCTATGAGCACTTTGAAGTTCGCTATTCGGTAGTTCTCTTCCAGAAAAGGGAGAACCTCATGTTGAATGAACGATAGGTATTGATCTTCTTTTCCACCAAACCACAAAGGATCACCGTTAGCGTTTATGGGTTTAGGGGTCATGTCTCTTCTGGTATCAGGTGCATTTTGAATGCCCACAACAATCGCCTCTGGCATTTGACTGTTCATCGCTTGAAATTGTGCAAATCCAGAAACACTGTGAAACAGCAATTCGCCATCTAGAACAACAATAAGCGGGTATGTAACCTTAGAGCCAGTTTCCAAATAATTGACCGGTAGTGAAACATCAATTGTCCGCTTCCCCTTCAGACTGTGCGACTCTATGACATGTCGAGATACATTACTAAATGCGCTTTGGCTTTGTGAATTATAAATATCGTGCGACTCATTGGCGTTAGTTTTTGAGGCACTAACCAAGATGGTAAGGAAAATCCCAAACGTAATATAGCGCATCCGTTACTCCACGTAGGCAATTAGTAGAATTGCTTTTTAATAGCAATCTCTTAGGTCTCACTACCTTATCGATAATTGGTCTGGGTTAAGTAGAAAATAGATGAATACGCGTTTTTGAAGGATTAAAACGCGCATTTAAAGACTTAAGCCTGGCTTTGGGACTTTTCCCAAATCCGTGCATTTATCATAATCAAGTCACACACTGGATCTTTGATTTCACAGTAAGCGTCTCTATCAAATCTAGTGTGCTTAGATAACGACTGCTTCAATCTGGCATAGGCTGTCGCCGATTCAGGATGATTTCTCAGAAAATCTCTGAATAACAGCGCATATTTATAATTTTTAGCACCTACTCTTCGAATATGAATGTTCGCTTTAAAGCGCCATCGATGAGTTACCCCCTGTAAGTAAATTTTTTTCCATTCATTTTCATCAGATTCGCTTGGCGGCAGGTGATCTTCACTTAGATAAGCGCTTGAGAAACCAAAGTCTTGTAAGGCAGCGTTGATTACTTCGCAAACCTCATCTGAAACTTCTTTTACGCCGATTTGAATATCAATGCGATCTTTGGACGGCATATTTTGAATGGCGGTAGAACCAATATGCTCGATGCAAACAGCTAGTGTGCCCAAGGCGAAGCTTAGATCTTTTTTTGCCTGTTCAAATTGTTTAAGCCAAATTTCCTGATAGGGAATGATATCAATAGGGTCGCGTTTCATTTTCATTCTAAGGGGGTTCAGCCAATAGTGTTTGGACAAAAAGTCTAGGGGGAATGGTAGCCATGTCAATACTATGGTGATCACAATATCGTTCTACTTGTGTTCCTCCATGCATTTATGCATAACTTATATACACCTTTAGCGATTATTCAAAAATGAATTTGATCATAAAATCGTCCCTCGATAACTAAATTGGGGCGTAGAAGTGTGATTTTTTTTAATAAAGTAGATGAGAAGTCTTTGTTATCTACACTTTGGATAGTGGCGGCAGTAAACCATATAATAGGTTTTACGCTTTTGACGCCCCACTCAACATTCAATATTGAGAGCATGGCAATTAGCCTAATGAATGATACTTTTAACCTCTTGCTTTATTTGCAGCTTGGGATGAGTATAGCGAGCAGGTTATGTTCAACCAATGCAAATGCAATCAGTAGCTTTTTTGTCTCAGTAATTTCTTTGGGTTTTCTATTTCTGTCACTCGAAATGAAAATTCATGTGATTGTGCATACATTTATAAGTATTATGACTTTATCCTATATTATTTGGGTCGCATGTTTGCAGACTTTTGTAGGCAAGTGGATACTCATTTTGACGCCTCCAGGTAGGTGAGACCAAACATTGGTCTTTAGCGTGTGGTGTTATCACACGCTTATCTTATTTCAGCCCCCAAAACACTCAATCTTCTCGTCTAATTAATAATTTGATATTCCCATAAAGAATAAACGCAATAGTCAGACTTTTGAACGCGGCAAATGCCCAATCATCCATATCGTGGGGAGACTCAAACCAAATTCCAGCAAAAGTTGTAATGCCAACAAAAATACTTAGCTTGCAGTAATTTCTAAGTCTTAGAAAAAACGGCAATACAAACATCAGCAGCGGCATTTGCAGTACGAAAGCGGCGATAAAAAGTGTGTACTCAGATACTTGCACCCCATTGGAAAGTCCTAAATTCATGTTTTCGATTACACCTGGTCGAAGAAACTCGTGGATGTCTCGAAAAAGCGTGTTGAATAGAACGAATACCCAAAGCGATGAAAATTGCAGTTTTTGATTAATTGAATTGTTCATTAAATACTCCCTAAGTCAAAAGGGCATTTTAATGAATTTATTGGGGAGAGATTATGTCTATTAACGTATAATTCTCATGCGTTTTTTTATGTTGGAACTCCCGCATAAAAGCGGATTAATCTGACTCAGGTTTAATCTCAAAGTTTTGATTCAATCAGAAGTTCGGCAAAGAAATCGAAAACAAGCTTTATTCGTTTAGTACTGTAGAGCGCGCGCGTTGTTACCAACCATGTGGGCACGGTAAAGTTTCCGTTCGGAAGCGGTATCTCAACCAACTCCGGCCAAAAGCTTGCTGTTATGTTATCCATTAGCCCAGCTCCAATACCGCGTTTGATCGCTTCAAATCCAAAAACACCAACATTAGAGGTGCACGCGATATTCTGTTCACTCAGTTGCAGTCCAACGTTCGCATAATACATTAAAGAGGCATCTACGTTGCCATATCCCACAAATGGAAGATCAGCGAATTTGTTGTCTGCTATGCAGAGTTCGTAACTCTCTGCAATATCGGCGCGCGCAAATAATCCTGCGCTCACACCAGCTGCGCGACGAACTACTAGGTCTTGGTCTTTTGGTTCTACATGACGAATAGCAATGTTAGCTTGGTTTCCTATCAAATCCGCAGTGCCATCAGACGCATGCACATCTACAGAAAGTTCAGGAAATTTCTCTCTTATTTGTTCAACAAATCCCGGCAGATGGTAGGTACACAAAGCGATACTAGCCGAAATGCTCACTCTGCCATAAGAACTCTTTTTCTGTTCGGACACTTTAATAGATATTCCAAATGCTGCTTCACGCATGGCCACAGCCATGTCAATTAAAGCACGCCCGCCTTCTGTAATCACCAGTTTGCGCGAGCTTCTTTCAAAGATCAGAATTCCTAGTTGTTCCTCCAGTGCAGATATTTGTCTGCTAAGCGTTGGTTGGGATTGCTTTAGTAGTTCGGAGGCGGCAGAAAAGGAGCCTGACTCATAAACAGCCAGAAGAGTTTTAATTTGATTCCAATCAAATGAAACATCTCTCCATTCCATTTTTAACCCTTGAACAATAATGAGTGATGCATTTAATCCGCGACTATGAAAATCATGCTAGCTGGCTTTGCTTGAATTGTCTATTGCGTCTAATAAAATTGAAACCACAGCGGGCATTGTTATTCGCTGACTGTTCCTACATAGACGCCTTTTGACATACGATGAACATACTTTTGTCGGACGGACTGCGCCAACTTTCAAGTATTTTGAATCCAGCGGTAGTTAGCTCATCTACCCATTGAGAAGCGCTAAAAACATGAATGTAAGGTATTTTTCGGAATATTTTTGAAATTGCGTTGAAAAAGTATATTAGGTACGGAGTTCTATCTGCAAAGCAATGTGTTGATGAAACAAAAATACCGCCAGGTTTAACTGTTTTGTAAATTTCCTCTAGCAAATTCCCACGGTTGTCTAGGAGGTGAATTAAATTAAGTGCTAGCACCATATCAAAAGATCCTATGGAACATGCTGAAACGGCATCCTGTTGAATGAATCTAATGTTGGTCTGCTGCTTCTCAGTTACTCTTCGTCGTGCAATCTCAATCATTTGCTGTGAGTAGTCAGTCGCAATCACATAGCCAGCATGTTCCGAATGGGATAATGCTGTCATTCCTGAACCACATCCGAGCTCTAGTACACATGATTTGGAAGTCAGATAATGACGTGTTCGTTCCAATTTTTTTTCATAGGCGTGCATGTCTTTTATAGGTTTCACAGCATAACTTTTCGCGTGTTTATTCCAGAACGTCTGTCCATCTGTATTCATAGTGGCACTCAATTTACATTGCTAACTCTCACAAGATTGTAAAAGTAAAACTGCAGCCCGTTAACGCATAAATTAACATAGATGCTATGCAAAAATGTGTATGCACATAGGGTCCATTTACCTCTAGACTGGCGGCGTTTTTTTGTACAGTTGAAGGTAATCTCATGAAAAAAAAGTTTATTCCACTTATTTGTCTGTTCGTCTCGCCGCTTTCCTTAGCGGATTGGTCTATTGGTTTAGACTATGCGGTTTTGAAAGACGATTATATTTTGTCCGATGAGTTTTCATCCAATATTCTTCTTTTACAGGGAGGGTATCATTATCCGATCAACGAGCAATTTTATGTTTCAACTCAGAGCTCTATTCTACTGCATTCTGATAGTGAACAAGGTATATTTAGTTTTTCAGATTTTGAAAGCGATATCGATGAAATCAAACTAGATTCGTTCTTCAGTCAAGACATTCGTATGGGGTTTAATGTAACTCAATCATTTTCGGTTTACGGTGGACTTGTTTACGCTGATGTTTCGCTACTATTCTCTGGCGCCGGTTCTTTGATCAGTAAGCGCGAAGAAAGCGCCATAGATATTTTGTTCGGGCTTGAATGGAACCCTATAAATAAAGTGTTTTTTGATGCATCTTTTTCGGATACAGGAGATCTTGGAAGCGTACTTAAATTTGGTATCAAATACCGTTTGTGATCGCGTACAAAATCACCGGAGAGCTTTGACATCAAGCTATTTAGAGCCCTTCAGAGTCGGATCGTTAATTGCAACTCATTGTGCCTTGACGTTTAAATTTTGCAGTATTCTAGTTGAAAGCTTTCTGTTGATTTTTTACCGCATAAAATTGATTAAATCGCTGTGCTAGTGATTCATAGCCTAGCGTCTTTCTCCGCCTTTAATTTAGCTGTCTTGCGACACCAATGAGCTTTTGTTGACTGCGCAAATAAGTTATTGTTTTTTTGGCGAAATACTGCCTCGACAAAAACCCTTCTCTACACTATTGAGAGGAACCGAAACTATGCTACGTCTCAGTGATGTGCCAACGCGTTTTTAATATTGGCACACATATTCAATTTATTTTTAGCCTTTATAGCGTTCAAAATGATTTCGGCAGATACCATTTGCGTACATATCAGCCTTTCAAGCAAATTTGATCAACTCACCCCAGTAATCCAAACCCACCTAATGTGAGTCTTATCACCATGAGTGAGATTGAGAGAAGATCTATCAACCTTCATGAGAATCCACAACTAAGACAATAAATGTTGATCTAAATCAAACCACATTATAAACTTTCAGTAATTTCTGAAACTTCAGCAGGTAAAAAATATGAAGATGACTCCGCTTATCACGTCTGCGGTTATGCACTTTGGGGAAATGGGTAGCCGATGGGGTTTTAATCGCACTGTTGGGCAAATATTGGCGCTTATTGTGCTGAATGAGGAGCCCATTTCAGCACAGGAAATTGCTGACGCACTGAATATTTCTCGTGGGAATACTAGTATGGGCCTCAAAGAATTGCAGTCGTGGCGCTTAGTAAAACAGCACCTGGTCCCCGGTGAACGCAAAGAATTCTTTGTTCCAGCCGGTGATATATGGACATTGGCTAATCGCGTTTTTGAAGAGCGAAGAAAACGAGAAATCGACCCTACTATGAGTTTGCTGCGCGACCTTCTTCTCGACACGCCAGCAAATGAAAAAGAAGCCAATGCGCAAGATAAACTGAACGAAATTCACGATTTACTCGAATCAATTACGGCATGGTCTGAAGAACTTCAGAATCTTGGGCCTGAAAAGCTAAATACGTTGATGAAGCTTGGCGCTGGTGTAGGCCGCATGCTTGAGCTTAAGGATAAGCTTCTTCCGGGGAAAAACAGCGTTAACTAAGGGGGCCTTCTGTGGATGCATTCTTGCTGTCTCGATTACAATTTGCGTTAAATATTAGTTTTCATATTCTCTTCCCAACCATCACTATGGCGATGGGATGGTTTTTGTTTTATTTCAAAATGCGCTCTAACCTGTCTGGTCATCCCGTTTGGATGCGCATGTACCGATTTTGGGTCCGTGTGTTCGCATTAAGTTTCGCCCTAGGTGTTGTAAGTGGCGTAACCATGTCATTTCAATTTGGCACTAACTGGCCGGGATTTATGGAAAAAGTGGGCAATGTGGCAGGTCCATTACTTGGCTACGAAGTACTTACCGCCTTTTTCTTGGAAGCGACCTTTCTCGGTATTATGCTTTTTGGTATTCGCCGCGTGCCTAATTGGCTGCATACCGCTTCAACATTGATTGTTGCTATTGGTACGACAACGTCAGCGTTTTGGATATTGGCACTGAATAGTTGGATGCAAACGCCGCAGGGCTATGAGGTCATCGACGGCGTGGTGTATGCCACCAATTGGAAAGAGATTATTTTCAACCCTTCATTTCCTTACCGCTTTGTACACATGATGCTGGCATCAGGCCTTACCGCTAGCTTCTTAATTGCGGGGCTTTCAGCCTACAGAATGCTTAAGGGCGATAATAAGCTAGCGCCAAAACTAGCACTCAAAACGGCCACTTATACTGCTGCTGTGCTTATTCCTTTGCAAATATTTGCAGGTGATATGCATGGTTTAAATACCCTTGAACACCAGCCTCAGAAAGTCGCAGCGATGGAAGGCTTATGGGAAACAACTGAAGGCGCGCCTTTGCTTTTGTTTGCCATTCCCGATGAGAATGCGAAGGAGAACCACTTTGAAGTGCCTATTCCTTATGGAGCAAGCTTAATACTGACTCACGAACTAAAAGGCAAGATAAAAGGCTTAAACGAATTTGAAGGAGAGCATCCTCCCGTTGCGCCTGTATTCTTCGGCTTTCGCGTTATGGTCGGTATGGGCATGCTGATGTTACTTGTTTCATGGGTTGGTAGTGTTTACTTACTACGCAATAAGCCGCTCCCCACTTGGCTTAAGCGCACTTTTGCGGGTATGGCATTTAGCGGATGGGTTGCCACACTTGCGGGTTGGTATGTCACTGAAATAGGTCGTCAGCCTTACCTTGTCAGTGGCGTCTTAAAAACAAGTGATGCCGTTACGCAGTTGCCACCCAGCAACATTGCGCTGTCATTTACCCTATATGTGGTTATTTATTCGGTATTGCTCGTGGCGTACATGGGAACCTTAATGCTGATGTGTCGACGTGCGGTAGAGATTGAAGAGATCACGACTGAAGAGCGTGAAATCGCAAAAGCGAAAATGCAACCTACGAACCCAGACCCAGCAACGGTATAAGGAACTAACATGTTTGAGAATGTATCGGCAGAAATGCTAGGCAATATTTACATAGGCTTACTGGGTTTATCGGTATTACTTTATGCCATTTTAGACGGTTACGACTTAGGGGTAGGCGTATTAATTCCCCCGAGAACGGAATCGTTTCGCGACGATATGATTGCGTCAATTGGCCCTTATTGGGACGCCAATGAAACCTGGTTGGTTTTAGCTATTGGTCTTTTACTTATCGCTTTTCCTGAAGCCCACAGTGAGGTGCTACAAACACTGTATTTACCTGCAACATTTATGTTGTTAGGTCTTATTTTACGAGGTGTCTCATTCGATTTTCGCGCTAAGGTTGTACAAGTGAAAAAACGAAAGTGGGACATGGCGTTTAAATACGGTTCATTACTTACCACCCTAGCCCAAGGCTATATGCTTGGTATCTATGTGACAGGGCTTCGTACAGACATATGGGCACAGGGTTTTGCGCTGCTTGCGGCCTTTGGTGTTACCGCGGCTTACGCCTTCATTGGCGCCTGCTGGTTAATTCTTAAATCAGAAGGTGAGTTGCAGCAGAAAGCCTATTACTGGGCACGCAAAGGGTTATATGTTCTTGCTGCCGGTATAGTGGCCGTAAGTATTGCAAATTTAACTCTACACGACGATGTTAGAGAATTGTGGTTATCTGCTCCTTGGGGGTATGTACTATTTGCCATACCGACGGCGTGCTTTGCGCTGCTGATATTGTGCGGCATACTGCTTAAAAGGCTCCCTGAATCTAACGGCAAAGGTGAATGGCTACCCTTCTTTATCGCGCTTTTAGTGTTTTTGCTCTGTTTTGCAGCATTTGGAATCAGTTATTACCCATTTATTATCCCTGGGCATATGACCATCTCCTATGCTCTAAGTGATGCGAGTTCGTTGCGTTTCTTGTTGGTGGGGGTGGTCATAGTTGTTCCTGTGATACTGGCGTATACCGCAATGGTATACAAAATATTTTCGGGTAAATCTGAAAAGCTCTCTTATTACTAGCGTAATGTTAACCTCTGCGGCCTTGTTTTTGAGGCCGCAACATCGAACTTCTTTTTAACTGATGATGAGCATTAATGTTAATCATTGGCCTGACTTTCAATTGCCGACTACTATTTACTTATACTCCAAAAGTTCTCTGCGCTTTACTCACTCTTAGTTCGTTTTAGTTCGTTCTGTCGCACTCGCTAAGAGATAAAAGTGATCCAAAATCTATACTTTAGTCTAAAAAAATAATGAATCAGCTTGAAATACCACATTGACATTAAAGTGTAATAATACTATATTTCATTTGGGGTAATTTTATTAAGAAGGAGCCAAAATATGGAAAATGTATTTCACTCATTTTCAAGGTTCTTCAAACGCGCCCACCCCTATACGGTCGCACATTACATCGGCCGTAAGAATGCGCAGCGTATCCTAGGATGTAAAATCAAAAAGAAATCCAAGATATTCGCAGAACAGCACGTTGAAGACCAAACACATTAATTTGATTGGGGCCTGTAAAAAAGGCCCCATTTTTTTGTGCCGTTATTGAGATAGTAAAGAACAGTGCATTACGTTAGTTTGAACGTATTCACATTCGATTGTAGCTCGGTCGCTAACCCTGCCAAACTTCGCGCTTCTGTATTTACATGATTGTTGGCAGCCTTTACGTTGTCACCTAGCATTTGAAAATCAAGCACGCCTTCCCGTGCCAGCGTCACCTGCTCTCTAGCGTGCTGAACTAAATCTGAGGCATCATTACTCACTTTAACCAATGATAAAATACTTTGTCGTCCGCTCTCTAAAGTGGCAACCAAATCGTTAGCCATAGCAAGTGCATTATGTGCCTTATCTTTATTTGATGTCATGGTTCTAACCGATGCTTTAATCGACTCCACTATCGTCTCAAGCATGGTATTTATTTCCACTGTCGATTGATGGGTGCGAGAGGCAAGTGTTCTTACTTCATCGGCTACGACTGCAAATCCGCGTCCAGACTCACCCGCGCGCGCAGCTTCAATAGCGGCATTAAGAGCCAATAAATTGGTTTGATCGGCAATTTCAGCAATTGTGGACACTACACTAGAGACATTCTTGCCATCGTTTTGCAGTCGGTCTAATGTTGACGCGGTTTTGTCGATATCCTGCGTAAGGTCAGTTATGGCTTTAGCAGTAGCTTCTACATCATCGCGCCCTTGCGCAACTTGCTCTGCACTAATTTGCGCTTCATTAGCGGCTTGCTTTGAAAGGTGTAAGCTTTGCTCCATCTCACCGGATAACGTATCCATGACACTCACGAGCTGTTTAATGTCTCCCTGAAAACTGCTAATTGCGCTTGCAGAATGACCTGTAGCATCATTAAGTGCAGTCGACGAATGGTTCAGGTTGTTCACTGCAACTTGCAGATCCTGCATCCCTTTCAAAAATACATTTAACAAACCCTGTACACTTCGCGTGATGGCATCAAGTTCAGCTAGCTGCTGTTGTGGTAAGTGGGTTGCTAGGCGACGTGAGTTAGCTAGTTCGTTAAGCTTTGCTGCCATTGCTTCAATGGGGTTGGCAATGTGCAATTTAGACAGCGCGTAGCCAACAATTGTCACTATCAGTAATAAGACAACAAGAGCAACAATGATCCACTCACTGGTATTGAGTTCAGATGAGATTGCCATGGTTCGCGTATTAGCGGCTTGCTCTACGGCCTTTCTCACCTCACTCATTTGAGAATTAAGGGCACTCGATGCCTGTGTTATATCGGCCAAATTGTCACGAGCGGTGTCCCAGCTTACTGACGATGCAGACATGGTAGCCTGAAGTGCTGATATCGCTTTAGTGAGCTTTTCGAACTGTTGCTGTGCACCGCTTGCCCCGGCACTCGATAGAGCTGAAAATTGCGCTGAAACCCCATTCACGATTTGCTTCTTGCGCTTGTCAAACTGCGTGGTGTCTAACGTGGTGCCATATAAAGAGTAAGCAATTAAGACGAGTTCTTTGCTGCCGCTTTGTATTTCGTTTATCGCGCTAAGTGAAGGAAGCGTTTGTGAAACATAAGTATCAACCAATGTCTCAACGCGATTATTGTTTTTTGTAAGCACAAACGCCGCTAATACTGCCACCGTTATAACTAGGGCGTACCCCAGTAAAATTCTCTGCTTTATGGTGTTAAACATGCTCTTCCCTTCTGTTTTGGGGCATGCTTACCTTCACTCCTATTGTTGCTAACAAGCAGTCAGGCTAACGCTGTTTGCACAGTACTGAGTAAAGTTATCGAAGGCACCCGTAGTAACGAATCAGGTTTGTATAATAAACATTGAACAAAAATAGACCGTCTTCAAGTCTTTTTTCTTTCATAGAGATGTATTTATCTTAGGCTAGCCTTGATCGGTCGGGGTCTGTGTCTTTGCTTAAAGGTGATTGAGAGGCACGGCTGTTGTGTATTTTATTTGCTCCATGGCAAAGCTTGAAGTAACGTCGGAAAATTCAACACCATTTACTAAACGCTTATAGAAATGGTCGAAACAGTCCATGTCTGTCACGAGAACTTTTAGTAAATAATCATATTCTCCAGACATGCGATAACATTCAACAACTTCATCAAATGAGGCAGCATGCTTGGCAAATGCAGCTAACCATTTACCGTCGTGTTTGCCGGCTTTAACCTGCACGAATACCGTCATGGTAAGTCCTAACAAGCGCGCTTGGAGCAAAGCAACACGACGAGAAATAATGCCTTTCTCTTCTAACTTTTGAATACGTCGCCAGCAGGGTGTTACGGTGAGTCCTACCTTCTCGGCGATGTCAGCTACTGGTGTTTCAGCATTTTGCTGAAGCAGCGATAAAATGGCGCGATCAGTATTATCAAGTACATTATTCTTCACCGCTTACAGCCACCACGGTTTATTGAAGCTAACGTTTTCAACAGGTATTTCATACTGGAACGGTTCGGAAAAGCCATCCCAAAATGCCGTTTCAAGAGACTCATCGTCAAAAGTAAGCTGTTTATTTTCTTTGTATTGGGCAAGAAGTGTACGGTAGGCGTCTACGGGCATTTGAGGGTTAGACTGCCTGAAAATAACACGGCCTCCAAACTCAGCATACAGGGCTTTTTCCACCAAGAACTTGATCACTTCCAGCTTGGCAATCTCTTGAATGCTTTTGCTGGTCCCTTCTTTTTGATTACGCGCAAATTCACCGCCGAACTTGTTTTCAAACTGCTGTGTTAGGTCAGGGTCTGCAACAATACTGTTACGCTTGGCATAGTCCAGAATAATGCGCTCGAGCACGTTATCAAATGTCGCCATCTGTATTTTGTAATCAAGAAGTGCACTGTATTTTTCTTTTGCTTTGTCACGCATTGTCTTGCGCTCTGCTTCACTTGGTAGAACCGACGCCACAGTAATTGGCTCTCCTAGAACTACCGCGAGTATCTGCTCATCTTGAACATCATCTTCTTGTGCCCAAGCAAAACCAAAGCACATCGATGTTGCAACACACAACAATAAAAATAATTTTCGAATAGACACGTTATTCTCCCTACAAGCAATGCAACTCGAAGACATGAGATAGCACACCTAGTAAAGCATTAAACCGATAACGTTAGCAACACAGAGACGTTGCTAGTTGGTAAGAAATAAATGAGGGGATAAGAAAGAAAAACGGCGGTCAATTGACCGCCGTTTTTGAATTCTTAGATAGCTTGCACGTTAGCAGCTTGAAGACCTTTTTGACCTTCTTCAACTTCAAATTCTACTCGCTGACCTTCTGGAAGCGTTTTGTAACCGTCAGAGATGATCGCACGGAAATGAACGAATACGTCCTTACCGCCGTTATCTTGAGTTAAAAAACCGTAACCTTTATCAGCGTTGAACCACTTAACTGTGCCTGTAACTTTAGACATGTCGTATAGACCTCAAATATCGTATTAAATTGCGCATAAGCGCGTGTAACTTAGTTTCTTTTGAGTCTTCAAATTGGCGGAGTATTGGGTCTTACTTACGAATGGACAAACAACTTACAACAAATTACCGGGTAACTCGAGTGGTTTAACATATAGCAAATAATACAAAATCGCGTCTATTTAAAGACTTTGGCCAAAAGCCAAGAACACTATAACACTCTTCGGGACGATTAATATACAAATTAATTGCTAAACTGCGGATTTCATAAATATTTCACCGCAGCGTAACAAAGCTTAGCGCCCGTTTCGCCACGCCATGAACCAGCAAGCAGCACCGATCAAGCCTGTAAATGCAGGGAAATACCACGATATATCGTAAATTGGTAATATAGCCGACATTAATACAAAAGTGGCACCCACCACGCTATAGTGAGTGGTCTGAGTTGTTTTCTTTTGCGCCAATAGTAAAGCGGCGTGCGCTCGTTGTTGCTGTAGCGGCATTTTTTTCATCTGCTGTAGGCTGTCGTACAGCAAATCAGGCATCTCAGGCAGTTTTTCAGACCAAAATGGCAGGTTATCTTTTACCTTGCTCATCATGGCAGTAAAGCCAATCTGCTCTTTCATCCAGTTCTCTAAAAAAGGTTTAGCCGTTTTCCACAGGTCAAGCTGCGGATATAGCTGTCGTCCCAGCCCTTCAATGTAAAGCAACGTTTTTTGCAATAGTACTAGCTGGGGTTGCACAACCATGTTGAATCGACGGGCGGTATTGAACAGTTGAAGCAGCACATTACCAAATGAAATTTCTGCCAGTGGCTTTTGGAAAATAGGTTCGCAGACGGTGCGAATAGCCATTTCGAACTCGTCGATATTGGTATCTTGTGGCACCCAGCCCGAGTCGGCATGCAACTGCGCTACCTTTCGGTAATCACGATTAAAAAATGCGATAAAATTCTCAGCGAGATAGCGTTTGTCTTCGCGATTAAGCGTACCCACGATCCCAAAGTCGATAGCAATATATTTGGGGTTTTCAGGGCTTTCTGTTGATACAAATATGTTGCCGGGGTGCATATCGGCGTGAAAAAAGCTGTCTCTGAACACCTGCGTGAAAAACACTTCAACGCCGCGTTCGGCCAATTTTTTCATATTAGTATTTTGTGCAAGCAACGCGTCGATGTTTGAAATAGGCAATCCGTAAATACGCTCCATAACTAACACGTTACTACGACAATAGTCGCTATAGATTTTGGGGACGTAGAGTGCATCTGAGCCCTCGAAGTTACGCCCTAACTGAATACCGTTTGCCGACTCTCGCAATAAATCAAGCTCGTCCACTATGGTTTTGCGGTATTCAACGACCACTTCGACAGGGCGCAGTCGTTTACCATCCGGTAACCAGCGCTGCAATACATTAGCCAAACTAAATAGTAATTCCATATCGGCAACTATGGTGTCGCGGATATCTGGCCTAAGTACTTTGACCACAACATCTTCGTTATTCTGTTTAAGCTTGGCAGCGTGCACTTGCGCAATAGAAGCCGACGCCAATGGCGCTTCATCAAACTCGCTAAAGAGCTCGCTTAAATGAGTAATACCCAGCGCCTGCTTAACAATGTCTTGCGCAGCTTCTGAGGAAAACGGGGCAACTTTATCTTGAAGACGTGCTAGTTCATTGGCAATGGCTGGAGGAAGCAGGTCGCGGCGAGTCGACAGCATTTGCCCAAATTTAATAAATACTGGACCTAAGCTTTGTAGCGCTAATGTAATACGCTCGCCAGCAGATTTACCCTTGTGCTTGTTGCGCACCCAGAAAATACTGTGGCGCATAGCACGTGCGTACCAAGGCAACCACTTTGAAGGAATAAGCTCATCGAGTCCGTGTTCCAACAATACCTTATTAATTCGGTATAACCTTACAATACGCATCAAAGGCCCTGTCTATATTACTTAATTTTTTCTTCTAAACGACGTAATCTTGCTTCAAGACCGTCGGTACTGTCGCGCAGTGCATTTACTTCATCGCTAAAGTGCATAACGGCGAGTTTATGGGCGGCGAGTTGCTTCTCTTCAACTACCGCATTACCTACCACTCTTCCCAACGAGGATAACGCTTGTAACGATTTTTCATGCAGTGTTTTTGCAACCTTAACGGTTTGGTGTGCAAACACATCATTGGTTTTTTTCGCGAGCAATTCTTCTACATCAATATCGAGTTGCTGAAAAAGCGCACTTACTTGCTGGGCTACATTGAGCTCGCCCTCTAAAAACAGTGCTTTTTGCTGGATAAGGCGAGTTAACTGGCTTGTCTCTTTAAGTTCAGGCAAGGTGTTAAGAGAGGTTTTTATGCAGCAATCTTTTGCGCCAAGCGTTGCAACGACTTCTTCAAACGTGCCTTGCTCGGTCAGTACGTCAACCCTATCTGAAAACGACAAAGTGATGCCATAGGGCAATGGCGAAACAAACGCAGTCAGTCTCGCTCCCGATAATGCCTTTAATCGCTTTTCGCTATCCTCATCCAGCGAAAGTACTCTATTGATGGCTTTTTCAATGGATGCCGCAACAAGGGCTGAGGTCGGCATTAAAACTTATAACCTCTATGCAGGGCCACAATACCCCCCGTTAAGTTTTGGTAGTCGCATTGCTCAAAGCCAGCTTCTTCAAACATACCCTTTAATGTTTCTTGATCTGGGTGCATACGAATACTTTCGGCAAGGTATTGGTAACTTTCAGCATCATTTGCAACTAGTTGCCCCATCTTAGGCAAGATATGGAATGAATAAATATCATACACTTTACTAAGCTGTTCAGAAGTTGGCTTTGAAAACTCTAAAACCAACAATCGGCCGCCCGGTTTAAGCACACGGTATATAGAATTTAGCGCGTTTTGCTTTTCGGTAACGTTTCGAAGGCCAAAAGCCATAGTAACAACATCGAAGTGATTGTCTGGAAACGGCAATGCTTCTGCGTCAGCCTGAACATAATCGATATTACTTACAAGGCCGCGGTCGCGTAATTTGTCGCGCCCAACTTTTAGCATCGACAAGTTGATATCAGCTAGGGTGACGCGGCCCGTTGGCCCCACTAAACGAGAAAACTTAGCGGTTAGATCGCCAGTTCCACCAGCAATATCCAACACTTTGTTGCCTGAACGTACGCCACTGCAATCAATCGTGAAACGTTTCCACAAACGGTGTACGCCCATCGACATAAGGTCATTCATCACGTCATATTTAGCTGCAACCGAATCGAAGACATTGGCAACAAGTGATGCTTTTTGCCCCTTATCAACTTGTTTATAACCAAAGTGCGTCGTTTGCTCTTGTGCTGAACCCGTTTGCGAAGTGGGAGTCTGATTGTCGCTCATGACAGTCCTGTTCTATGAATAATGTCTTAAAGCCGAAGTGTATCGGATTGTAGTGGTAAGCAAAAGCTTTAAACCCCAAGACAGCATTAATCGAGCAAGTTAGTTTACTCGATTATTGGTGCCCCAACTAAATGCAACAATGGCGCTTATCTCTTGTAGCGAACGTCCGCTTTCTTTTTGCCATGTGGCGAACGCGTTATTCGCTGCAGCAAGCGATTTTTTGGACGTCAGCCCACCATCAATAATGTCGTGCTTGCGCAGATAATCTTCAACGTCACGCGAAAACAAAAACGTATCTATACCCAATGAACGCAACATATAAGGGCCAGTGTTTCCACCTAGCCGTGCACCACGCTTTTTGAGAAACTCCCATAAACTGGTGATATTGCTTGCATCAAAGCTTGCGACAAACTTACCAAAACTGCCGTGCTCTCTTGCTACATCTTTAATCATGATGGCGTTATCTCTCACCGTCATCACTTTTTTGTAGTTTCGAACAATGCGCTTATCTGTTGCTTTTTGCTCAAGCATTTCATCAGGCATTAGCAAAACTTTGTCGATATCAAACCCGAAAAAAACGGTTTCAAAATCGGTCCATTTCTGTTCAATAACACGCCAGACAAAACCAGATTGAAATACCTTCTTGGTCATTGCAGCTAAGAAGCGATCGTCACTAATCGCTTCAATTTCATCTTTAGTCAGCGGCGCCTGAAGCATAGCTTCAAGCACCTTCTCACCACCTTTGCGTTCACACGCTCTGCGGTAAATAGATTCAAAAGACTCTGCCATGTACACCTAGCCCTTTATACCGCTATGGCGAAGTAATGCATCGACTTTAGGCTCTCGCCCCCTAAACGCAACAAACAGCTCCATCGGTGGCTTACTGCCTCCCATTTCAAGAATATTTTCAAGAAATGCTTGGCCCGTCTCTCGATTAAAAATACCGTCTTCTTCAAATTTACTATAGGCATCAGCCGACAACACTTCAGCCCATTTGTAACTGTAGTAACCCGCGGCATAACCACCGGCAAATATGTGTCCGAAGCTATTTTGAAAACGATTAAAAGACGGTGGTGTAACCACTGCGACTTCTTCACGCACGTTATCCAACGTGCCTTGTACATCAACGTCACTGCCTTTCTCGCTGTGCAGCAAGAAATCGAACAAACTGAATTCCAACTGACGCACCATTTGCATTGCAGATTGATAGTCTCTGGCTGCCAACATACGCTCAAGTAAATCAGCAGGAAGCGGTTCACCTGTTTCGAAATGACCTGAAATGAAATTCAGCGCATCTTCTTCCCAGCACCAGTTCTCCAAGAATTGACTAGGTAGCTCTACGGCATCCCATGGCACACCATTAATACCAGATACACCAGCTGCCTTCATTTTGGTCAGCATGTGATGAATGCCATGGCCAAACTCATGGAATAATGTCACCACTTCGTCGTGGGTAAACAATGCAGGTTTGTCGCCTACAGGGGCGTTAAAATTACACGTGAGATAAGCAACAGGTAGTTGAAGTTCGCCACTTTGCATTTCACGACGTACACGGCATTCGTCCATCCAAGCACCGCCACGCTTTTTGGCACGCGCGTATAAATCAAGATAGAAACTGCCGCGCATTACGTCTGCATCATCAGTAATAGTAAAATAGCGTACATCCTTGTGCCATGTGTCCACACCAGGTTGCTCGATAACCTTCAGGCCATACAAGCGGTGTACAACTTCAAACAAACCTGAAAGTACTTTATCTTCAGGGAAGTAAGGGCGAAGCATTTCATCAGAAATGGTGTACTTTTCTTGCTTTAACTTTTCGCTGTAATACGGAATATCCCAGGCTGCTAATTCTGATACGCCGTGCTTGTCTTTAGCGTATGCTTCAACCTCTTTTAATTCGCGCTCGGCTTGTGGTTTAGAACGGTTCGCTAAATCGCGAAGAAAGCCTACGACTTGCTCAGTCGAATCAGCCATTTTGGTGGCCAAGGAGCGCTCTGCATATGTATCAAAACCCAATAGCTCTGCAAGCTCTGTACGAAGCACTAGTGTTTCTTTAATAATATCCGTGTTGTCCCACTTACCCGCATTAGGCCCCTGCTCTGACGCTTTGGTAGCATATGCGCGGTACATCTCTTCACGTAAATCGCGATTGTCGGCGTACAACATCACGGGTAAGTAAGAGGGGATATCAAGGGTGAACAAGTAGCCTTGTAAGTCCTTTTGGTGCGCCGCTTGTGCAGCCGCCTCTAACGCAGACTCAGGCATGCCAGCAAGGTCACTTTGGTCGGTGACATGCTTTGTCCAGCCCATAGTGGCATCCATGACGTTATTAGAAAACGTAGAAGACAACTCGCTCAATTTTGCCTGAATTTGGGCAAATCGCTTTTTCTTCTCTTTGGGTAATGCTACGCCCGATAGTGTGAAATCGCGAATTGCGTTTTCAACGACTTTTTGCTGCTCTTGTGACAGTGCACTGAATTCATCAGATTCTTTTAACGCGACATAGGCGTTGTACAGCCCTTCGTGTTGTCCAACCCAAGTGCCGTACTCTGAAAGTAGCGGCAAGCATGCATCATGTGCTTCACGCAATTCATCACTACTAACAACGCTATTCATATGTGATACAGGCGAAAACATTTTCCCCAAGCGATCATCAACTTCTTCTAATCGCAGAACCACGTTTTTGTATGAGTAGTCGTTTGACGCCACTACCTCTTCAATTTCGTTTTTGCACGCTTCAATGGCTTTTTCTATAGCGGGCTTAATAGAGACCGGTGTAATAGAAGAAAAAATAGGTAGTCCATCTACCAATTCAATTGCTGGTGTCGTCATAAAATATCCACGCTTACTTTGATTTAAGAATTATCATGGGGCTTAGCAACGCAAATGCAAGCTAATCTTCACTTAATTGACTCCTTCTTGTTTTACTCCTAACTTTACATATGTGTTCACTTGGGTTGTTATTCGCTAGCGCTCTCAGTCACACCTTTTATTCAGCGAAAACAAGTCATCTTCAAGAACAAAAAATGTCACTAATGTCACATTTCATTCTTTTGTCTAGTTTGTCTTAAATTACCGAAAGCCTATAATTTGACCACTGAATGCTAAAAGGCGAAAACATGAAGACATTAACCTCTGGCGAAATTGCAGCTTACTGTGACGTAAATTTGCGTACCGTTATTCGTTGGATAGAAAGTGGCAAACTAAAAGGCTTCAAGCTGCCAGGGCGAGGAAATAATCGCGTTTTAGTCGAAGACTTCATCGAATTTCTAGAACGCCATGAAATGCCAATCCCAGACGCGTTGAAAGGTACGGTCATCCCATCAATTCTTATTGTCGATGATGAATTGCCGGTAGCAAAATCCATACAACGCGTGGCAAGACGCGCTGGTTTTGACAGCTACATCGCAACTGGCGGGTTTCAGGCTGGTATCATGTTAAGTCAGTACGAACCTAAGGTAATGACGCTTGATTTAAGCATGCCAGGCATGGATGGTTACAGTGTAATCGACTTTACGCGTGACCAAGAAAAGTACAAATCGCTTAAAATTGTCGTCATTTCAGCACTAGATGAAGCTAGTTTAGAGCGTGCACTTGAAATTGGCGCCGATGCAACTTTGCAAAAGCCATTCTCGAACCACGATCTGACCATGGTTCTAGAGCAATTTATGGCGGTGTAAAGCGTCTTTTTATAGAAGGGATATGATGTGAGAAACGCGTTTATCGTCGTGCTTATTGCCTTGCTGTACGGCACAGCATCAACTCCGGTGTGCGCACAAGGCAAAACGCTGACCTTCGGTGTAGTTCCGCAGCAATCGCCAAAACGAATGGTTGAAATTTGGCAACCGCTTATCGACTATATAAGCGAGTATTCAGGCATATCCATTATGTTCAAAACCGCGAAAGACATCCCATCTTTTGAGGCCGATGTGGCAGATGGCGTCTATGACATTGCGTATATGAACCCTTATCATTTTGTGACCTTTAATGACCTTGTTGGATACCACGCACTTGCTCGACAACGCGATAAGGAGATTAAGGGCATCATTGTGGTTCACAAAGACAGTCCTATTCAAAACCTCGCTGAATTAAATGGCAGAGAACTTGCCTTTCCTGCACCTGCGGCGTTTGCTGCCACGATTATTACCAGCGCTCAATTACGCAAAAACAATATTGCATTTAGGCCACGCTATGTAAATTCGCACGACTCCGTCTACCTCGCAGTTCAGCGTGGCTTTTTTGAAGCTGGCGGCGGTATTTTACGAACCTTGAGTAGTATTCCTGAAAGCGTGAGTAAGGATATTCGGGTATTGTGGGAAAGCGATGGCTATACCCCTCACGCAATCGCTACTCACCCCAATATGGCACAAAAGGATAGACAAGCTATCCTTAATGCATTGATAGCAATAACAAATGATTCAAGCAAAATGTGGATCTTGGAAGGGCTTGGTTTCAGCGGCTTTATACCCGCAAAAGACAGTGACTGGGACGATGTCAGATCGCTTGGCATTCCCTCTCTTTCAAGACCGCATTTTTGAACTAGGGATTTATGCGACTGTCTCTTCGAACAAAAACCATAATCGGAATAGCATTTACCGCACTGCTATTGCTTTTGGTACTTGTTGTGACCGTATTTAATCAACTTAACGAGTTGGTTGACAATAGCGTAAAGAAATCAGCCGATACGTCTGTTGCTCTATTTGTATCAACCACTAAAAATGCTTTCCTTAGCTACGACTTATCGTCTTTAGAAGCGGATGTTGCTGAAATATTGACAAACCCCAATATTGCCTATGTCAGAGTTAAAGATAAAGAAGGCAGAATTTATGTAGAAAATGGAGAACCCACGGCCATTTCCCGTCCGTTTCGCGAAGACAATACTGTCGCGACCGCCAGCGATGGCATTTACGATACCCGCGCACCAATAATGGTGAATACTACACTGTATGGCTTTGTGGAAATCGGGCTGAACATTGCATCGGTCACTGAATCTGTCTCTAGAGCGAGAAATTGGACACTCACAATTGCTGCGTTTGAGTTAGTTCTTGTCGGATTATGCTCCTACTTTCTTGGTTCGTACTTAATGTCTCAGCTTGTCCGCCTTCACGAAGGTGCAAAACATCTTGGCGAGGCCGTTGACAAGAATAACTATCAAGATGTGTTTATTAGTGTGCGAGGGAATGACGAACTCAGTGAACTTGCTGAAGCATTCAATCAGCTAGTTGATAAGCTCAAAGAAGAGAACGAGCAACGACAACGCGCGCAAGATGATTTAAAAGACCTTAACGCGTTACTTGAAGTCAAAGTGCAAGACAGGACAGCACAGTTAAATCAACGAAATGTTCAGCTAGAAAACGCCAATCGAGATCTTAAAGAAACCCAAGTTCAATTACTCCAAGCTGAAAAAATGGCATCTGTTGGCCAACTAGCCGCAGGTGTCGCCCATGAAATCAACAACCCAGTCGGGTTTGTGAGCAGTAATATTTCAACACTTTGTGAATACGTTGCTACGTATCAAATGCTCTTTACGCAACTTGAGGTTATTAGTAACACTCAAGATGAAGATCAACAGCGTAAAGCACTAACAGAATTTAAGTCGCTTCTTACAAAACACGATATGACATTTATCAACGATGACATAACTGACTTGCTAAACGATTCTAAAGAAGGGCTGCAACGGGTTGCCGATATTGTAAAAGGCTTAAAGCTCTTTTCCCGTGTTGATAGTGATGAAATGCAACAACACAGCTTAAATGATTGTGTACGCACCACCCTTGCCATGGTTAACAACCAACTTAAGTATACTTGTAATGTAGAAACGCATCTTGGCAACATTCCAGATATTGCTATGAATGTAGGCAAAATTTCACAGGTTATTACCAATTTGCTTATTAATGCAGGGCAAGCCATAGAAAGCACCGGCCAACACGGCACAATAACTATCACTACTGAAACGGTGGGCGAATTTGTGAAGTTGTATGTTAAAGACACGGGTTGTGGAATTCAGCCCTGTCATTTGGACAAGCTGTTTAATCCGTTTTTTACCACAAAACCAGAAGGACAAGGTACAGGCTTGGGACTGTCAATTTCATTTGGTATTGCACAAGAGCACGGCGGCACGCTATCAGCATCTAGCAAAGAAGGAGAAGGCAGTTGCTTTGAACTAGCCCTTCCACTCGTGCAACCGGTTTCACCACCTAGTGATGAGAAAGACAAAACATGAGCCCTATGTCTTCGATAGGTACGCCCCAAAAGAGATTAGTTTTTAAGGATAAATGTTTATGACTGAGCCTAGCACAGAAAACAAGGTGACTTACACGGTCCTATTTGTAGACGATGAGCCCAACATCCTTCGTGCCATCAAGCGCGCGCTTTTTACAATGGATATTACATTGTTGTTAGCTGAAAGTGGCGCAAAAGCGTTGGAGCTTCTAGAAAAAAATGAAGTTCATGTGGTTATTTCAGACATGAAGATGCCGCAAATGTCAGGCGCAGAATTGTTAGAGCAAGTCGCCATTAATTACCCTGAGACATTTCGTGTGGTGTTAACCGGCTATGCTGATATTGAATCAACAATTAAGGCAGTAAACCAAGGTAAAATACATCGCTACTTACAAAAACCTTGGGATAACCAAGAATTGGTGGCTGCGGTAGAAGAAGGGTTAGAGCGCGTAAAACTTAAAGCGGAAAACGAACGCTTACAAAAACTAACTCGTCTTCAAAATAAAAAGCTTAAAGACGTCAACTCATCCCTTGAACAAATGGTTCACAAGCGTACGCGTCAAATAAAGGCTGCACTGAATAAAATTGAAAAGCATAATTTAGCTATGGAGCAGGTGCTATTTAACGTTATCAGTATTAACCCACACATTAATGGTAAATTCGCAATAGAAGTAAGTGAATTGGCGACAAAATTAGCGCGCACGGCGAAACTAGAAAAAGACGAGATAAAACAAATTCGTTATGCGGGCCTTATTTGTGAATTAGGGCTATTAGGGCTTGAAACTGAAGACTTTCTTGGACCGTTCGCTAAGCTGAAGTATCAGCAACAGCAAAACTATTTATCACAGACCAAACAAGCCGCCCTGATACTTGCACCAGCCCATGAATTGCATGCTGTTTCAGACATTATTGAATTTCAATTTGAGCACTATAATGGTTCCGGTCTAAATAAGAAGGTGGCAAAAGAAATCCCCGTAGGATCTCGCATTATCGCAATTGCACGGGATTTTTGGCGTTTAGTAACAGGCAGAATGACGGGGGCTGAGATGAGCCCTCGAGACGCTAAAATAGAAATGAAAAAGCACAGAAATACCCGTTACGACGCGGAATTTTTGGACTTGTTATTAGCATCAGACGATATATCAACGTCTAAATTGCTGCACGCCTCGCTAAAAGCATCACAACTTAAGTCAGGCATGGTGTTATCGCAAAACTTGTATAACGATAGCCATATTCTTATTCTGCCCGAAGGGCATGTTTTCTCAGAAGCGACTATTCAGAAACTTATTAAATTTGAAAAGGAACGCGGAAAAGCATTCAGTATTCAGGTAGAGCCAGAAGAAGTTGTTGATTCACCTGAAGATTCATAAAGTCGTTATTTTACATAGCGCCTTTTATTTGTCTTACGCCATCCCCATGATTGAAATAGATGAAATGACGACCGGTATCATCCGGTCTAGTCAATCACTAACAGTTTTCTATGGCACATTATCTTAAAGAGATACCGTTTCACTTATGTTAAGTTAGACTTATAGTTAAGTGATAACGCGGCTCGCCTAAACGACTCTAAAGGCTCTATTTATGACACATTTTGATTATATCTGTATTGGTGGTGGAAGCGGCGGTATCGCATCAGCCAATCGCGCAGCAAAACACGGTAAGAAAGCAGCAATTATTGAAGCAAGTGACATAGGTGGAACCTGTGTAAACGTGGGCTGTGTACCTAAAAAAGCCATGTGGTACGGCGCACAAGTTGCTGAAGCCATCCATCGTTATGCACCTGAATATGGGTTCGATATTTCAGTCAATCACTTTAGTTGGGATAGCTTAATTGCTAGTCGACAAGCCTATATTGAGCGTATTCACGCGTCGTATGACCGCGTGCTTACTGCAAACGATGTCACACTTATCCGCGGTTTTGCAAAGTTTGTTGATAACAATACCGTCGAAGTTGATGGTGTTCAGTACACTGCTGACCATATCACCATTGCTGTGGGTGGCCGCCCTATCATTCCAGATATTGAAGGCGCACAATACGGCATAGATTCGAACGGTTTTTTTGCACTTAAAGAGCAGCCCAAACGCGCGGTTGTGGTGGGTGCAGGCTATATTGGCGTTGAGTTAGCAGGCGTGTTACATGCTCTGGGCACTGAATCGCATCTAGTAGTTCGAAAGCACGCGCCACTTCGCAACTTTGACCCGCTTATTCACGAAACCTTGGTTGACATGATCCATGCAGAAGGCTGCAAACTGCATAATCATACCAGTGTCGAGAAAGTAGAAAAGGCAGACGACGGCGAGCTTTCTGTCTTCCTCACAAATGGGGAAGTGCTTAAGGCTGACTGCCTTATTTGGGCCATTGGTCGCGAACCATCGACTGACAAAATTGATATTGAAAACACCGATGTTGAGTTAAACGATAACGGTACCGTTAAGGTAGATAAGTACCAAAACACAACGGCGAATAACATTTATGCGGTGGGCGATATAACCGGAGAAGCTGAGTTAACTCCTGTTGCGGTTAAAGCTGGCCGCCTATTAAGCGAACGCTTGTTCAATGGGCAAAAAGAGGCCCACATGGATTACACCAACATTCCTACTGTCGTGTTTAGCCACCCTCCAATCGGCACAATTGGTTTAACGGAGCCTGAGGCCATTGAGGAATATGGCGAAGATAATATCAAAGTCTACACATCGAGTTTTGCGTCTATGTACACCGCAGTTACGCGCCATCGTCAGATGACAAAAATGAAGTTGGTATGTGCCGGTAAAGATGAAAAAGTAGTTGGCCTGCACGGTATCGGTCATGGCATGGACGAAATACTTCAAGGTTTTGCTGTTGCTATAAAAATGGGAGCGACAAAAGCAGACTTCGATGCATGCGTAGCCATTCACCCCACCAGCGCAGAAGAATTCGTTACTATGACAGGTTAGTGTAGATAACACTTTACCTTTAACTATATGAAATGTGGCTGCTTAATGTTAAAGCAGCCTCTTCACTTCCCTGTCCCACTCCCACAGACATCGCATTTCATTACCGTAAACCTTCTACAAACCATCTCTTGTTCTCGCCTTAATTTGAGCAAAAAGTATACTTGTTGCATTTGCGTATTACTTGTATCGTGTCTCATCGCGTTTTCTTCAAATTGAGTGGTAATGAAAAAAAGAGTTGCAGTTAAACACCTTGTCGTTGGTATGTATGTAGTGCAAGTGACAAAGTCAACTGGCGCAGCCGTAATGACATCAAAAGGTATTATCAAGCATCAAGCCGCAATAGAAAAACTCAAAGCCCTTGGTGTTAAAGAAGTAGAAATAGACACCAGTAAAAGCCTGCTAACGTCACCATCGCAACCATCAATAACGCAAAATCAACCAGAGAATCAACAATTAGATACGCCACCAACCAAAGAAAAGAAGTCCACACCATTATCGTCAGAAATAGTCCGGGCAGAATCTCTGTATACCAATGCCAAGGCGGTGTTGGGCGATACATTTAATAGCGTAAAGAATGGCGGTATTGTTGACCTCGCCCCTTATGAAAAAATTGCAGAAGCGTTTTTTGAGTCCATTTTCAGAAATCAAGACGCCCTATTATGCATGACCAAAATGCAAGACAAAGACACCTATCTACTTACGCATTCGCTAAATGTGGCCATTCTTCTAGCGGTATTTTCCATTCATTTAGGGCACAGTGAATCACTGGGTAAAAAACTCACCCTTGCGGGCTTGCTGCACGATTTAGGCAAGTGCAAAGTGCCCGAAGACATTTTACTCAAGCAAGGAAAGCTTACTCGTGATGAATTTGAGCAAATGAAGCGACACACGACTTATGGCGCTGAGATACTTGAATCAATGGACGTGGACGATCTCACAAAGCAAATAGCATTACAGCATCACGAACGGTTATCTGGAAAAGGCTATCCTCATGGTTTAATTGCCCATCAATTAAACCAATACGTAGGAATGAGCAGTATTGCTGACTCCTTCGATGCTATAACCGCCGAGCGCGTGTATAAACCAGCCTTAACCTCTGTTGAAGCATTAAAAATATTGCGAGATTCTGGTAGTGCCGAATACGATGGGGAACTATTGAACAGCTTTGTTCGGGCTATTGGCTTATATTCGATTGGTACTGTTGTACTGATGAAAAGTCACAAACTGGCTATTGTGACAGATACAAACTACGACGAGCCATTAAAACCTCAACTTACTGCGTTTTACCACACTAAATTCAAACATCACATTGAGCCCAAAATAATAACCCTGCAATCAGCAAGAGAAAACGATTCAATAGTAAAAATCGTCAACCCTGCTGATTATCAACTGGACATAAACGCAATTATCAACCGTCTTATTATTGATAGGTACAGATAGCGATAAGTTCAGGCAGCGTTACGTTTTAACGCACCTTAAAAAAACTCCACATCCTGATAAATTGGGTCGTCGTCTTGGGCGTTATTGCTTTGTGTTTTGGAATCGGCTTGCGATTCAAGCTGCGGCCCTAATCGAGCAAGCACCGCCTGCAAGGTATCGTCTACGGTCTGAATTTCTGCTACTTCGTCTCGTGCCTCTAATTGACTTTCAATTAGCTGCATAAAGAAGGCTTCCTGCGCTTCAGTCATTTCGAGCATGTGGAAACTGTCTTGAATAGATTCAGAAACGTGCTTTGCAACCCTCACTTTTTCTTGCGCTTGGCTTATCACGATCTGACGAATTTGGTTAATAACGCTACTAATGTCAGCATGTGTTGCACTAAGTGCTTGCTGCTGCCTTAAGGTGTTAAAGCGTGCATTGATTGCAGGTACAAGCTTCGCGCCCATATCCAGTATTGCATCATGAATAACAGGGTCTTCACGGGCTACGTGTTTAATAAGTAATGACACGTCGGTATCGTTGAGCATTAAACGCTTTCCAAAGCGATAAATACGGCCTTGGTCGTGTAATACTGTGAAGACCTTTTCGGTGGTTTCATCACAAAATGACATGTCGGTGTCATAGCTTGTGGTGCCATTTTCATCGCGATATTGAATGGCGGCATGTACGCCATTAAAACGCAACGTCGTTAAGATGTTTTTCGACATAGCATGAATGTCGTTACAGGCATTTAACGCTGAAACAATTTCCATACCCGTACCGTAGATAGCCGCTTGACTGAGCGCAGTTTGCGCCACTTCTCGCGTGTCGGCGTTATCTGCCCGCATCTGGTTCATTATTTCAATTTGATGCTTAACGCCAATTACAGTTTCGGTGAAAGATAGAACGTTGTAGGGCTTCGTTATGTAATGCGATACACCAGCGTTAAAGGCTTCTCGCAACGTATCGTCACTGCCTTCATCAGACACCACGATCACCACAGGTAATGCCATAGGTTGCGAGGCATCCAGCTGCTCGCAAAAAATTGAGGCTTTCGTTTTTCCGATTTTCCAATCAGTTATAACAATACTAATGTCGTGCTCTTGTATGCTGGTCACTGCTTCTAGCATATTTGAGGCAGTGTGCACGGTGAAGTGTTCTCCAAACGCTAGCTCGTATATTTCCGTTTGGGTACTGTCTTGTTCAACAATTAACAAGTCCATGTCGATCATCCACTCAATATAGGTTAAAACACTACGTCGCAACCTGTGTTGCGTACGCCTATTAAAAAGCTAGCTGATTTAATCTGAAATGCTAATTTGTACAAGTTAAAAATAGACGAGCGCCATAAATTTAATGTTTTAGCGCCAGACCGCGCGGTCGTGCGATTAGCTTTACGCAATAAATCTTAACAATATGTCACAATCATTGAGTTGTTATGCCATAACAAATAATGTGTAAAAAACAGTCAAACAATAATTACATTCAGGGAAAATCATGTTTACTACGTCAAAACGCCTCGTCGCAGCTGCGATAACGGGGGCCTTGTATCTTTGTGCCTCGCCAGGCGCTCTGTCACAATCATCTACTGAAAATACTACAGAAGCGAATAGTGCGTGGGATGTTACTAACCCACCCTATAAATTGAACGAAGTCACTATTAACACTAACGAAACTACGTGGTCTAGCTTAGATGTAGCGCCCAGTGGCGATTTCATGGTGTTTGATATGTTGGGCGATTTATATAAAGTCGATATCAAAGGCGGTAATGCTACGCCACTTACCCAAGACTTCGCGTGGAATATACACCCTGCCATTTCTCCCGATGGGAAAAAAGTCGCCTTTGTTTCTGACAGAAATGGGCTTAGTAACGTATGGGTAATGAACATCGATGGCACGAATCTTCGCCAAATAACGCAAGAAAAAAGTAACCTTATTCACTCGCCCAAATGGAGCCCAGACGGCGAATATCTTGTCGTAACCAAGGGCATCATGTCTAGCCGTAGTATTCCGGCGGGGGAAATTTGGATGTATCACCACGGTGGTGGTGAGGGCCTTAAAATTAAAGAGCGCAAACATGGTAAACGGGATCAGCAAAACATTGCCGACCCTGTTTTTTCCCATGACGGCAAATACATCTACTTTACTGAAAACACGGTACCAGGCAGCCGCTTTGAGTATAACCGTGACCCGCTTAAAGGCATTTTCGCTATAACACGTTACGAGCGAGAAACAGGTAAAGAAACACGCTATATCAGTGGAACGGGTGGCGCAGTTGTTCCTACACCGTCTCCAGATGGTAAATACATCGCTTTTATCCGCAGGGTAAAAGATAAAACCGCACTATTTTTGAAAGACATTGCAACCGGTGTAGAAACGCCACTTACCCTTGAGCTTGAACGCGATATGCAAGAAGGCTTTGGTTCTGAGGGCTACTTTGCCTATTTTGACTGGATGCCAGATAGCTCAAAGATTGTGTATTGGACCGGTGGTAAATTTAACGTTATCGATATCAAAGATAAGACCACATCCACAATCAATATTAACGTTGAAGCCACCGTACAATATGCCGATGCCCTTCGCTTTGATGTTGATGTCGCCCCTGATGAATTTGACGTGAGAATGATACGCTGGTCGCAACTGTCGCCAGACGGTAAAACTGCGCTATTCCAAGCACTTGGTAAGCTTTACGTGCGCGATATGAAATCAGGTAAGGTGAGCCGATTAACCAAGCAGAATGAACACGATGAGTTTTATCCGCGTTTTTCAAACGACGGTAAGTCCATTGTGTATACCACGTGGAATGATAAAGACCTAGGCAGCGTGCGCGTTGTATCTGCACGGGGTGGAAAAGGGAAAGTAATTTCTACGCAACCAGGACATTACATTGAGCCCGCGTTTTCCGTAGACGGTGAAAAAGTGGTATTCCGTAAATTCACAGGTGGTTACTTACTTGATCCAAAATACTCAATGGAACCCGGTATCTACGTTGCCAACCTCAAGACATCAAAAGTCAGCAAAGTATCAGATGGCGGCTACAACGCCCACTTCGCAGGCGATGATCAACGCGTGTATTTTACAGAATCTGCCAATGGCAAAGATTATTATGAAACACAATTGTCCAGCGTTAACCTAAACGGCAATGACAAGCGAACTCACCTTTATGGGAAAGATAAAGTAAGCGAGTACAAGCTATCTCATGATAAGAAATGGGTTGCTTTTGTTTATCAATTTAAGACCTATGTCGCGCCCTTTGTCGAAAATGGCAAGAAGATAACCATTGGGCCTAAAATGAAATCATTGCCGGTCACTCAACTTTCAAACAGAGCGGGTGAGTATCTTACATGGTCGCCAGATAATACGCGCCTTAGCTGGTTTAATGGACCTACGCTGTTTATGCGCAGCCTTGAAGAGGCATTCGCTTTCGTTGAGGGTGCACCTGAAGTCTTGCCAGAGCCTGTAACACAGGGCATTGATTTGTCTTTCTCGACAGCTGCAGATAAGCCATCAGGCTATAAAGCATTGGTTGGAGGCACAGTTGTGACCATGCGCGACGCCGACAACATCCAAGAAATTATCGAAGACGGCGTAGTACTAATTAAAGACAACCGAATTGAAGCCGTAGGTAAGCGGGGTGACATTCGTATTCCAGATGACACTATGCAGATTGATACCAGCGGCAAAACGATCATTCCTGGCTTAGTGGATGCGCACGCGCACGGTTCGCAAGGACGTAACGAAATCATTCCTCAGCAAAACTGGACACAGTATTCGAATGTGTCGTTTGGAGTGACCACTATTCATGACCCATCAAACGACACCACTGAAATTTTTGCCGCTTCAGAATTACAGCGCAAAGGTAAAATTGTTGCACCACGCATCTATTCTACAGGCACTATTTTGTACGGTGCCGAAGGCTTGGGATACAAAGCGATTATCAAAGACTATGACGATGCTTATTTCCATGTAGAACGATTAAAAGAAGCTGGTGCCATTTCTGTTAAAAGCTATAACCAACCTCGCCGAGACCAACGCCAGCAAGTATTATGGGCTGCGAAGAATCAAGGCATGATGGTAGTACCTGAAGGCGGCGGCAAACTTCAGCAGAATTTAACCATGCTTGTGGACGGACATACCGGACTAGAACATAGCATTCCTGTTGAAAAGGGCTACAGTGACGTTACGCAATTGTGGAAAGCCACAGAGTTTGGTTACACGCCCACTTTCGTTGTGTCGTATGGCGGTATGATGGGTGAAGAGTACTGGTACGATAAAACCGAAGTATGGAAAAACCCGCGCTTGCTTCGTTATACCCCGTCGACCATTTTGGACAAGCGTGCCATTCGCAGACCTAGCGCACCGGAAGATCAATACAACCATCAAAACGTTGCCAGCTATGCGAAGGAACTTCGCGATAATGGTGTAAGCGTGCATATAGGTGCGCACGGACAACGAGAAGGTTTAGCAGCGCATTGGGAACTTTGGATAATGGCCCAAGGCGGCTTTACACCATGGGAAGCATTGCGAGGCGGCACAATCGACGGCGCGAAGCACCTGGGTATGGGCAAGGATATTGGCAGTATCGAGAAAGGTAAACTTGCCGACCTTGTGGTTATTGATGGTGACGTACTAAGTGACATCAGAAAAAGTGAGTTTGTTGAATACACCGTGCTCAACGGTCGCGTATACGAATCGGCCACTATGAACGAGGTGGGCAGTAAAAAGCAGCGTCAGCCGTTCTTTTTCGAGCAAGACAACGCTACGTTTATGCCGCAGCAAACTGCTGACGACGTAGAAGCGAAAGCCCATCACTACCATTGGGAACACTAAATAAGTGACAAGCCACACCACCGTATAACGGTGTTGCAACTTGTAACAAATAATAGCCAGTGGAAAGCACTTTCTACTGGCTTTTTTGTACTATCAAACCGCTATTTTTGCTATGTTAATACTGCAATCTGTTGTCACTTAACTGGCCCGCCAGCTCTTTGTGTGTTGCTTAATGAAACTCAAATTCATGTAGCTACTAATAGGATGTAAGACGCACAATGAACGCAAACTCCCCTCGCTTTGAAAACAAAAAACACAGCACGCTTTGGCGAGAAAGTATCGCACCTTTTTCAGTACTATTGTTGATGCTAACGGCCTGGTGGGCGTTTTTACATTACTCACCTTTTTTATCAACAACACAACCTAGCAACACAGCGAGCAATAACGAGTGGCTGTTTCTACTTGACGCACTTATTACCCCTCCCCTTGCTTGTTTGTTGTTAATAAAAGACAAGAAAAAGGCGCTTATCAAAGGCGTATTACTTGCGTCGCTAGCGCTTGTTGTAGGCAGTTATTTATTACCTAACGAACAACAGCACTGGCTACCTGCTTTAATGGATGCGCGATTTGTCGTGCTTGGACTAATGGTAGCGCTTGAAGTTATTACCATAATTAGCGTACTAACCCTTATTCGCACCGAGTTTAACGCTGGCACTGATTTAGATAGCGCAATTTTAAAGGGTGTTTCGTCGTTTATTCCTGAAGGTGTGGTGCAAAAAATAATGTGGTTTGAAGGCAGAATGTGGGCATGCCTGCTTATGTCAAAAACGCTGGCATCACTGCCATTAAAAGGCGACCAGCACTTTTCCTACTGGCAAAAAGACGGTACGCACACCAATGCACTGGGGTTTATTTTCGTTATCGCAATTGAGATCCCAGTTGTGCATGTGCTACTACATTTCATATGGTCACCCTTTGCGGCAAATGTTGTCACTGCTTTGTCTGTATTTAGCTTAATTTTTGTAATAGCAGAGCGTAACGCCATGAAGTTAAGACCTATTTCGCTTTTGTTACATAGCGAACAGCACTCACCCCAATTGGTTATTCGCTATGGCCTTAGCAACCCTATTACCGTGCCAGTGAGTGAGATCGCAAGCATTTCGCTACATAATACCTATGTGAAGCGCGCAGCACATATCAAGCGCTTTAATTATTCTGGCGTGCCTAACATAAAAATTTCGCTAAAAGATAAAGGCCAAAAAATTACTGAATATTACCTAGGGGTAGATGCACCAGAGCGCTTTATTGCAGCCCTAGAACATAGCAAAAAAGATTAACCTTAAGTGAATTCACACACGAAAAAGGGCCTTTATTTAAAGGCCCTTTTAAACAGCTAGGTTACAGTGTGAATGACTTAACGGTTTCTACCGTACTGCTCGTGCGATGATACCCAGTCAGATGAACTGATAGCTGATGCTAACGAGATCTCACCCGCTAACACAACTGAAGCCACAATTTCTGCAAATTTATAAACGCGGTCACGCCCATAACAGTCAAGTAACTCAAGACACTCGCGCTGCGTACCTATTCCTGTACCGCCACCATACGTTGCGACAATGAGTGATGGAATAGTTATAGATACATACAAATCGCCTTCTTCTGTTAGCTCTGAGTACATCATAGCGGCAGACGATTCAGACACGTTTGCAACGTCTTGTCCTGTAGCAATGAACATGGCAGTAATACCATTTGGTGAATGTAGACCGGTATTATTTACACCAGACAAAAATGAGCCCACACCCGCTACACGTCCGTGGTAGTCAATTTGCTTTGGCTCCACCCGCATAACTTCAAGAAGGTGTTCGCGCTTAATGGTCGCTTCTGCAGTAACGCGTTTACCGCGTGTACGCATAATATTAATTTGCGATGCTTTTTTGTCGGTTGCAAAGTTAGACTCTAGGTAGAAATTCTCGATGCCTTCGTAATGGTCTAAAATCCAGCCACAGGCTGCAAATGTTGCACGTCCAACCATGTTTTGACCCGCGGCATCACCCGTTCTAAAGTTAAAACGCAAGAACGCGAATTTATTAGAAAGGAAGTGGTCAATATAAGTGAGCTTTGCCACGCTTGACGTTGCTTCCGCTTCCTCTTTTATCTTATCGAAATTCTCTTTTACCCATTTCACAAAGTCACGAGCGCCACGGGCATTATCAAAAATGAAAACTGGGGCTCGCTGCATGGCATCATCTACTACCGTAGCCGTTACGCCGCCGCTCATGTTAAGCAATTTCATGCCGCGATTGTAAGACGCAACCAAGGTGCCTTCTGTGGTGGCTAATGGTACAACAAACTCACCATTTGCATGCTCACCGTTAATTTTCAGGGGCCCTGCAATACCAATCGGCACCTGTGCGACACCGATAAAATGTTCAATGTTGCCTTTAAGTTCTTGTGGATCGATAGAGTATTGACCCACATGATTAATTTTCTTGTCGGTCGCGCTTTCGAAATATTCTTGACGTGTTTTTATAATTGACTCGCCATAGTCATCCATATCATCACGCGGAATAAACGCACTGCGCTCACCTGCCGCGGTAATATTATCTTCTACTTCAAACTTTAATTTTCCGAACGGTGAGGCCGAGAAGCAAATACCAAGCTTGCGCTTTTCAGGGCACGGCGCTTCATCAATATCAAGATGCACCGTAATAGTTTGACGTAGACCAAATGGCTTACCTTCAGACTTGTTAAGTTCTTCTACGGAAATGCACGTATCGCTTGAAAGTTGTAGCGATATTTTATGGTCTGGAATTTTTTCTCCATCCAATGAAATCCATTTCAACTCTTTTATTGTGGCGTCTTTTAATCTGTTTTTAAGAGAAAATGACACCCCTTTATCAGTCTTTGAAAGACTTGCTCTAGTGTATAGTTGTTTTAAGAGTATGCTGGGTACAAACATGTATCTTCCTTCTTATTAGTGCATTCTTACCGTTTTTTTTCACATTCCTTTGCTTTTTATAGCACATTCTTTAGACACTTCTATGACTATTTATCAACCGTGTTTATTTTAGTTGTGATAAATCAACTATCGTTTTTGAGCCAACCACTTTCACAATTGCACCATCCTCTGACTTTCAAATAGTTCTAATTTTGCTAACTATTGTACTTTTCTGTTAGTGGAAAGATTCTAAATTAGGGACGGCTTCCGACAAACTTATTGCCAATTAAAGAGTGCGCGACTGTAGCTCGAGTAATGTTTGTTTCGCTAATTAGAATTAAGGCAGTACTTTCTAACCTACGCACAAAGATTGTGCGTTGCGGCATCTCATCGCTCGACAACGTCATACTATTAGTGCTCGCGATCAACTACTTGTTAAACTGATTTAACTTTGAATTTTATCGGTTAGCGTTCTCAACACATAGTCATGATTAATTAGTCTAACCGAGAGTTGTATAGGAAGTTAGGGGCGATTCAGCATCAGATAAAAACGGTAAAGATGCGTTTGTCATCTTGGTTAAGCGTTAAAGATACAGAGCGGTCTATCACCTTAAGACTGAGAAAGTTCCTCTGATTTAAACAACCTGCTATCGTGTTGGAAGAAAAGAAAAAAACAGCCTAATCAGCGATTGGTGTACTTGGGAGTTGAATTCGCGTCTGAAAATGTTTGCTATTCTACCGAGGTCAATTGAAGTAAATATTTAGTTTGCTATTTCTAAAAATCTATTTCGCAAACTTAGGTTGACCAAATTGTTCGAAGCCCAATCTTTGCCCAAAATAACATCACAAACCCGATTAATCTCAGGTTGTACAATCAGATAGTATTGGCCTTTCAGAATTGAGTTTTCTACATTTATTCTATATGCCCTAGCTGAGGAAATACGGTTAGAGGATTCAATTTCAATGTAGACAAACTCTTCGCTTTTCAAGGCTTTCACTTTTTCCATCGCTGTAAATATTGCTTTATCATCTATGTACGAGTGCGAAGACCCTGTGTCAACACATACAATTCTCTCCTCAAACTTTAAGGAGGCCAATTGTAACTCTGCTACAAAAAAGATGTTCCCAGCCCAATAGAATAGTTCTTTCGACGTTACAGCAGTGATTGGCTGTTTGAAATTTATTACTTCAGATTGATACAAATATTGCTGACCCAAAACATACTCTTCGTTTTCTGTAAAAACGAGCCCGTCTTCGATTGCATAATTAGCATCAAACATTTCCGCTTGAAATGAACTCAGCTTCACCTTACCTTCATTAACTGTAAGTTTCTTGGTACCATAGAAGGCACCGGTGTCAATTGAATAATATTGATTTTTTATAGTGACTCCCAAACCTTCAATTTCACCCTCGTAGCGGCTTTTAAGTCTGCGTTTGTGACTACGAATCCTTTTTGTGTTAGATAAAATTTCCCTGGTCATAGCAATACTATTGCTAAACGCTTTTCTAGCCTCTGGTCTTAATTTTTTTGCTTCGCTTTCTAATAACTTAAGGTAAGAATAAGCTTCGTTATGATTTCCAATTAGAAGACTTGTGCTCAAAAAGTCTTTCAATAGCCCTATTCTGGAAGGTAGGTCTTCAGGTAAACAGTTAAGACTTATACCGTTACCAGAAGTCTGCAGTAGAACACTGTGTACATGCGAAACTACACAGGTGCCGAATGACTTCTCTATGTAAGAATTCTCTAAGATTCTATTTGTCGCAACCTCAGCATCAACTGTTTCACAAAGCGCGCTTACGCTGAATATTGATAGAATCAGCGCCAATAAGTAAAAGGGCTTCTCTAAAATATTTTTCAACTTCATTTTCTTGTTCTATTATTTTTAAAAACTCTATTTCTGCATTGAGTGATTTCGTAATCTCAGATAATGATAGTTTATCCGCTGGGAGCATCTCCTTGTGTAAAAACTCTTTGAGTTCAGACATTTTGATTTTATTTTTTAGTAATACAAAAGCAAACACACTTGCCAAGATTTCCTCTCTTTCATAAGAGACTGAGAACCCCGGATTTTCTATTAAATGAAGATAGTGAAAAGCCTCGTGTAGAGTGGTAAACATAGCGTATAGATGAAAACGGGAATTTGATTCATAATATTTTTTTCTAAAAACATTTTTACTTGTAGCGAAAACCAAACGGTTACGCTCTATTTTATTTCTGATATAAAAATTTTCTTCATCTAAATAATAGAGCTCAGCTTCTACTGGAAGCTTAATATTG
Source organism: Alteromonas sp. KC3 (assembly GCF_016756315.1). Taxonomy (NCBI): domain Bacteria; kingdom Pseudomonadati; phylum Pseudomonadota; class Gammaproteobacteria; order Alteromonadales; family Alteromonadaceae; genus Alteromonas; species Alteromonas sp. KC3. Next base: position 4,005,229 of record NZ_AP024235.1, read on the forward strand.
AGAGTTGGCGGTTCTTCTTCAAAAGCTATACACTGCGTTTCTCGAGTTTCAAAAACACTTACTCGTATAGATTCGATGTTATAAACACACCTAGCAGTAGTTCCCTTTTTCAAATCGCTATAGCTTTTTTCCTGGAGTGACATATTATCAAGTGACACTTGGCTGTACGTTGTATTCCTACCTAAAAAACTTTCTACAACAAACAAGCTGAGTGTGCCATTCGGTTTTGGATAGGTCGGGTAAATAGAACACCCGACGATTAGTCCTGCCAAAATAATCAGGACTATACACCTAAAAGAGGATAGGAGTTGCATTGCTGCTTTAGTCTCGTCTATTTATGATTTAGTACAAATAAACTGATTTTCACCAGCTTCATCAGTACAAATATGATATTCAGTTGCAACAGCGATCACATTATTGTCATAAACGACTGTCGTTTTTGATGACCCTTGACCAAAATACGTAGTCTCTCGATTTAATTCTATCGCAATTTTATCAGCTGAGTCTTTATATGCAGAAGCCCATTGTTTAAATGAGTTTGAATCCGCGAGATAAAACCTGTTCCCAGAGCGTGTCACCGAGAAATTTCTTGTAGCTAGCAAGTAGTTCCCGTCACTTAACGAAACCTTAGCTCTTGAAGCTACTGTTTGTGAATTTTGACCTTCTACCTCTATGTAGAATGAATCTGGATCAAATGAATCCCAATCAGATTCGGAAATAACGCCTGCAGAAGCAAGTGCATAGGAGATGGGAGCAAGAAGTTCGTCGATAAGGTTGGCACCGTCACCAGCTGAACCTTCAACTTCGACTAGGACAGGGCCTTCTTCATATTTTGCTCTACCAGTTATTTGGCACCCCGAAAGCGAGGCCATAGAACAACACAACAAAAACAAAACACTCTTTTTTAGTAACATTTAAATTTCCTTTTTAATTTACAGCGACAACTCCTATCGTCTCTAAGGTTAATCTAAGTGAATTTATAAACCAACTCATTTTTTAAGATAATACTCAAACTTTCCATTTCTTATACAGTAACGTAGGGATTCTAGTAATAGTTGAAAACCGGGTAAGCCTTTGTTGTTTCATAATTTTTTTACACCCCCAAATCTTATGTAAGTTTCTGTCTTTCACTACATGGGCGTAGGTACAATGAGCCTGGATAGAAAGACCTAATTTAAAAAGTGGTGCTCTTTATTACTGTAAAGGCGACAAATAGCTTAGCGTACGATGTAGAACCATTTATTTTCCTACAGTGTATCCGCTATAGAATTGTGAAAGCCCAGCATGACGCTGGGCTTTCAAAATATACAAAACGCGAATTACAAAATAAAGCGCGATAGGTCTTCGTTATCTACCAGTGTCTCTAAGTGAGAATTCACATAGTCAGCATCAATCACAAAGCTCTCGCCGCTTTTTTCAGAAGCATCAAACGAAATATCTTCCATTAAGCGCTCTAGCACCGTGTGCAAACGACGAGCACCAATGTTCTCAGTGCGTTCGTTAACTTGCCATGCAGCTTCAGCAATGCGCTGAATACCAGAATCATCAAAGCTAATGTCCACACCCTCGGTTTTCATTAGTGCAATGTATTGCTGTGTAAGCGATGCATTTGGCTCGGTAAGAATGCGCTTGAAGTCGCCAACTTTAAGTGCTGCAAGTTCAACGCGAATAGGTAAACGACCTTGTAGTTCTGGAATAAGATCAGACGGCTTACTCATTTGGAATGCGCCTGATGCAATAAACAAAATGTGGTCGGTTTTTACCATGCCGTGCTTAGTCGATACCGTCGAACCTTCTACCAAAGGCAGTAAGTCACGCTGAACACCTTCACGCGACACATCGCCCGACGTATTGCCTTCGCGCTTACAAATTTTGTCAATTTCATCGATAAACACAATACCGTGCTGCTCTACCGACTCAATGGCTTTTTCTTTTAAGTCTTCTTGATTTACTAGGCGTGCAGCCTCTTCTTCAACCAATAGCTTAAACGCATCTTTAATTTTCAGCTTCTTCTTTTTCTTTTGCGAACCAGACAAGTTTTGGAACATGCCCTGAAGCTGATTGGTCATTTCTTCCATGCCTGGAGGCGCCATAATTTCAACGCCCACCTGCGGCTGTGCCACATCAATTTCAATTTCTTTGTCGTCTAGGTCGCCCTGACGAAGCTTTTTACGAAATGCTTGGCGCGTGCCGCGATCTTCAACGTCTTCTTTATTTCCCCACGCGTCTTCTGGCGGTGGAATAAGCACGTCAAGAATGCGATCTTCCGCAGCTTCTTCTGCGCGAAATTTCACTTTCTTCATTTCGTTTTCTTTCGTCATTTTTACGGCAATATCGGCCAAATCACGAATGATGGTTTCAACTTCTTTGCCCACATAGCCCACTTCGGTGAACTTGGTGGCTTCTACCTTGATAAAAGGAGCATTAGCCAGCTTAGCAAGACGACGTGCAATTTCGGTTTTACCCACACCCGTAGGACCAATCATAAGAATGTTTTTAGGTGTGACTTCTTGGCGCAGCTCTGGCTCAAGCTGCATGCGACGCCAGCGGTTACGCAGTGCAATAGATACCGCACGCTTTGCATCTTGCTGACCAATGATATGGCGGTCTAGCTCGTGAACAATTTCTCTTGGTGTCATTTCAGACATGAATAAACCCTTTTCTAACAAGTGCATTGTGCGCGTAAGTTAATAACAAGAATGCGAGCGCACACAGCAGATAACGACATGTTGTTGCGTTTAAGCAGCGTCGTTACTTAGTAATCTAGTACATCAATAGTTTGGCTATGGTTGGTAAATACGCAAATATCACCAGCAATAGTTAACGATTTTTCAGCAATTTCTTTTGCACTTAACTCAGTGTTATTAAGCAAGGCAGTAGCGGCAGCTTGTGCGTAGTTACCACCAGAACCAATGGCAATAAGGTCTTGTTCGGGCTGCACTACATCGCCGTTTCCGGTAATAATAAATGATGCCGTTTCATCGGCCACAGCCAGTAAAGCTTCAAGCTTTCGAAGCATGCGATCGGTTCGCCAGTCTTTGGCAAGTTCAACGGCGGCTTTGGTCAAATGCCCTTGGTGCGCTTCAAGCTTAGCTTCAAAACGTTCAAATAGCGTGAAGGCATCGGCAGTGCCACCAGCAAAGCCAGCCAGTATTTTGTCGTGGTATAAACGGCGCACTTTGCGTGCATTACCTTTCATTACGGTATTGCCTAGTGATACTTGGCCATCGCCCGCCATCACTACTTGATTTCCACGTCGTACAGATACAATCGTTGTCACGTTAATTCCCCGTTTAGCTGGGCGCTGCCGCGTTTAAATTGCTTTAAAGGCAACAGCGTATAAATTCAATAACAATTAAAGTGGGGTAAGGCTGGTTAATTTCAAGGGTATTACCTAATTAAGTGCATACCGCGTAAACAGTAAAAAAGTGTATGTGCGGTAAAACACATTGAACAGGTAACGCATAACGCGCATACTTCAGCGTGAATAACCGTTCAAAAACACATGGAGTAGTAATGAAGTATCAAGGACGAATTCAGCATTGGGACGATGCTAAAGGGTTTGGTTTTGTCGAGCCCAACGGAGGCGGCACCCGCGCTTTTGCCCATATAAAGGCCTTTTCCAACCGCTCTAGACGGCCCGTCAATGGCGATATCATTGTGTATGAGCTGAAAAAAGACAACAAAGGTAGTTATCAAGCACACAATATCAACTTATTAAAAGATTATAAGGCCAAGCGGATAACGTCTGCTAAGCACACGGCTAAAAACAAGTTTACTACTGTCTTTCTAACGTGTTTCGCCATAGCGCTGGCACTTTTGACCTTCTTCAATAGGTTACCCGCCACCCTAATTTTTGCGTATTGTGCAATAAGCGGTGTAACGTTTTTGCTCTATGCCATCGACAAGTCAGCGGCAGAGAAAAACCGCTGGCGAATATCTGAAGCAAAGCTGCATTTTTTCGGCTTTATCGGCGGCTGGCCAGGCGCACTAGTGGCGCAGCACGTATTTAAGCACAAGCGCAGTAAAGCTGAGTTTATGCGAGTCTATTGGGCCCTTGTACTGCTAAACCTTACTGCCCTTGGACTTGTTGCTTTTAACATCATCGATATCCCTGCATTACCTAACGGCGCGTTAACGTCACTGTTTAATCGCTAACGGTAAATAGCGCATAGGCGGTGACAACACTTGTTACAAATCATAGTTGCCGCCAGCGTTGTTATATCGCGTAATAGCAAACGTTTACGGTTCACCTTGAGATTAATAGTATGCAACTTCAACGCGCCGGTGGCATAGCTGCAATTATATGTGCCCTCACTTATCTTTTTGGCTTTGTACTTTTCTTTGGGCTGCTAGATGCGCCTTCAGATAGCTCTAACAAAGGTCACCTTCACTTTTTAATCTCACAACGAGATACCTTCTTTCTTGGGTATATTGTGATAGGCATTGTGTTTAGTTTGAGTTTGCTACTACTCAATCAATCTCTTGAGGCGCGTTTTAAATCGAGTATGCCTAATTTTGCGAAATATACCGGCGCGCTGGGTCACATTTGGGCTACCTTTGTACTGGCAAGCACTTTTATTTTCTTAGTTAGCTTGCCCTTTTTAGCCAACTTCGCCGATACCGACGAAGACAGCGCGGTAGTGGTACTTAAGAGTGTGGATATCGTAGTTGATGCACTTGGCGGTGGCATAGAATTACTCGGCGCCATATGGGTGCTGATATTAAGCTTTATGGGTATAAAGGCCAATGTTTATACAAAAGCACTTCACGTCATTGGTGTTGCGGTAGGTATTGCCGGTATATTAACCCTGTTTTCCGGTTTATCTTTGTTAACTGGAAACATGGTATTTGAAGCCTCTACGGCGATTTTTGGTTTAGGACAGATTGTCTGGTTTGTGTGGTTGGGTATTGCAATGGTTAGCGCTAAGCAATAAGCACTGTGCGCAACAAAGAACAACAATCTCTAATTGGGGTTGCGAAGCATTGGTGTCTATACTAAAAAATACGGATAACAAAAATTATAGGCAGCAATACATTGCGTTACTTCGTATTTTTCTCAGTATTTATTTCCAGCCTTTGTGGGGCGGCATGTTTATTTAGCAGCACCGCATTTGCGAATACGAATGAACGCCCCATTGTAGTCTCAGCGGCTTACTGGAAAGAGTTTACCAACAGAGACAATACCGGCGTGTACTTCGAACTGCTTGACGAGGTATTCGACGGTTATACAATTCACTATCAAACCAGCACTTACCCCCGCGCACTGAATCAGTTCAAACAGCATAAAGCCGATGTTATGGTTGGTGTATATCAACACGACTTACCCGACGCGGTTTATGCCACGTGGATTTTAGATACTGACCTGCCTATTCATATTTTTTATCGACCCGATTCGCCACCTTCAGATAATCTCGACGAGATTTTTGTAGGAAAGCAAGTTGCTTGGCGAAAGGGCTACGGCTTTGATTCGCTATTTCCTAATATTGAAAGCGCGTACCCACTAGACACAATAGAAGCAGGGTTTGAACTTGTGTTAAATCGGCGTCTCGATTATATGCTCGATTACGACATTAATTACTTGGAGGCATACCATGGCCGAATTCACCACAAAGCCATACGAGAAGGAGACAAGTTATATTTGGCATTTAAGAATACCCCACGCGGTAAGGCGCTTGCTGCGCACTTTGACGCCACAATGCCACTTTTAAGAGATAGCGGCAAACTCGAAGAAATATATGGTTCGCATTATGCTCGCTCAGGGTTAGCTGAGTTTGCAGTACTTACGCCAAGCGGCATCGACTAACAGATAGGACTAAAGAGCTGCGACTAACGAGCTGGGAATAACAGTTCACAACGTCAATTAACGATATGACAGTTGATAAGATTCAATTTTAAACCCGTAAGCGCTTTCGGCACCTTTCAGCACTAACGTACCTTTTCGAGGCAAGCGTTTGAATTCTTCTGCGGCTAGGCACAGTCTGTCATGAGACAAGGTTTTGGTATCCTCAAGCAGCACTTTGTAGCGACAATGCTTTGCAGCATCCCCTTTTCGATACTTCACTTTATGCTCTGCCACATGAGAAGCAGAAACGCTATGCAGTAGATAGGGCAACGTATCATCCACTAAGAACAAACTAAAGAGCGCACCCAGTAAGGGCATTGTCACTATGGATATTTTACCGCGCACACTGCTATTTAATTGCTGTAGTTGTAGCTTATCGACATAGAGCGAGGTGTACCATAGCCACCCTACCAATAGGGTTAGTGCATATATTGCCCACGAGGAGTTATCCAACCAACGATTTGCCACACTAAAGTCGGTGAAAAGCGTCATTATTGGCCCGAGGAATAACACAAGTATTATGATGTCACAGCATCGAGTGACAACATGTCGCTCTGACCATTTGGGCTTGACTAGAGGTTTGTCGCTATCCTCACCTTCTATCTGTTCGCCCTTATACATTTCTGCGGATGATTTCTTTTGTGCAAGTGCAGCTTGCGCCGCCGCGTAACGGTCTGGATAAGCGCGTTGATCGATATTCTCCAGCACATCTTCAAGGTCCTCTACACTATAACGCGAATAGTCAGGACCTTGCTCGACACTGCCGGCATTGTGCGTACGGCTATTCATTTTTACGTCCTTTTTATTATTCCTTTTTGCTATTCCTTTTTGCTTTGGGGTGCGTTTCTGCCGGCTTATTTAGGTGAACAGTGACCTATAAGTTCCAGTACCAAATCTGGCACGTTGCTATATTCACTTTGCGCAGGCTATGTTTTGCTTTTTCAGCGTCGCGTTTAGACTCAAACGGACCTAATATCACTCTAAACCAATCGCCATTACTTCCTGTACTGTGACGTATTAGCGCTTCTAACCCTTGAAACGCAATTTTCGCTTTCATTTCTTCAGCCTGTGCACGGGTTCTAAATGATGCGCACTGCATTAAGTAGCGTTTGTCTGACTTTTCTTGTTCTTTTACTTCAACCTCTACCTCGTAGCCAGGTAGGGTTTTAATGTATTCCCATTCTTCTTCAGGTAATTCTGGTAGAGCTTCTTCTGTAGGTGCAACAGGGCGAGCTGCTTGTGTATCAACGTCTTCTTCCACATTGTCTTTGATAGACCATAAGAACGCGCCAAAACCAATAACAAGCGCAAACACGCCAACTAAACGGATAATAGGTAGTTTGGGAGAAGCAGACGAATTCATCTGTGCGTTAGCCGCAGGTTTTTTACCTTGGCTTACAGGTTTCTTTTTTTGTGTAGAGCGTCCACGAGAGACATAATCGCGTTGGGCCATAGTTGGCAAAATTCCTACTTGTTATCGTTTTTCGTTGTCGTAAGAAACGTCGTATACCAATTAAAATAATGTAAAACGAAGTTAGCTATACAAGCGATGCGCACTATCGCTGATAAAAATTCTATCGCATTGCTGCGCAACAAGCTAACTGAAATCAGTTGGATCGATATCAACTGACCAGCGTACTTTCGTCGCCTGTGGCAACGCCTGTAAAAAGGGCAGCGCGAGTCTTAATGCACTGTGCAGTGGCGCGCGTTTTTCATGGCTGCACACCAACATAAATCGAAAACGCCCTTGTCGTTTCTCAATTAAACAAGGAAACGGACCATTCATTTCAATTGCCTGCTGTTGTGAGAAAATTGCTTTGCTGCCTTGTAAGAAACGATACGCCAGTGCGCTGTCAGTTGCTTCCGCTCGAATAACAAACTGGCTGATAAAAGGCGGCAACCTAGCCGCTTTACGCTCCATTAATGCATGACGCGCGAAATGCCCATAACCATTGTGCACCAAGTCTTGCAGTAACGGATGTTGAGGGTTATGGGTCTGAAACCACATTTCTCCTGGTTTACTGGCACGCCCCGCTCTACCCGCCAGCTGGGTTACCAACTGCGCAAGTTTTTCAGGCGCACGAAAATCTGCGCTAAATAAAGCGCCATCACAATCAAGCACAGCCACCAAGGTAACGTGAGGAAAGTGATGTCCTTTAGACAAGATTTGAGTACCTATTAATAGTTGGTACTCGCGCTTGTTTATCGCGTCTAGCGTTTGATGAAGTTTATCTTTGCCACGAACAGTATCGCTGTCTATGCGTACTTGTTTTACCCCAGGAAACAGTGAGGCTAAACCTTGCTCAACCTGCTCTGTGCCCGTACCTGCAGTGACTAGCTCGCTGCTATGACACGCTTCGCAATTATTTGGCATTGCGCGAGTGCTGCTACAGTGGTGGCACTGCAAACGATTCTGCGCCTTGTGCACGGTATAGGGCCTGTCGCATCGCTTACACATTACCGTCTCACCGCAATGGTGACAGAGCATTGCTGGGGCATAGCCTCGCCTGTTTACAAACACCAACACTTGGTTTCCCGTTGTTATGTGCTGACGCATAATGGTAAGTAGACCTTGCGAAATGCCGTAATGAATGGGTTGATCGCGCGCATCAAGCACATGCTGATGCGTACTTGATGCGCCACCTGCTCGTTTCGTTAGCTGAAGATGTGCGTAGCGATTACTAAGCGCATTATTGAGGGTTTCAAGCGCTGGTGTTGCACTGCCTAACAATAACGGTATGTTATGCTGTTTTGCACGCATCGCTGCAAGGTCGCGGGCGTGATAGCGCAGACCATCCTGCTGCTTAAACGATTCATCATGCTCTTCGTCTACAATGATCATGCCTGGGTGTTTGAGCGGCGTAAAAATGGCAGACCGCGTTCCTATGATAATACCCAGTTCACCCGCACGTGCGCGCTGCCAAACATGCAAACGCGCTTTATCAGGTACTTGTGAATGCAATACGCCCACTTCAATACCAAAACGTTTTTCAAAACGCGCAACCGTTTGCGGGGTCAACCCAATTTCGGGCACCAGTATGAGTACTTGCTTGCCCTCTTTTAACAATGGCTCAATGGCCTGCAAGTAAACTTCCGTTTTACCACTTCCGGTCACACCTTCAAGTAAGCTAACAGCAAAACTGCCGTGCTGACGATTGAGCGCCGCAATAGCAACCGACTGTTCGGTATCAGGCACAGGCTTCTCACCTATGTGCAGTGTAGAAAGCCATCCATGCTCGATGAAGGTGGGAACCATGGCATCAAGCGTCACCATTCCTTTATCAATTAGTGCCTTTACCGCGGGCGCGCCATATAACTTTCTAGCTTGAGAAGCGTGTAGTTGTGACTTTAAAAGCGCTTCAAAACATGCTTTTTGCTTAGGGGCTCGGGATAGTGTATCTGCACTCTCAGCACGCCCTTGTTCGCTTAATACCAACATTTCCTGTGCTGTAGGGTCAGGAGATTCACCTTTTCGCAACAGTACCGGTAGCATGGCGTGTAATACTTCGCCCGGCGCGTGGTGATAGTATTGCCATAGCCACTGCGCCATTTTAAGCAGTACATCATCAATGATGGGCCTATCATCAATGACATCTTCAATAGGCTTTAATTTTTCAACATTTTCCACATGCGCTTCTTGCACTGTACCTACAACCACACCAACGAGTTTACGTGGCCCAAAGGGCACCACCACCCGCACGCCTTTATCTAGTGATGCGATATGCGTGTAAGTGAATAGTTGTCTTAATGGTGCAGGTACTGCGACTTGAATAAATGCCATAGTGGATTTTTGTCAGCCTTTTGAAACACGTGTTACAAGCAACCGCTGATGATACAGGTTGCCCTGCTCATTCGCCATACAAAAACCGCTTGATCAATACACGGCCTTCCTTTATTATGCGCCGCTCTTTTGCGATAGGCTGTTCTTTGAACGACTTATCATTTGAATATAAAGTTACGTATGGTGTGCAACTTCGGGTTGTATAGCGATACGGCCTTATTATGTGAGGTAATCCCATGAAACAAGGTATCCACCCAGACTACGCTGAAATCACTGCAACATGCTCTTGCGGTAACGTAATGAAAATCCGTTCAACAATGGGTAAAGACATCAACCTAGACGTATGTTCTTCTTGTCACCCATTCTACACTGGTAAGCAACGTAACGTTGATACTGGTGGTCGTGTTGATCGCTTCAAGAAGCGTTTCGGTGCATTGGGCAAAAAATAAGCCCATTACCTTTATCGGTATCGATATTAAAAAAGCGCCTATATGGCGCTTTTTTATTGCCTAGACATTAATGCAAGTGATGAGTTTGCAAATGCCTGTCCCAATTGCCACCACTCAACCGTTGACATTTTTCCTCGCTATCAAAACGTATTGAAGCAGCCTGAGACTTAATACTCTCTAAAGCAATATTCACACTGTTTATAAAGTCCATATTCCACTGCGAGGTAATTGCCGCGTTGCGCTGCGACTCAGTTTGAAACACCGCAACGACATGAGGCGCACGCCAGTGTCCAGTGTGGGTAAGCCACACAAAGCCAACACCGTCTTTCTTAGCCGCTTCGCACACATCAGTAAGCACGTTAACAAGCTTTCTATCAGTCACAAATACTTCTCCTGAACGATTACAGCCAACTGCATAAGACTGTTTTTGTTACCCACCTCCCCCACATTTAAAAATACAGTATACGTATGAGGTCGATGCCATTAATAAATCATATGAATGGCAATTATAGCGCTATATTACTGGTCTAATAAGTACGCGTCACCTACATTGGTACATGAGAATTCTGATCAGATATGTACACAGTGAAAGGCTGTGTTAGAGTTGCGATCAACAAGCGATATAGTGAGTATTAATTTTGTGAATAATACCTTACTATTGCCTGTGCACCAGCTAAGGCTGGATTAATTCTAACAAAAACGTCGTGTAACCCTTGCTGTAACATTAACAATAACAACGATAAAAATGCGTACAAGGCGTGAGCGAAGACACCGATGAACCCTACATCTAAGGATACCATTTTACATGTCAGATTTTAGACAACGCGCACTTGATTACCATGCTAAACCCACGCCGGGAAAAATTCGCGTGGAGCTTTCTACCCCGGCTGATAGCGTTGACGATCTTGCACTCGCCTATAGTCCCGGCGTTGCCGAGCCTGTCAGAGAAATAGCTGAAGATCCTGATAATGCCTATAAGTATACAGCGAAAGGCAATATGGTTGCTGTTATTAGTAACGGTACTGCTATTTTAGGACTGGGTAATCTTGGACCTTTAGCATCTAAACCTGTAATGGAAGGTAAAGCGCTTTTGTTTAAACGCTTCGCTGGACTCGATGCCATTGATATTGAAGTTAAGCACAGAACTACCGAAGAGTTTATTAACACGGTAGCCAACATTGCAGACACGTTTGGCGGTATCAACTTAGAAGATATCAAAGCGCCAGAATGTTTTGAAATAGAACAAGAACTTATCAAGCGCTGTAATATACCTGTGTTCCATGACGATCAACACGGAACAGCTATCGTTACCGCTGCGGGTATGCTTAATGCCCTTGAAATTCAAGGTAAGTCGATAGAGAGCGCCAAGATAGTGTGCATGGGCGCAGGCGCAGCAGCTGTTGCATGCATGGAGCTGCTTATTAAGTGCGGCGCGCAGCGCGAGCGTATTTACATGCTCGATAGAAAAGGGGTTATTCACACTCGTCGCGAGGATTTAACCGAACATAAAAAGCTCTTTGCAAATAATACCGACAAGCGCACCCTTGAAGACGTAATGGAAGGCGCCGATATATTTGTAGGCGTTTCTGGTCCAGATGTACTGCCTCCAGAAACGTTAGCATTAATGGCTGAAAACCCAATTGTGTTTGCTTGTTCAAACCCAGACCCAGAAATAAAGCCTGAACTTGCGCACGAAGTACGCAAAGACTTAATTATGGCCACTGGCCGTTCGGACTACCCGAACCAAGTAAACAACGTACTGTGCTTCCCATTCATCTTCCGTGGTGCACTGGATGTGCGTGCTAAAGCCATTAACGATGAGATGAAAGTGGCCGCGGTTGAAGCGCTGCGCGCTATCACTAAAGAAGAGGTGCCAGCAGAGGTACTTGCGGCAAGTAAAAGTGAGAGTTTAACGTTTGGTAAGGACTATATTATCCCGAAGCCTATGGACCCTCGCTTGTGTGAACGTATCGCGTCTGCGGTATCAAAAGCCGCTATTGAGTCTGGTGTAGCGCGCATCGTGCAAACACCAAATGCTGAATAACAATTTACTCGTACTCTAATAAAAACGGCGCTTATCTTAAGCGCCGTTTTTATTATCTATGGCCAACAATTGATTAGTCTTCGCTTACGCGTCTTCTGTCACGTCATTCTCGAAACTAGGGTCAATGCCCATCTCTTCCATAATTCGTCTAGCTTCTGCCGGCACGCGATTAGGATTGTCTTTTCTCAAATCATCATCATTGGGCAGGGGTTGCCCTGTAAATGCGTGTAGAAATGCTTCGCACAGCAACTCTGAATTGGTTGCGTGTCGTAAATTGTTTATCTGCCGACGAGTGCGTTCGTCTGTCAACGCTTTAAGCACATTAATGGGTATAGAAACAGTGACTTTCTTAACCTGTTCGCTCTTTTTACCATGCTCTGCGTAGGGGTGAATATATTTACCGTTCCATTCTGCCATTGTACTAACTCGGTCTACTCTTATTTATGTTATGAATAGAAATTCTAAACAAGTTCACGAAAAGGTCAATTGAGCAGTGTAAACCTCTTGACGTCTAGACATATATTCTTTAATTTAGACGTCTAAACGTCTATATGATTACTATTTTGAGAGAATAAGCCATGGTTTCTTACGCACAGGGTATCGATGCATTAAATCAGTCACTATCAGAGCTGCGTGATATTGATGTGTCTTTTGAGTTTTTCCCACCAAAAACCGAAGCCATGGAAAAAACACTCTGGAAATCAGTTGAGCGTCTTGCGCCGCTAAAACCAAGTTATATGTCAGTAACCTATGGTGCAAACAGTGGCGAGCGCGATAGAACACACGATGTGGTAAAGCGCATTCAACAACAAACAGGCGTAGCTGCTGTGCCGCATTTAACCTGTGTTGATGCAAGCCGTGAGGAATTAAAGCAAATTGCGCAAGATTACTGGGACTCAGGTATTCGCCGTATTGTTGCCCTGCGTGGTGACTTACCACCGGGAGTCGATAAAACAGAAATGTACGCGTCAGACTTAGTCGCATTGCTAAAAGACGTGGCTGATTTTGACATTTCAGTTGCAGCGTATCCTGAAAAACACCCTGAAGCACCTAACGCTCAATTCGATCTACTGAATTTGAAGCGCAAAGCTGAAGCGGGTGCCACTGAAGCCATTTCACAGTTCTTTTTTGATACCAGCGTATTCTTACGCTTTAGAGACCGTGCCGCCGCAGCAGGTGTAGACCTAGACCTAGTGCCAGGTATATTGCCTGTTACCAATTACCAAACTTTGGTGAAGTTTGCCGGGTTTACCAATGTGCACGTACCAGGTTGGCTACATAAAATGTTCGACGGATTAGATGAGGACGACCAAGCAACACGTAACCTTATTGGTGCCAACATTGCCATGGACCAAGTTAAAGTGTTGGCAAAAGAAGGCGTTAAGCATTTTCACTTCTACACGCTTAATCGCAGTGAGTTGAGCTATGCCATTTGTCACATGCTTGGAGTGCGCGGGAACGGATAAATAGCTTTTTACACAAAAGTTTTGCTACAACGTCTTCTCACAGTTAACATTTCATAAGGTGCGCGCAGGTGCACCTTATTCTTATCTTAAGTCATTGAGTGTTATCAGGAGAGCTAGCGTGGATTTAGACAGGGTAAAAGCCATATATAGGGACGTTGCCCCGCAAGTCAAAGATCTCTTTGATATCTTTATTAAGCGCTGCAAAGAAGACAATATTGCGGTGTCCGCTGGGCATTTGGCTTATGTCACTTTACTCTCGCTTGTCCCTTTTATAATGGTGACGTTTACCATAATGTCAGCGTTTCCCGCATTCGCATCGGTACGCAGCAAGCTCGAGCACTTTATTTTTAGTAACTTTGTGCCAACCGCCAGTGATGTTGTTCACAAATACATGACTGACTTTGTGGGAAATGCGTCACAAATGAGTGCCATTGGTATTTTGTCACTGCTCGTCGTTGCACTTTTGCTTATTTCAAATGTCGATAAAACTCTTAATCGAATCTGGCGTACGCAAAGTGACAGACCCATCATCTATACGTTTGCGATTTATTGGATGGTTATAACGCTTGGCCCCATGCTTATTGGCTCGAGTGTTATCGTAAGTTCATATCTAACAGGGCTTGCTGCATTCACCGAAGAATATACACCAGGCCTTGGCACTTTCTTGCTCAGTTTAGTGCCTAGCGGCGCCGCCATGATCGCGTTCGCTATTTTGTATATGGTAGTGCCAAACAGACGGGTATTTGCGCGCCACGCTTTCGCGGGTGCGTTAGTTGCCACTATTGCATTTGAAATGACAAAGTCAGGTTTTGCACTTTACGTCACCAACTTTCCCTCTTATGAGTTAATTTACGGTGCACTTGCGGTTATACCCATCTTGTTTTTCTGGGTTTATTTGTCGTGGATCATCGTGTTATTTGGTGCCGAATTCACGTGTAGTTTGGGTGAAGCATTTGAGAATAGAAAAGCGGAACACGAGCCCAGAAAGGTCCCTCAAGAATAGGTGTGAGGATAGAAGCTATCTAGCGCGTGAATTACGCACAAAAAAAGGGAGCTACTGCTCCCTTTCCACATAGATCTGCTATTAGTTTTTCATTGACGCAATAAACGCATCAGACTCGGCAATGGCTGAGTTCATTTGGCGAATAAGCTGAGCAACATTGCTCTCAATAGTTGATAATTCACCTTGCAGTGCACCAATTGCACTCGCATTTAGATTGTGTTTTAAATACAACACATTGTCTTGTAAGGCCGTTAATACTGGCGGCATTTTGCTTTCAGCATTTCGCATAGCGCTCATAAGCGACTTATAACGACGCTGCGTTTCACGCAACTTTGCAGCACTATCACGCTTAAGCGATGCATTTTGGTACTTTTCTAACTCTTCCTGCCATTCATCGAAGAGCGCTTCGGCAACACTTTCCACCTTATCGATACGAGCACTCACCTCTTCGGCAGCCGCTACGCTATCTTCGTACTGGCCGTTTAAACGGTCATATACATCTTCAAGTTCACCGCCATCAAAGGCAACCGCAGCACTAAATGCTTCAAGTGCAGAACTAAACTGCTCTTGCGCGTCTTCTTGTGACTCTTTGGCATTCTCAACACGGTCTACTAAGATATCGCGCTTTTCTACGCCAACCTTTTCCCATGCCGCATAGTAAGCAGACTGACAACCGCTAAGGGCTACCATTGCCACAAAGACTGATGCTATGAGTTTCATTAGCCTAATCTCCACCCTTGTAGCGCGCTGCGCTGATAATACAAATCAAATGTAAAATGACACCTAAAGGCCAAAATACAACGGCTAACACCACGGTGGCCGCAAGTGCATAAGACACACCTACCGCAACGAAGTAAAACAACGCCCCTAAAATGCGGCCTTGTACTAAATGCCCTAAACCAGGGATAAAAAAGTTACAGATAGCGGCAATAACGTTACCACCTGATCCTTGACCTGCCATATAAACATCCTCGCATTTATGACTATAATGTGATTAGCTAGTACGCATAACACTTTTTCTAGCGTTTATCTTTTTGTGAAACAACCAACAAGATTCGGCGTTAGGAAGGTGAAAGCGGTAAGCTCGCGTAAGTCTTTATAATGATAAATTAAACTAAAACAGGCACTCGCACAACGCGCAGAAACAAAATGAAACGACTTTACCCCGATGTCACCTGCTATCAAAATGGATTTATAGACGTAGGAAGCGGGCACTCGCTCTACTTCGAGCAAAGTGGTAACCCTAACGGGATACCTGTATTGTTTGTTCACGGTGGACCCGGTGCAGGTCTGCCACCCAACTATAAGTGTTTTTTCGACAGCAACAAGTATCGCATTATAGGCTACGAGCAGCGTGGCTGTGGCCGCTCTACCCCTTTAGCCTCAACATCAAATAACGACACGGCAAACAACGTCAACGATATTAATGTATTGCGCGAGCACTTAGGCATTTCTCAGCTATTGCTGTTTGGTGGGTCGTGGGGCTCTACCCTAGCTTTGCTTTATGCGATTAAATATCCTCAAAGGGTGACAGGGTTAATATTACGCGGTGTATTTCTGGCAAGACAGCAAGATAGAGATTGGTTTCTTTCTCCTCAAGGTTGCGCAGCACAACTGTTCCCTGAGTACTACAGGAAATTCACTAAAGATATTCCAGAGCCTATCACTACCGCCGCGGTTTGCGATTTCTACAGCCAAGCCGTGCATTCAAACAATGAAGTGTTGCGTCATGCCGCACTAAAACGGTGGTATCAATGGGAAGAACGTCTATCGCGTATTACGCTACCGCCTGGCGTTGGCGATTGTACTTCTCAGTATCCCATGCAGTTAGTCACCTGCCTAGCCACGCTAGAATGCCATTTCCTTTCAAATAAATGCTTTATCCCCGAGAACTATATCCTTGATAATATAGACAAAATACGCCATATTCCCGCCACTATAATTCACGGTCGATACGACATGATCTGCAAGACAGAAGCCGCAGAAATGCTTCACAAAGCATGGCCTCAAAGTCAATTGCAGATTATTCCAGATGCGGGACACAGCACATCTGAGCCCAGTATTGGGTACGCTTTGTGCAGAGCAACCCGCGATATGTCGCGTTTTCTTCGGGAGTCAAAAAAGTGATAGGACTAATCCAACGCGTTTCACAAGCGAATGTCACAGTAGCCGGCGAAATTGTGGGCGAAATTGGTAAAGGCATGCTGGTGTTACTTGGTGTTGAAAAAGACGATGGCGACGCGCAAATTGAAAAGCTCGCTAACAAATTATGCCGTTATCGCATGTTTAGTGATGAAGACGGTAAGATGAATTTAAATGTCGAGCAAATTGGTGGTGAAATTTTAGTTGTGTCGCAGTTTACGCTAGTTGCCGATACTCAAAAAGGCAACCGTCCAGGCTTTTCCAGGGGCGCCACTCCACAACATGGCGAGGCGATTTATCATAAATTCATCGAAGCACTCAATAAAAAAGGAATGCGCGTTGCTACAGGGCAATTTGGTGCTGATATGCAAGTGGGCCTTATCAACGATGGACCCGTGACATTTCATTTTCAGGTGTAACTCACGATAGTGTTACACCATTGCTTCAACGTATTTCTGCTTACATATTTAAACTTGTGCCGACGTAACGGTTACGTTTAAATAGCAATTCACTTTTACAAAAAGGTCGGTTTATTGTGTACAAGGTTGTAACGCCAAAGAGCGATGCCGAGTTTGACGCTTATTTTCATTTTCGCTGGGAGCATTTACGCCAGCCTTGGAACTTCCCTCCTGGGTCGGAAAAAGATGAATATGAGCAAGTTGCCGAACACCGCATTATTACTAACCGTAATGGCGACATTGTTGCCTGCGGTCGCGTGCATTTAAACACGGCTGAAGAGGCGCAAATTCGCCATATTGCCGTACACCCCGAACATCTTAGAAAAGGGTTGGGGCAAATGATGATGGCAGCACTTGAGAACGTTGCTAAAGACTTAGGGGCAATTCGCGCAGTAACCAATAGCCGAGAAATCTCTATCGATTTTTTCAGTGCCTGTGGCTTTGAGATTGAGAGAGAAGCGCCTAACGAATTGGGTATGCTTAAACGTCAGCAAATGGTGAAGAAGTTTTCTGAAAACAACACCCTTGTGCTGCACCCTAAATGGTGTAAGACGCTACAAGATACGTGGACAGAAACTATACCTATCACTGAGCACATGGGTATTAAGCTTTATCAGTATACTGGCAGAACCTTAGAGACCCGCGCTTCACTGAATAAAAACATCAATATTCACGGTACTATGTTTGCTGGCAGTATTTTTTCATTGGCCACCCTTACGGGATGGGGCATGATTTACCTGCAGTTAAAAGAGCGCGGGTTAGACGGTGACATCGTGCTTGGCGACGGTGACATTCACTATCACAAACCCATTACCATGAAGCCACGTGCAATCTGCAATATCGAAACGCTGTCAGGGAAGTTTAAGCCTTTAGAGAAGAACCATAAAGCACGCTTTGAGCTGAGTGTGGCGATCCTTGATGGAGATAACCCTGTTGCGGAATTTGAAGGTGTATTTTGGGTACTTCCCCCGTCTAAGAACGAAGAAGAGTGAGCGTTAAATCCAAGCTTAATAGCTGTGGTAGTCAGCTCAACGCTATTTAAGACAGATTCAACAGATAATAAAAAAGCGCCGTTCAGGCGCTTTTTTGTATCTCTAAAATAGCTTTACGCTACCATTGCTGCTTGCAGCTTCTTCATCGCGTTCTTTTCAATTTGACGAACGCGCTCTGCAGACACTTGGTACTTGTCAGCTAAATCTTGCAGCGTAATCTTGTTATCTGCCAACCAACGCGTCTCGATAATATCTTGACTGCGCTCATCAAGCGTTTTAATGGCTGAATATAGGCGCTTACTTGCGGCTTTATCCCAATCGTTGTTGATAACATCAGTTTCTACGTCAGAAGATTTATCTTCTAAGTATTGAACAGGTGCAAAATTACCCGTTTCGTCTTCATCTGCCGTTAAATCAAACGCTTGGTCTTGGCTGCTCATACGCGCTTCCATTTGAAGCACTTCTTTTGTACTCACACCCAATTCGTCAGCAACCGTCTGTACTTCATCATGTGTAAACCAGCCAAGGCGTTTCTTCGCTTTACGTAAATTAAAGAACAACTTACGCTGTGCCTTCGTGGTCGCAACTTTAACGATTCGCCAGTTTTTAAGTACAAACTCATGAATTTCGGCTTTAATCCAATGTACCGCAAAAGAAACCAAGCGAACGCCCACTGTAGGGTCAAAACGCTTAACGGCTTTCATCAGACCGATATTACCTTCTTGAATTAGATCAGCTTGTGGCAAGCCGTAACCTGAATAAGACTTTGCAATGTGCACAACAAAACGAAGATGTGACATTACTAGCTTTCGAGCGGCTTGTAAGTCTTCGTCTTCGCGAAGGCGCACTGCCAACTCGCGCTCTTCCTCAGCGCTAAGCATATCAATGCTGCTTACAGCTTGAATGTAGCCTTCGATGCTACCGCTGTGTGGCACTGACAGGGCCATAGATTGCAAATTATTGCTCATTGTTCACCTCATTTATTGCCGCTTCATATTAGCAAAGTAACTGAAGCCGCGCGAGACCTAATTAAGATATGAAGTCTAACCGATATGTAGGTATAGTGACTTTTCACACAATATCAAGACCTACATGTAGAAAAAAAGTTCAAATTTCTGTAGATACTCCCACCTATAAACTAACTTGGTCACAAGAACGCTTATAAAGTGCGAGAGTTGAACTTAATAATACGACTTTTTATTACAGTAGTATTATACGGACGCGAATAAATTTTTGTTTACCGCTAATCTCAGCGTGATGAAAACTACCGTATTCTCTCGCTTCACTTATCAATTAGTATCAATTAGGCTATTTGACTTGTTGTAACACATGATATGTCTTGCTTTTCGCAATGGAAACTGAAAATAATAGATTGATGTAATCGATTTTTTGCACTACTACCGCTGCAGCGCTTTTCTTTAGACACAAACTATAAAAAACAAGTCGATGTATAAGGGATGCCATTCATGCAGCAAAGAGGGATTTGATGTTTGCTTATGTCGCTAGACAACCTATATTCGATGTAAATCGCGAAGTTTACGCCTACGAATTACTTTTTAGAATTGGCGAAGAAAACTGCTTCCCTGATATTCCTCCTGATGAGGCAACGTCGAAAATTCTTACCTCCACTCACCTGAGTTTGGGTATAGAAGAAATTACCGGTGATAAGAAGGCGTTTATTAATTTTCACCGTGACACCCTCATGTTTCGCTTTCCCACATCGCTTGATGCAAGCAAAGTCGTCATAGAAGTGGTCGAGACAGTTGAGGTGGATGATGCACTTGTCGCGGCATGCAAGCACATCAGAGGGTTAGGTTACCCGATTGCACTAGACGACTATGATATGAAAGGGAAATGGGAGGACTTCATCCCTTTCACTAGCGTTGTCAAAATCGATATTACAGAAATCCCTCACGACAAAATTCCCGCCCTTGTAGAACGCTTTAAATCGAAAAAAATAAAACTCGTCGCTGAGCGAATCGAAACCTACGAAGAGTTTCGAAAGTTCAAAGAAATGGGTTTTGACTATTTTCAGGGTTATTTTTTAGCTCGACCAGAAATTGTTCGGCATCGAAAGCTAGGCCCGAGCAGCTTAACAATGATGCAGCTAATGACATTGAGTAGTCAAAGCAAACTCAACTTTGATGAAGTGAACAAAATTATTGAGCGCGATCCATCATTAACCTATTTGCTACTGCGCTTTATCAATAACCCCTTAGTCAACAAACGTCACAAGATCACTTCGCTTAAACACGCTTTAACCTTTATGGGCGAGCTAGAAGTGAAGAAGTTTATTTCGTTGCTTGCGCTTGCGAATTTGAATGATGGTCAACCAACCGAACTCATGCAAATGGCACTGGTTCGCGCTAAATTTTGTGAATTGGTGTACACCAAAATTCATAGCAATGACGACCCAATGACAGGCTTTTTGACAGGCTTACTATCGCTACTTGATGCCATGATGGAACAAAGTATTGAAGATCTGGTGAGTAAAGTGCCAATAAGCGATGAGGTAAAAGATGCTTTGTGTGGAAAACCGGGTTTGCTGCGCAACTGCCTCACACTGTCGCAGTACTTCGAACGCGCAAAATGGGCTGGTATTCAGCAGTTTGCAGTGAAGTATGATATAAAACAAAGCCTACTTCATAGCTACTACAATGAAGCAATAAAATGGGCGAAACATATGCACAACGCAGCGCTTAACGACAATAATGAGTAGAATTAATAACAACAATAGTTGTTAGTTTGCGTTTACATATCTTAGACTACAAAAAGAGCTGCTATTTTTTAAGCAGGCTCATAGAGTTAAGTAATGCGTTTGAGCCGGTTTGGCGCCAAAGGATAGGCAATCAAATCTTATTAGGCACGCGCTACCATGTTGAATCAGGAAAGAATTATGTTCGCGTTTATTGCCCGTCAGCCCATATTAGATAAAAGCAAAAGTGTTTTTGCATACGAACTGCTTTTTCGCGACGGTAAGAGTGGATCTTATCCAGAGCATAGCGAAGAAAAATCGAAGTTTATTACCGAGCAGTTTCACCCTCTGGGTTTAGACGACATCTGTGGTGAGAAAAAGTCATTCATCACATTTTCTTCAGACACACTTATTTCTCGCTTCCCTACAAATTTGAACCCCGACTCTGTCGTGGTAGAGCTTGCTGACCCTACCGACACAAGTAGTGGTTTGTTTGAAGCGTGTCAGCACATAAAGCAATTGGGATTTAAGCTGGCCATTGACGATCCTATGATGGTGGGCTCAAAACACGACATTTTTCCACTTATTGATATCGTTAAAGTTGACGTTACAAAGGGTCGCTTTGAGACCATTGAGAAGCAGATCCCCCGTTATCACGATGCCAATGTACAATTGGTCGCTGAGCAAGTTAACACTCAGGACAATTTTTCAACGTGCGTTGACTTAGGCTTTGACTTCTTCCAAGGGTATTTTTTCTCTCAGCCAGAAGCGCGAATTCTTCGACAATTGCCAGCATCGAAAATGAATGTCGTGGACTTGATGGGCGAAAGCGCTAATGCTGACTTTGACATTGCGCGCATCAGTCAAATTATTGAGCGCGATGCGACATTAAGCTTTTTACTACTGAAGTTTATCAATAACCCTACTATTAATAAGCGATACAAAATCACTTCACTTCGCCATGCATTGAATTACATGGGAGAAGTAGAGATTAAGAAGTTTATCGCGCTACTAAGCCTAACGAATTTAGGTGACGAAAAGCCGCTTGAAATTATCCACATGTCTCTGGTTCGCGCCAAATTTTTCGACTTGCTTGCTGAACGCCGCGGACTCAAAAACAACCCGCCTATTTCATTTTTGGTTGGTTTGTTTTCACTGCTAGAAGGTCTGCTTGACCAATCAATGACAGACATATTAAAGCAGCTTCCACTATCAGAAGAAGTAAACGACGCCTTGCTGGGTAAGAATGTTGAATTAAATAGTTACATGACATTAGTAAGAGCTTTTGAAAGTGCCCTTTGGATGAATGTTATTAAGCAAGCAAAGCTATTGGATATTGACCAAAAGCAGCTTCACGTTTTGTACAATCAGGCCATTGTATGGGGTAACGGCGTAAGAAGTGCCATTTCATCACATTACCCGCGCGCCATTGCTTAGCATTTATTATAAAACGGAAAAAGGCCCTACAAGGGCCTTTTTTAATTACGCTGTTTTTTAAGCTATATCTACTTAAATTATATTTCCTAAAATTCTGTGTTCAAAAATTATTTGGGCTCAATTTGTCGCACGTGACGCTGCACTGAAATCAGAGAGCCTAACAATCCGAGTAATATAGATAACCCCAACATAGTCAGTAACGCACTTCCGGTTAACCCTGTGATGTTGAACTCTTTTTGATACATAGAAGCAAATGTTGTAATACTGCTATCCATCCACCATAAAATAATGATCACCGCAAACCAGGCCATTAAGCCACCAAGCAGCCCATACCAAAAGCCTGTGTACAAGAACGGACGATGGATAAATGCATCTGTCGCGCCTACCAATTTCATTACAACGATTTCATCATACTTATTGAGGATATTAAGGCGAATGGTGTTACCGATAATTAGCACCACTGCAATAAATAACAGCAGGCCGATTAACGTGACGAGGTCTCTGGCGATATCAATGACCGCATAGAGACGCTCAAGCCACTCAATATCTAGCTTACCTATATCGACTTCTCGCTGTTGCCTTAATTTATCTAACAATGCTTGCGCTGCGGTAGGCGACGCGTGTTTTTCATTTGGCGTAACTAATACAACATCGGGTAGCGGATTTTTTTCTAGGTAGGCAATGGCATCACCGAGTCCTGATAAATGCTGAAACTCTTTTAATGCGTCATCAGCTGGAATGTATACCACACTGTCGATTTCCGACCATGTGTTGAGCCGAGCAACCAGTTGTTGTGAACTAGTCGCCGACACATTGGGCTTTAGAAACAAGGATATCTCCGATGCCTGGTCCCACCCAGCGGTAATTTTTTCGGTGTTTTTGACCATAATATACAGGGTGCTTGGCAATGTGATACTTAATCCCAAAACACCTATGGTCATGAGCGATGCCATGGGCTGTCGCCACAACTCACCTAGGCTTGAAAGCGCTTGTCTGACATGGCTCACAAAAAACATCACAATGGTTTGCAGTAATCCAACCTTTGACGATGAAGCACCTTGGGCTCGGCCTTTGAACAAAATACTCATGACCAGTCTCCATCGACAGTGGTGTCTAACTCTTCGGTCAACCCATCGGTAATCATTTGTCCATTCTTAAGCGTTAGCGTGCGGTAGCGCATACGAGCAATGAGTCCTAAATCGTGAGTGGCAATAAGCACTGACACACCGGCTTGATTGAAATCTTCAAAAAGGCGAATGATTTCCATCGACAGTTTAGGGTCAAGGTTACCAGTTGGTTCGTCGGCCAATAACAAAGGAGGTTTATTCACAACGGCTCGTGCTATGCCAACGCGCTGTTGCTCACCACCAGAAAGCGTAATAGGTAAGCATCTGACCTTGTCTCGTAGACCCACCATTTCAAGTGCAGCTTCAACACGCTTGCGTATTTCTTTGTGAGTATACCCTTCAATAACTAACGGCAATGCAACATTGTCAAAAACTGTTTTATCCATAAGCAGCTGATGACTTTGAAAAATCATACCGATATCACGACGGATATAAGCAATGTCACGGCGAGTAATACTGTTTAGATCATGCCCATTAATAAGCACTCTACCTACAGTAGGTCGCTCCATAATACTGATAAGTTTGAGCAACGTGCTTTTACCCGCACCAGAGTGGCCCGTTAGAAAGGCCATTTCCCCTGGGGCGATATGGAAATTCACCTTACTTAAGGCGCGCTGGCCGCCAGGGTAGGTTTTGCTTACCTGCTCAAACTTTATCATTATTGTTCCCTACTGCCGCGTTAGATTAGCTTTGTGGTGTTTCCATTTCGCTAAACAAGGCATCTATAAATTCTTGGCCATCGAATTGACGTAAATCGTCAATGTTCTCGCCGACACCTATATACCTTATCGGAATGTTAAACTGATCAGCAATAGAGAATATAACGCCACCTTTTGCTGTGCCATCTAACTTGGTCAATGTGATCCCCGTTAAACCAACTGCTTCATTAAACAATTTAGCCTGACTAACAGCGTTCTGTCCTGTTCCAGCATCTAATGTCAACATGACTTCATGAGGCGCATTGGGGTTAAGCTTTTTCATTACCCTAACCACTTTTTTGAGTTCTTCCATTAAGTTGTTTTTGTTTTGCAAACGCCCTGCAGTATCGGCGATCAGCACATCAGTACCACGAGATTTCGCCGCTTCAAGTGCATCGTACAGTACCGATGCACTGTCAGCACCTGTATGCTGAGCAATAACCGGAATATCATTGCGCTCACCCCACACCTGCAGCTGCTCCACCGCTGCCGCCCTAAAGGTATCGCCCGCAGCAAGCATGACTTTTTTGCCCTGTTGCTGGAACTGTTTAGCAAGCTTACCGATAGTTGTGGTTTTACCTACGCCGTTTACGCCCACCATAAGGATAACGAAAGGCCCTTCAGCTGAGTCGTGCGCTTGCATAACTTCAGGTAACGGTTGGTTCACTTTTGACAGCATGCCTGCCATTTGTTGCTTAAGAATGTCTAATAAGGCTTCAGCATCTTTAAGCTGTTTGCGCGAGGCACTGTCGGTAAGGTGATTGATTATCTTTTGTGTGGTGTCCATGCCCACGTCAGCGACAAGTAACTGTGTTTCAAGATCTTCATATAGCTCATCGTCTATAGCCTTGCCTTTAAACAAGCTAACGATGCCACTACCTAAATTTTCTTTCGTACGTGACAAACTGTCTTTTAATCGAGCAAAAAGAGACTTTTTCTCTTTTGGTTCAGCCTCAGCTTGCGCTTTAGCCTGTGCCTCCGCCTCAGCTTGCGCTTTTGCCTGTGCCTCCGCCTCAGCTTGGGCTTTTGCCTGTGCTTCTGCCTCAGCTTGCGCCTTCGCCTGTGCTTCTGCCTCAGCTTGCGCCTTTGCCTGTGCTTCTGCTTCAGCTTGCGCTTTTGCCTGTGCTTCTGCCTGTGCTTGCGCCTTCGCCTGTGCTTCTGCCTCAGCTTGCGCTTTAGCCTGTGCTTCTGCCTCAGCTTGCGCCTTCGCCTGTGCTTCCGCCTCAGCTTGCGCTTTAGCCTGTACTTCCGCCTCAGCTTGCGCTTTAGCCTGTGCTTCCGCCTCAGCTTGCGCCTTCGCCTGTGCTTCCGCCTCAGCTTGCGCTCGTTTTTCTGCTGCGGCTTTTTCTTGCGCTTGTTGTTGCGCTAGCTCTTGCGCCTGTTGCGCTTTTTCTTTCTCTGCTTTTTTATTCTTGCTGAACCAGCCAAAAAGTTTCGACATTGTTAGGACAAATCCTTATAAATTCTGAGCAAATTCGGCTACACTTGCCGCCTATTGTATGAACGCATGATACCATTGTCAGCCACTATGAAGCGAGTTTCTCGCCCATCTCGGGCACCATCTTCCGCAAAAAAACGTCAGACCGCAAAAAATGCGCATGCACCGCAACGCGGACAACCGGGTCAAATACGTATAATTGGGGGCCAATGGCGAGGACGCAAGCTCCCCGTGCTGGATGCACAAGGGTTACGACCTACCACAGATAGAAATAAGGAAACGCTATTTAACTGGCTTATGCAGCGTGTTAACGGCGCTCGTTGCCTCGATCTTTTTGCAGGCTCAGGAGGCTTGGGACTAGAAGCGCTTTCTCGTTATGCCACGCACTGTGACTTTATTGAATTAGATAAGCAAGCCAGTGCGCAATTGAAAGCAAATTTAGCAACGCTGAAAGTCGAACCATCCGCTACTGCCCGTGTCCATAATGGCGATGCGCTGAACATAGTGAAGTCTCTTGCACAAACGCCTTATGACATTGTTTTTGTCGACCCACCCTTTAATCAAAACTTGGTTGAGCCAGCGCTCAATGCTCTGGTGAACAATGTACAAGTGGGGAGTGTTATTTATCTAGAGCACGAAAGCAGCTTGTCAACGCCGCCGTTACCGGAAAACTGGCAAATTACAAAAGAAAAGCGCACAAATGCGCTAGTCTACATGCTGATAGAAGTTGTTAGTTAACACACTAGGCTACAGTTCAAGCCCTATATTCGAGATACCAGCCTCTAATGCAAGCTGTTTCATTTCATCAACAGCTTTAGCCGGATACTTGGCTTGTTCAACATAGTCTAAAAGCTCGTTTTGCACTTCCACTTCAAATTCCATAAGCGGGTGCGATTTCACACTTTCATCGTCCGCTTCATCTGTCGCTAAAAGGTATGCTTCAACGCTGCCTTGCGACAATTTGCTAATAACCACCGCACCTTGAGGATCATCACCCGCGACTAAATTGAGCAATCCGGCCAAACCAATAGCGGCATCAATTGCAGGGTAAACGCCGTAATTATCAAATTCACTCGTATCAGGTGTGGCAACTTCGACCTTTTCCAACTGAACAGCAACATTGAATTTGCTTTTAGGCGACTTCAGCGACTCCCACACCAAGTTAAGGCAGTTGCGAAGACCAGTAGCATCGCCTGTTTCTGTGACTTCACAGAAAAGCACGTAGTTTGGCAACATGCGTTCAAGCAATGCTGCGCCAAACGCAACCGCTTTCCAACCTTCAAGTGCGCGAACGCGACCAAATGTATTGAGTTTTTGCTTCGCCATTTATAGTGCTCCAGTGGCATGCATAAAGTATTGAGACACACCATCCAATAACATTTGAATAGCTATCATAACTAAGATCATCCCCATTAAGCGCTCCATTGCCACTAGGCCTCGCTCACCGAGAATTTTGTGAAATACGTTCGAAAACATCAATATTACGGCGCTAATTGACCACGATGCGGCAAGCGCGATAGACCAATCTGTCATTCTATCTGGCGCTTGGTTGGCCAAGAGAATAAGTGCCGCCAGCGTTGATGGGCCTGCAATCATGGGAATAGCAAGAGGAACTAAAAACGGCTCTTCACCCACGGCGAGTCCACTGGGGTTACCCGAAGAAGGAAAAATCATTTTTAGTGCGATTAAAAATAAAATGATACCACCAGCAATGCTCACCGTTTCTTGTTCGACATTCAAAAAGTTAAGCACCGACTGCCCACTGAACAGAAACAAAAACAAGATGCCTAACGCAAAGAGCAACTCGCGAATCATAATAAATTGACGTCGTTTAGGCTCGATTGACTTGAGCACCGACATAAACACAGGCAGATTACCGAGTGGATCCATGATCAAAAAAAGCATGATTGCAGCAGACCAAGTATCCATTAATAGTACTCTCCAGAGTGTGATAAAACGCAAGGCGGTATTGGCGCGCAATGGTAAACCAAGCTACGCAAGTTAAAAACACCAATCTCGCATTGAAAGCGAAAATTACTCGAAAAATAATAAATATACGCTTAAATAATAAGGTAACGACGGAACATTACCTAATTTTCTTAGTCATGGTATAGATGCTTGAACGTTTTAAGGCAAAGGGTATTGACTATCTACACCTTTTGGATAATGTCTTAACTGCATGGCTTTTGATGTAATGACAGGTTCCGACGTTTTTGTTCGTGACTTTTAACTTCAAGAATAAGAATAACCAAAAATACAACAAGTGGATAAATACAATGAGTTTAATGACAGTCAAAGAGGTAGCCGCGTTTCTAGGTGTACAAGAAGTTCGCGTTGAGCGTTTGGAGCGTGAGAGCCTTTTAGTGTCGAAGGACAAAGATACCGACGGCAACCCACTTTTTGATAGTGGCGATGTTGAGCGTTATAAGCAACTAGCAGAGCGCTTAGGCGGCATCTAGCCTGATTCATGCCCTATAAAATTGAAAAAAGGCACAATCCTGCGATTGTGCCTTTTTCATTACTGTGCGCCACTTATAAAGGTTAAGAAGCCTTATAATCTTTTAGCATGCGTGCAATCGAACGAATACCCTTAGCTGTTGCGCCAACCGGCATTTCAGCTGTTGCACCGCCGTGATAAGCAGCCGCCAAGTCTAAATGAACCCAGCCTTCATGTTTTACGAATCGAGACAAAAAGCCCGCTGCATTTGAGGCACCGCCGCCACCGCCACCTTTCATTGGACGGCTATTGGCAGTATCAGCGAAGGCTGATGGGCAGCGCTCTGCATGAAATGCTTCTAACGGTAGTGGCCAGAAGCGCTCGTTTTCTGCTTTTGCCGCCGCTAACATTTGTGCCTGTGCATTTTCATCTAGTGAAAAAATGCCATGGTAATCGGAGCCTAGTGCCACTACCGCAGCGCCTGTGAGCGTCGCAGCATCGATAATAAGCGGAGCGCCGGTGTCAGTTGCGGCCATCAAACCATCTGCAAGTACCAAGCGACCTTCAGCGTCGGTATTCACCACTTCAACGGTTACCCCGTTTTTGTATGTGAGTACATCGCCCAGTTTGTAAGCATGTCCACTAATTAAGTTTTCAGCACAACACAAAATCAACTGAATACGCTTTTCAATACCTTGCGTAATCGCTAAGCCGAGTGCCCCTGTTACCGTTGCGGCACCACCCATATCGCATTTCATATCAAGCATGCCTTCACTTGATTTAATGCTATAACCACCACTGTCGAAAGTGATACCTTTACCCACTAGCACTGCATCTACTGGAGCGCTGTCGTTTCCAGTAGGATTGTAATCTAGTACTAGCATGGCAGGCGGGCGCTCACTACCGCGACCTACGTTGTATATGCCAATCCACCCCTGCTCTTTCAGGTCTTCTCCAACGGTCATCGTATAAGAAACCTTGTCACCGCCAAGTGACGCAAGCCACTTTGCCGCACGTTCGGCTAATGTCTCTGGGCTTAAGTCTTCGGGTGTATCGTTAACCAGTTGTCGAGTAAACAGTAATGCTGCGTACTCTTGCTCTAATGCCGATTTATCAGCATTGTCGACCCAAGTAATTGCGCCAGGCTTGCGCGCACGCGTAAAGCTCATGGCGAACGCCCATTGCTGCTCTTTGTGCCACTCACCCGCTAAAGAGACTTCCGGCAAGTTCAGACCGTCGAGCTTTCTCGCTGCTTGTTGAATTATGCGCTCGTTGAGTGACTCATCGGGTAAATGAATAACCGCGCCAGACTCGGTAAACGAAAGTTTAGCGCCTTCGCCCCATGTACTTTGAGCGGTTTCTGTCGATAGGCTAACGGTAAATATTGCCATTAGATGTGGCTCCTTTATGTCCTAATAATTCGCAAGCACATTCTGGCTTGCATAAATGTCTGTTATTCTGCGCGCTTGTTCTCACAATTAAGGAGAATCATGGAATTTTCATCTTCACTCATACGCGGCACGCTTATAAAAAGATACAAACGATTTTTGGCCGACGTTGAACTTGCTGACGGTACTATAGTAACCGCGCATTGCCCTAACACTGGTGCGATGACAGGCTGCGCTGAACCCGGATACACCGTATATTTAAGTGAATCTACCAACCCAAAGCGAAAACTCAAATACACTTGGGAACTGGCACAAACGTTTAGCGGCCATTTTATTGGTATTAATACCCACAATGCTAATAAGTTGGTGGCACAAGCATTGAATAACAAGGTGCTTAGCATTTTTTCTGACGTAACATCATTTAAAGCGGAAGTAACACCACCTAGTGCAAATAGTCGATTCGATTTCGCATTAACCCGCCACAATGATATTGCCTACATGGAAGTGAAGTCGGTAACACTGGCGGAAGCTAATAAGGGTTACTTCCCTGATGCAGTTACACAGCGAGGAGCAAAGCACTGTTTAGAGCTTGCGCGACTGGCCGAGTCTGGTATACCAACGTATTTACTTTTTTGTGTGCAACATACGGCAATAGAAAGTGTACGCATTGCGTCGCATATTGATCCAACCTATGCAAAAAGCGTAAAAGCTGCGGCGAATGCAGGCGTAAAGATAGTGGCAGCTGGCTGTACAATTGATGAACAAAAACTTATTTTAAATCAATCACTCCCAGTTATTTTGTAAAAAATAGGTTGATTTTTTTCATTTCGACGCCATATTTGCGCCTTGTTTTAATGGGAGAACGCATTAATTGCGTTAGCTGGAAGCCGCAAGGCTTGTGTAAAAAGAGTTAGTGTCTGTTGGCCTTTTCTTGACTTTTTAGAGCAAAGTTCAACAGACGCTAATTACCAGCATAATAATTACATAGACACGATTGATTGCCTGAAGCTGTCGAGTCTGATATAGATATCGGTCCAATCAGGACAAGATGGATGTCGTAGTGTAGGAGATGTGGCATATGCCAACAGGAAAAGAAACAAAATCCCTAGGACTATTAGCGCTGGCAGGTTTGCAGCCATACGAAGCAAAACCAGACGAAGAGTACATGGGCGAGCCCCAAATGGAGCACTTCCGTCTATTGCTAAAAGCATGGCGTAACCAGCTTCGCGAAGAAGTTGATCGCACGGTAACCCACATGAAGGACGAAGCAGCAAACTTCCCTGACCCAGTGGACCGCGCCGCGCAAGAAGAAGAGTTCAGTCTAGAGTTACGTACACGTGACCGTGAGCGTAAGCTAATAAAGAAAATTGAAAAAACGCTTAAGCGCATCGAAGAAGACGATTTCGGTTTCTGCGATTCTTGTGGAATTGAAATTGGTATTCGTCGTCTAGAAGCTCGTCCTACAGCTGACCTTTGTATCGACTGTAAGACAATGGCTGAAATCAAAGAAAAACAACTTCAAGGCTAAGCGCAACGCACCTAGCTAGAGTCATTGTGAAAGCCTCATCCCGAAACGATGGGGCTTTTTGTTATTATGCATGAAAACTATGTAGGGCGTTTTGCTCCCTCTCCTTCAGGCCAACTTCATTTTGGTTCACTCGTTACCGCTGTAGCCAGCTATCTAGACGCTAGGCATCACAACGGCAAATGGCTTGTGCGCATGGAAGATATTGACGAGCCACGCTGTATCTCAGGTGTCGACAAGGATATTCTTACCACCCTAGAAAAGCATGGATTGTGTTGGGATGACGAGGTTATTTATCAAAGCCAGCAACATGCTCGATACCAAGACAGACTCGATGAGCTTATCTCACAGCAGCGAGCTTACTTTTGTACGTGTACCCGCAAGCAAATCAAAGCTATGGGGGGGCAGTACAATGGCCATTGCCGCGATAAAGGCTATACAGTTTCCACAGAAGGCACTGCCATAAGGTTGAAACTCGATACATCACTTGAAGGCTTTAACGATGTCATTATGGGCAACGTTGCAGTTCCACTTCAAACCAGTGGCGGGGAAGATGTAGTGCTAAAACGTCGAGATGGGTTATTTTCTTACAATTTGGTTGTTGTGCTTGATGATGTTTTTCAACATGTAACTCACATTATTCGTGGCTGTGATCTTATTGGCGTTACTGCTTTACAACGCGCAGTTTACGGTGAACTCGGATTTAGCATGCCAACGTACGGTCATGTACCTGTTGCCGCTGTCGCCCCCGGTAGAAAACTTAGCAAGCAAAATCGAGCTACTCCCATCAACAATCTAACACCGCTTGAAAACCTTGTAAGAGCAATGCGCTTTTTCGGTTTTTCATTCCCTGATGCTACAGCGTTTGAAAATGTGTCAGTATTGTTAAACTATGCTATTTCAGTGTGGGACAGGAAAAAAGTCGTTAAAACGCCCGAAATTATTGTTCCACAACATGAATCCACTTATTATAGCGAACCTTTATAGTCTGCGGAGATACCATCATCATTCATCGTGTTTTTAAATCTGTTAAACGCGCTTTTTCAAAAGAAAGCTCGTCAGATAACAAATTAAAGCCTAGAACTATGACACGTGGTGAGCACGGTATATCTCGTGAAGATATCAGTGCGAATGCGTTAAAGGTGATGTATCGCCTTAACGGAGCCGGTTTTGAGTCGTATCTAGTTGGCGGCTGTGTACGCGATATTTTGATGGGACATGAACCGAAAGACTTCGATGTGGTAACCAATGCCACACCAGAGCAAATTAAAGGGCTATTTAAAAATTGTCGTTTGATTGGTCGCCGTTTCAGGCTTGCACATATTGTTTTTGGTCGAGAAATCATTGAGGTTGCCACGTTTCGTGGGCACCACCAAGAATCCGATGACGATGACACCATACCTAAAGGCAAAGCAATTGCTAAACGCGACGCCCACGGCCAGCTCGTTCGCGATAATGTGTTTGGCTCGATAGAAGAAGATGCTGAACGCCGCGACTTCACCTTTAACGCCATGTACTACAGCGTGGCAGATTTCACAGTCAAAGACTTTGCTAACGGACTTGAAGCCATCGAAAAGCGCGAGGTTGCACTGATAGGTGACCAAGAAACTCGCTATCGCGAAGACCCTGTGCGAATGCTTCGTGCTGTTCGATTTGCTGTGAAGCTTTCGATGCAAATTGAAAAACACACCGCTGCGCCCATCAAGTCACTGGCAAACTTACTGCAAAATATTCCCCCTGCCCGTTTATTTGAAGAGACGTTGAAGCTCTTTTTATCTGGCAAGGGCGAAGCAACGTTTTTGATGTTGCATGAATACGGTCTGATAGAACCATTGTTTCCTCAGCTTGCACCATTTTTAAAAGATGAAAACAGCCGGGAAATGCAGTTTGTTCGCCGTGTGTTAGCCAATACCGATGAGCGAATTAACAGTAATCAGCGCGTTACACCAGCGTTTTTGTATGCTGCACTTTTATGGTACCCAGTAGAAGAACAATCTCAGCGCTTACAAGCAGAGTCTGGCCTAAATGCACATGATGCCTTTAACATTGCTTCAGGCGAGGTTATCGCACGCCAAACGCAGCGCATCATGATACCCAAGCGCTTTTCAACTGTGGTGCGCGATATTTGGATATTACAACAGCGTTTACCCAAACGATTTGGTCGACGTGCTTTTCAGTTATTAAGTCATCCTAAATTCAGAGCGGGCTACGACTTCTTGCTTGCCCGAGGGCAGACAGAGGGTGGCGACTTACTTGAACTTGCACAGTGGTGGACTCACTTCCAGCATGCCGAAAATGGCAAGCAAAAAGGCATGTTAAACGCGCTTAGAAAAACGGAAGGCTCGAAGAGTGCGCCTAGAAAGCGTAAGCGCCGTCCAGCCAAAAGAGACTCAGATGCATAAAGAACATGTTTATATTGGTGTAGGTAGCAACCTTGGTGACAGCCAAGGTAAAGCGCGCAATGCCTTTGATGCGATTGCCAAGATTGAAGATACTCGGTTACTTAAGACATCTTCACTTTATTCAAGTAAACCAATGGGACCTCAAGACCAACCGGACTATATCAATGCAGTATGTTTGATTGAAACAGCATTGAAACCCCATGGTTTACTCAAGCAGCTACAACGTATTGAACTTGAAGAGGGTCGCGAGCGCAAGGGCGAACGTTGGGGTCCACGTACGCTTGATTTAGATATTTTACTCTATGGTAGTGAAACTATTGATACCGCTGACCTTGTTGTGCCTCACTATGGCATGGCAGAGCGTGAGTTTGTAATGGTGCCATTGTTTGAAATAGCCCCAACAATGGTAATGCCTGATGGGAAACCAATTTCACAATGGGTCGCCAATTGTTCTCTAGACGGTCTTCGTCGCCTGCGCTCTTCCAATTAGCGACAAAATCCGTATAGTTCGCCACATATTATCTCTATTTCCTTACATTATCGGGATCATGTCATGAAGAAAGTTACGGTTTCAGGCTTGCTAAAGAAAAAGCAAGCAGGTGAGAAAATTACCTCGCTAACAGCTTACGACGCTAGCTTTGCCAAGATGTTCGATGAGCAAGGTATTGACGCCCTTCTTATTGGTGACTCGCTTGGCATGGTACTGCAAGGGGAAGACGATACGCTGCCGGTAACGATTGACGATATTGCCTATCATACGCGCAGTGTGCGCAAAGGCACTCAGCGCGCGTTTGTACTCGCCGATATGCCATTTATGTCATATGCCACTGAAGCACAGTCTTATGAAAATGCGGCTAAACTAATGGCAGCAGGCGCAAGTATGGTCAAGATGGAAGGTGGTAGTTGGCTATGTGACACCATCAAGGGTCTTAACTTACGCGGCGTGCCAGTATGTGGTCATTTGGGATTAACACCGCAATCAGTGCATGTATTCGGCGGCTTTAAAGTACAAGGACGCGAAGCCAGCCAAGCAGAAAAGCTCCTACAGGAAGCAAAGGCCCTTGAAGCAGCGGGTATTCAGCTTCTTGTTCTTGAGTGCGTGCCATCATCGCTAGGTAAAGCCGTAAGCGAAGCTCTCACCATTCCGGTTATTGGTATTGGTGCAGGCAAAGATACTGACGGCCAAATTCTCGTGATGCACGATATGTTTGGTATTAGCGCGAACTATATGCCGAAGTTTTCAAAAAATTATTTGCTTGAAACCGGGGACATGCGCAAAGCGGTTGCCCAGTACATTGAAGAAGTCGAAAGCGGCGTGTTTCCTTCACCAGAACACAGCTTTGAGTAACGAGGTTTTTACTATGCAGGTTGTCGATAGCATTGCATCATTGCGCGAATTAATTACCCAGTGGAAGCGCAGTGGGCAAACCGTAGGTTTTGTACCCACAATGGGCAACTTACATGATGGCCATTTGAAGTTGGTAAAGCGCGCAAAAGCACACAACGACAAAGTCATTGTGAGTATTTTTGTTAATCCAATGCAATTTGGTGCAAACGAAGATCTTGATGCCTACCCGCGTACAATTGAAGAAGATAAGGCTAAGTTGATAGCAGATGGTGCTGACGCGGTATTTCTTCCAAGCGTGAGTGACATGTACCCCGCAGGCCTTGACGTACAAACCTATGTAGAAGTCCCTGGCATTTCAGATGTGCTATGCGGTGCAAGTCGCCCCGGCCACTTTAGAGGCGTTGCAACCGTAGTCAGTAAGCTATTTAACATGGTACAGCCAGACGATGCGTTTTTTGGTGAAAAAGACTATCAGCAGTTGCAAGTTATCCGCACTATGGTGCGCGATCTTTCGATGGCGGTAACGGTTCATGGCGTCCCCACTGAGCGAGAAGAATCAGGGCTTGCTATGAGTTCGCGCAATGGTTATTTAACCGCTGAAGAAAAGGCCACTGCAAGCTTAATATATAAAGCGATGCAGCAAATGAAAACGGCGATTGATGAAGGTAACACCGACTTTTTGGCGATTGAAAACGCTGCAGTTTCTGAGCTTGAGCAGCACGGCTTTAAAAACGATTACGTTAAAGTAGTCAATGCGCAAACCTTTATGCCTGCCATGCCCGATGACGCACATATCGTCATTGTTGTAGCCCTCTTCATGGGTAAAACACGTCTTATCGATAACCTACAGATACATCGCGTGTAATAACGCTATGTATACAAAAAAGCCCGCACAACAATTAGCGTAGCGGGCTTTTTTATTTTTTGGTTTATGGCGTTCAGGCAGACGCCAGTATGTGCTCGTCTGAGACAAAATCGATAAGTTCTTGCCACGCTTTCGTCTCTTTAGCGATAAGGTGCTGTTCTGCCAAAATAGCGGCTAGGTCGTTATGACTGGTCAGTGGATTGGCAAGAACAACACGAAATACGGTGATACATTGCGACGGGTAGTCTGGCGCTTCTAAACGTGTACGCGAAACAAACGACTTACCCGCTTCACGCTGTTGCTTTTGCACCGCTACAACCAATGCATCAATTTTTTCATTAATGGCGTTGCGCGTTTTTGCATTCACATGCTTAAGTTTTTGTTGCACTTCGATAGGACAAACACGGTAAGTAAGCAGTGACAATGTAGGAGACGTAGTAAGCTCAAAGTCTTGCGCTTTATCAATCATATGCGCAAAGTCTTTGGCTTTATCGATGCTTCTATCAATCAGTAGTTCGTAACCTTTGCGACCAAAGATATGCAGCGCTGAATACACCATCATCGCCATACCATTGCGCGAACCTTCCAGTGTAGTAGCGCCTAGGTCTTTAGAGCCAGCACGCAATATGTACTGAGCGTGATGTCTTACGGCATTGGCGTTTTGCGGATCTTTGAACAGCGCCATACCAGCCCCCATCGGCACATACATTTGTTTATGTGCATCTATGGTGACAGAGTCTGCCCGTTCAATTCCCTTGAGCCTGTCACGGTAGCGCGACGAAAACAACGTTGCACCACCCCATGCGGCATCGACATGGAACCAACAACCAAGTTCTTTAGCAACATCGGCAAGTTCATCAAGGGGGTCCACATGACCTGTTTCGGTCGTACCGCCAACGCCCACTATGGCTAGTAGCTTATTGCCTTCTTCTTGATAGCGCTTGCCTGCGCGTAGCGCTTTGGCTGGGTCGAGTGTTTGTTGCGGGGCGGGTAGCGTAATGAGCTGCTCACGTCCTAAGCCCAGTACATCGACCGCTTTTGACAATGAGTAATGTCCACGCTTACTGCACATTACTCCTAAATTATTAATATCGTGAAAACGATAAGCTGCCGCAAGCCCTGCTTTAGCGACACCTGCAAACCCTTTTTGAGGGCCTAGCAACTTATTACGCGCAACCCAAAGCGCAGTAATGTTAGCAATAGTACCACCAGAACAAAACGCTCCTAATGAGTGAGCTGCGCTATGAAGGTGCTTTTCATAAAAAGCGTGAGATTGGTCGTACACCAAGTTATGCATCATCCCCAGAACTTGGCGTTCTAGCGGCGTAAAGGCCTTCGATGTTTCAATTTTAACAAGGTTTTGGTTTAGCCCTACCATCAACTTAGACAGTGGTAGGTGAAAATACGGTAGTGCAGAGGTCATGTGACCAATAAAGGTTGGCGAGTATGTATTTACCGAGTGAGCGACCAGTTTATCCAAAAGGCTTTCTGCATGCGTAGAAACAAACTCAGGCGACTCAGGCACTTTCGAGTCTGAGAAGTCTTTTTCAATTTCTTCAAGCGATGTCTTTTTCGTAACAACATGCTGCGACAAAAAGTCTAGAATGTTGTCAGATAAATGCTGCTCAATTTGAGCCAGCTTTGAGTCTTTGTGTTCAGGCTTGGTAAAGACCCTAAACAAGTGCTCTAAACTAACTTGCGCTTCACCCACTCAACACACCTCACTCATCAAACATACACATATTCTGCCTATCAGCAGAATTAACAGGCGGTTTAGTCGGAGACCGGCCTGACACTTACTTTCCTTTTGCGCTAGCCTTGTTTTATCTGCGAGTTAACTTCTGTTCAATCAGACAAGACAGCTTAGCATTGACATGGTCCATTCGTTGCCAAACCTGAAAACTTATCACAATACTTTCAGGGTGACGCACTTTACATCAGAATGCAATTCTCGCCAAGTGCTTGGCACTCGCATTTGTCTATCTAGACAGGCTATTTAATTCTATTTCACGTTTATACAGGCATCGCCGTGCATTGCTGCTATATTTTATTTATGAATAAATACGAAAAAGCGAGGGTGGTAGTTTATGCCCATACGTGAAATATCTGAAGCATTCACAATTGATGACATCGTGCCTTACTTCCAACCCATTGTCGATTTACACAGCCAAGGGGTGTGGCGATATGAGTGTTTGGCCCGCCTGATCACTCAGGGCGATAAAACCTTTTTGCCCAGCGAATTTTTGTATTTACTCGAGCGCGAGCATCACGTAAATACCCTTGCAGCCAATATGTTTGTGCAATGTGCCAGTTACTTTCGCGACGTAAATATTCCGTGGAATATCAACATAACCGCCAATGACTTACACAACGATGAACTCATCCACACGCTGATAACGCACTTAGCTAGCTACCCAAACCCTGAGCGTGTGAGTATCGAAGTTACCGCATCAACAGCCTTATCTAACCCCAAGCAACTTATGACCTTTATAGATAAGAGTATGCATGCTGGACTTGGCGTATTTATCGATAATGTCGGGTCATGCCCTGGCAATATTCGCGCATTAATGAGTGTACCAGTAAGGGGCATAAAACTGGCGGGCGGATTGATACGTCACTACGATGAGCAAGATGCTGTGAGAGAGTATGTCGACTATTTGCTTGGTATGTGTGAGCAACACAGTATCAACGTTATTGCGGAGCATGTGGAAGATGAATTATTGCTAGAGCGAGTAAAACGCTTGCCTATTCGTTACGCGCAAGGCTACGTATTTAGTCCTCCGATGGCGAATGTGAGACAAGCACAACAACGACACTAAATGCATTGAGTTACATTGTTGCGCTATCTACCGCCAAACTGACTCGCGCTAAACTTATCAGTCTTCTTCGCTTCGGCAATTAAGTTGCCAACACGCTTGTCCGCTGGCGCGATATTTTCGCTCAAAAGGCGTCATATGAAACTCGCCTGTTACCTCTTTAAGGTCAGATATCAAACCATAATGCTTTGCGGCCTGCGCGAACTCCATAAGGTAAATGAGCCAGTTACTACGGACTTCAATATTAGGCGTAATTGCCATTAAATCGACCATAGCGGCACTGCCATGCCAGCGCTTTTGCACTTGTGTTTTCTTAGGATAAGGATTGGGATACAGTAAAAAGTGCTGAGTAACCTTCCAACTTGACTGTTGAACCAAACGCCAGAAATCGTTCACATCAGCGCGAATAACACGATAGTTGTTTTGTTGCGCGCGGTAGTGCTCGTGCTTATCAACGCGTAATGCTGATTTATCAATACCGATAATACGAGCGTGAGGGTTGGCTTGTGCTAGGTTAGCCGTACTTTCTCCTACACCACAGCAGGAATCAAGAATAATCTCGCCATCGTAGCCCTCAAGCCAGTCGTTCACCTCGTCAAATGCCCGTTGTGTATGCTCACTTACTGGACGTTTGTTTTCGCTTGTACGGTATTTTGTAACAAGCTCATCAAGTTTATCGTGCACACCTACCTGAGAGGTGGTGATTTCTCGTGAATTTCCACTAGCCATTAACTGCGTATACCTTTACCCGTTTTCAGGAGGTAATACGCCACGCTGAAAAGTAATGCGTTAAAGCCAACTAGCAAACCTAAAGACAGGGTTACATTAACATCAGAGACGCCCAAAAAACCGTAACGGAAGCCGTTAACCATGTAGACTACCGGATTGGCTTTACTTACCCATTGCCAAAATTCAGGCAGCAAAGACAGTGAGTAGAACACACCACCAAGGTAAGTAAGTGGCGTTAATACAAAGGTAGGCACCACGCTAATATCATCAAAGGTTTTCGCAAACACCGCATTAATTAAACCTGCGGTAGCAAAAAGTGTAGAAGTAAGGAGCAGTGTTAACGCAATAATGCCAAGGTTATGGATGGTGACATCAACAAAGAATAGCGACACCAGCGTCACAATGATTCCTATCAAGATAGCGCGTGCTACGCCACCGCCCACGTAACCAAGGATGATAACCGAGGTAGGTACTGGCGATACGAGTAACTCTTCAATGTTGCGTTGAAATTTAGCGCTGAAAAATGAAGATGACACATTGGCATACGAGTTTGTGATCACTGACATCATAATGAGACCAGGTACGATAAACTCCATATAAGTAAAGCCCCCCATCTCGCCAATTCGGTTGCCGATAAGGCTACCGAAGATGACGAAATAAAGGCTCATTGTGATAGCCGGCGGCACCAGAGTTTGCACCCAAATGCGCAAAAAGCGCGTGCATTCTTTTATCCAAATAGTGGTTAAAGCGACATAGTTTTGCTTTATCCAGCTTGTATTGTCTTGTGTATTCATGTCTGTGGTTTCTGTTTTCACTGTCATTTACCGTATTTGTTATTCACATCAGGCCTAGCCCGCTTGTTTAGCAGACTCTACGAGACGTACAAACAGCTCTTCTAATCGGTTGGATTTGTTGCGCATACTCATTACTTGTACGCCTTGCTCACTTAATTGGGTAAAGACAGGGTTGAGCCCTTCCGTTTTTTCCACATCGACTTCCAGCGTATGGTCGTCTAATAAGCGATACTCAAAGCCTGAAAGTTCAGGGGCTCTCGTGCCTTCAGGTACTTTGATATCGAGCACAAAGGTTTCTAAGCTCAGTTTGGCAAGCAACGCCTTCATACTGGTATTTTCCACAATAGTACCCTTGTTGATAATGGCAATGTTGCGGCACAGCATTTCAGCTTCTTCAAGATAATGTGTGGTAAGAATAATGGTAATACCTTGACGGTTTATCTCTTCTAAAAATCCCCACATCGAGCGGCGAATTTCAATATCAACACCTGCTGTTGGCTCATCAAGAATCAGCAGTTTCGGCTCATGCATAAGCGCACGTGCAATCATTAAGCGGCGTTTCATACCACCTGACAATTCTCGTGCTCGTGCATCGCGTTTTTCCCACAAATCTAATTGTGCCAGATATTTTTTCGCACGCTCTTTCGCGATATTTCGAGGCACACCATAGTAACCCGCTTGATTAAGCACAATTTGCAGAACCGTTTCGAACTGGTTGAAATTAAATTCTTGAGGGACAAGACCAATACAAGCTTTGGCGAGCTCTTTTTGTGAAGTAAGATCGTAACCAAAAACAGAGACGCTCCCTTGTGACTGATTCACCAATGAGCTGATAATGCCAATAGTGGTCGACTTGCCCGCCCCATTGGGACCCAGTAATGCAAAGAAATCGCCTTGTTCTACCGACAAGTCGACACCTTTAAGTGCCTGAACGCCACCCTTATAGGTTTTCGTTAACCCTTTAATATCCAACGCTTTCATGATTTGCCTGTGTTATTGGTCACAGCCTGTTAGCCGTGGTGAGATACTATCGCGACGTCGACAGCCATTACCCTAGCGATGAGGTAGGACTGTGTTGATCTTTACGGTTCGTGTCTTAAGCGTTTAAGTGTAACGTAAAACTTACTGCTTATAGAATACGCGCGCGATCTAGCGATTGTTTTTAACGATTAAATACAGCAAGGTATGTGGGTACAAAAAGTGTGCTTTTCAAGCCCCTTGTAGAATAACAACGAAGGAATTGCCGATGTCACTGGACCCACTTTTAAATCCACTTCCACCTGAGACTACACCTGAACTAGCTGATGACTTTGCTGTGTTTATCGATATTTTGGGGTTTATCCCAAACAGTCTTTTGACCATGCAACGCAAACCCGAAATGGTAAAGGGCTTTGCTGCATTAACCAAGGGCGTTATGGGTGAGGGCAGTGTTGTGGATGGCGGCTTTAAACGCCTTATCGCTCACTTCGCCAGCCGTGCCGCAGGATGTCAGTACTGTGAAGCACACTCACTTATAGCGGCAGGTATTCACGGTATCAGCGACGAAAAAGTGGCAGCAGTGTGGGAATATAAAACGAGTCCGCTATATACTGAAGCAGAACGTGTAGCGCTTGATTTTGCGCTGGCTGCAGGTAGTGTACCTAACGCTGTTGATGCACCATTAATGGCGGCAATGCGTGAGCACTGGGGTGAGCAAGAGATTGTCGAAATTTTAGGTGCCGTCAGCCTCTATGGCTTCCTAAACCGTTGGAATGATTCCATGGCGACAGAAATAGAATCGTCACCCAAAACCTTAGGTGACGATGTGCTAGCGAAAGGGGGCTGGACGGGCGGTAAACACGTTAAGTAAACCGCCTTGATAAGACTTGGACGTTGCAGCGCTATTGAGCGTTTTGACTCATCAAAACAGGGGCTCGCTCTGCAATTTCCATTTCTACTTTGCGGTCAAAGAATATCCCTTCATGTTCAGTTTGCATGCTTTGCGACTCCCCTACTGCGACCGTCATAATTTGCTCACTGGCCACGCCAAGCTCCGTTAGATATTTTTTCACACTAAGGGCTCTTTGCATCGACAACGCTTGATTAAATTGCGAGTCACCGCGTTTGTCGGCTTGACCCGTAAGACGAACAGTGAGTTTCTCGTTGCCTTTTAACGCTCTGGCTACGAGGGCGAGCTGGTCACCATAAACAGGCTCAACAATAACAGAGCCGGATTTAAACTGAATACTACTTTTCAATGTTGGGGCAGGCGCATGGCTTAACTCTTCCTCATAGGCAACCTTAGTAAGCATTAGTTGCTGTTGCATAGCGTGATTTTCTTCACGCAATGTTGAGTTTTCCTGTTGAACGTATGCGAGCTCGGCGAGCTCAGCATGCGATTCGTTAAGGGCAGTCTCCTGAGCCGCATTTTCCCCAATAAGCGCCCCTAAAATTCCTGCTACTGCGGCACCTGCGGGCCCTGCAATGATAGCCCCTACGACAACGCCACTACCAAGGCCAACTGCCGCGGCCTTTGACTCTTTTTCTTTCTGGGCTTGCATGTTGACAGGCGTGCTACCACTCGATGCCATACGTGAGGCAGCCGCTGCGTTTATTGATAAGGTGGTCATCGCAATTAGTACTGCTGAGGCTAATGCTTTATTGTTTCTCATCGTGATTCCTCTTTTTAAAAAGGCGCTGTGCGTCGTTGGGGTAACGCACAGCGCAAAGGGTAAGTCTTTGTTTGTGTTCAGTAGCGTTAGTAAACCAACTACAAATGGCAAAAAAAGCGTGCAATCGGGGAAATGTCGTGATGTAAAGCGCCAAATATGGCGTAAATGAGGCACTCTTGAGGATTTTATGTCGAACTTAAGCAAAGTAGACGGTTCATAGGTATAGTGTTCACCAAGACAGAAAATGAAAGACGGATACAGGTATGCCTAAGACCATCGCACTTGTAGAAGATGACGCGGCTATAAGAGAAAACTACATTATGGCGCTCAAAGCACAGGGTTATAGCGTAAACGCCTATGAAGATAGACCATCTGCGGCGCAGGCATTTAGCCACACGCTACCCGATTTAGCGATTATCGATATTGGCCTGAAAGACGAAATTGAAGGCGGCTTTATGCTGTGCCAACAGCTTCGCGGGTTGTCGCAAACCTTACCCATCATTTTCTTTACTGCACGAGACAATGATGTCGATACCATTAGTGGCTTGCGCATGGGGGCAGATGACTACCTCACCAAAGACATTAGCATGGCACATCTTTTAGCGCGTATTGCCGCGCTGTTTCGTCGCACTGATTTATTGTCGGCTCCTACAGATCAAAAAGATGAATTGAAAGTGGGTGATCTAAAAGTGGATGTCTCGAGAATGACAGTGAGCTGGCAAAATCAACCTGTCTTACTGACGGTAACTGAGTTTTGGATGCTACATGCGCTTATCAAACGACCGGGGCACGTAAAAAGTCGACAACAATTAATGGACGAGTCTCGGATGGTGGTGGACGATACCACCATTACGTCGCACATTAAGCGTATGCGCAAAAAGTTTGTTCAACTGGACCCGCGTTTTGACCACATCGATACTGTTTATGGTATGGGTTATCGTTGGCAGCTATAGCGTTTAAATGCAATAGAATGGGTGTTCAGTGATTAGGACTCTTTAATGCGGTTTCGCTTTTCCATACGCTTGCAGCTGTTAGTGCTGTCGTTATTTTTATTTACCATTCCTTATTTGGGCTACAAGTATGTGTGGGAGCTGGAACAGTACTTAAGGAACGGTCAAGAGCAAACCATGATTGGCACGGCGCGTGCCGTTGCCACAGCACTTCATGAACGCCCTGCTCTTTTTGACAGTCAATCGGCCTATTTGCAAGACGTAAGGCCAGGAACCGATTTATACGCGCCGCCCATTCCCTCTCCTATTCGTTTGGACGGAGAGTTAAACGATTGGCAGCAAGTGAACGAACTCATCGGCACTTACGGCAGCCAAGAAGTGATTGAATACTATCAAGGTAACCAAGGCGAACCCGTTAGTCTTTCTTTTCAGCACATGGTTGGGCGATACGGTCAATTTCTTTATGCCATGTTTGAAGTCTCTGACGATACGCTGTTGTGGCGTGAACCCAACAGCTTAAGCGTTGAAACGGGCGATCACCTTCTTATTGGCATGGAGACAGCGCAAGGTACACTTGCTCGCTATGTTGTGGCCCCCTACGAAAGCGGATGGGTGAATGCTTACAAACTTGCAAGCTCAACAAACACAACGCGGGCAGTGGAGAATGCATTATCTATTCAAGGACGCTGGCAAGAAACGGCAAACGGCTACAATATTGAACTGCGATTTCCACTGTCGATGACCACAGGTGGCTTAGCGTTTTCGATTGTCGATGTGGATGACCCTGTCTCGCGCCAAACTCAATATGCCATTGGTACAGCCAATACAAAGGCACTGAAAGAGTTAGGCACAGTCATTACCCCTTCACCAGAAATTGAGCGTATTCTTGCTGGGTTAAAATACGCAGACTCACGGGTATGGGTAGTTGATAAGCACAAGCGTGTGCTCGCCCGTGCTGGTGATATCCAATCTGCAACGGGCATCGAAGTAACCCCACAAGAAACATCGACCATTGCTGCATGGGAGTGGTTTGAAAGTGAGTGGTTACTTCCTATTTATTATCAGATATTAACCCGCCCCCCAGCTGACTTCATTGACGAACTTGACGACGCTTATGCCC
The DNA here is from genome assembly GCF_016756315.1 of Alteromonas sp. KC3. Taxonomy (NCBI): domain Bacteria; kingdom Pseudomonadati; phylum Pseudomonadota; class Gammaproteobacteria; order Alteromonadales; family Alteromonadaceae; genus Alteromonas; species Alteromonas sp. KC3. Next base: position 4,049,829 of record NZ_AP024235.1, read on the forward strand.
TAGTGGGGCAAGATTTAGGCACCGCACTTAACGGCCAGCCGGATTCATTGTGGCGTTTATCTCCTGACAACAAAGCCATCATTTTGTCAGCGGCTTACCCCATATTTATTGACGGTAATGTGATGGGCGCCGTCATTGTAGAGCAAACGACCAATGGTATTCGCACCCTGCGTAATCGCGCCCTCGAACAGCTATTCCACGTTATATTGGCAGTGATGTTACTTGGCACACTAGGCCTACTTCTTTTTGCTAGCCGTATTTCAAGTCGTATCCGTGCACTGCGCGACAATACCGAAGCCGTTATCGATGACAATGGCAAGATAGTCGGAACGCTACCCACTTCTACCCAGCGTGATGAAATTGGTGATCTGTCACGCTCATTCTCGGATGTGCTCTCACGTCTACAACAATACAATTCATATCTAGAAAATATGGCCTCGCGATTGTCTCACGAACTTCGCACTCCCATTGCAGTAGTGAAGTCATCACTTGATATGCTCTCTCACGTTGATGATTCACAGCAACAAGCTATTTTTGTAGAGCGTGCGCAGTCAGGCGTAAATCGGCTAAGTACCATTTTAAATAGCATGAGTGAAGCCACACGATTGGAACACGCTATTGCACAGGAAGACCTAGAGCCATTTAATTTGGTAAAGGTCATTGGTGGTTGCATTGAAGGCTACCGTCATACTTATGCGCACAGACAATGGACTTTTCAGGCGCCAGAATCTGCACTGAATATAAACGGGTCACCTGAACTTGTTGCCCAGCTATTCGATAAAATCATTTCAAACGCCGTGGACTTTAGCCGAGATAGCGACACTATTGATGTCTGTGTTGAGAAAAAAGACAAGCGTGTTGTGTTACGTGTGAGTAATCCCGGCCCACTTCTTCCACAGGGCATGAAGACGCAATTATTGCAGTCGATGGTTTCTGTGAGGAAAGAAAATGATGTACAAAATGCAGCGCAATCTCCACATTTAGGCCTTGGTCTTTATATAGCCAATATAATCATGGTATTCCACAAGGGCACGTTATCGCTCGATGATAAAAGTGACAAATCGGGCGTTGTGGTGACTGCGTCCTTTCCAGCTATTTAGCAAAATTTCATCAACCTTAAGCAATTATGAAAGGTCCTTTCATTTAATATAAATGAGAACTGTTATCATTTATATTTACATTAAATTATTCTTTCCCTACACTTCGTCGTCCTTACACACACTCAGGAAGACACAATGAAAAACAGAAAACTAACCATGGGAGCACAAACTATTGCTGCTGCTTTGGCGTTTGGCAATACGGCAGTATTTGCGCAAGAAACCACAGACAAGTGCACCGAGTCTACTGCGGCACAATGCGAAGCAACAACCGATGAGGCCATTGAGCTAATTCGTATTCACGGTGTTCAGCAGTCTATTTACCGTTACAACAAGTCTGGCGATCCTCGTCGATTGGCCGATCTTGTAGATACACCACAAACCATTAGCGTTCTTACCCAAGACCAAATCCAAGAAAGTGGAAGAACCGACTTAAAAGACATCTTACAAGCACAAGCGGGTGTAACCCTAGGTACAGGTGAGAATGGTAATGCTTTTGGTGACCGCTACATTATTCGTGGCCACGAGGCGCGTAGTGACGTGTTTGTAGATGGACTTCGCGACCCAGGTATGACTACTCGAGAGAGCTTTGCAACAGAGCGCGTTGAAATTACTAAAGGCCCAAGTTCAACCTTTGCAGGGCGCGGTTCATCAGGTGGCGCGGTAAACTCAATAACAAAGAAAGCTTCAACAGCGTACAACTTTGGGCGTGTCGATGCCGCAGTCGGTACAGACGAGCACACACGCCTAACCGTTGACTTGAATAAAACCCTCACAGAAACCAGTGCAGTACGCCTAAATGCGCTGACCTCTTCAGAAGACAAACCGGGCCGCGAGGGCATTGAGCGTGACCGCGACGGTATTCAGCTTTCATATGTAAATCAACCTACAGATCGTTTGTCATTTACGGGCGACATTTACTACCTAAACGCTGAAGACAAGCCAGATTTAGGCAGCTACTACGACCGTGATGCAGGCCATCCACTTGAAGATATTCCGGTATATGCACAAGACGAAGACTTCCTGAATTCAGAAGTCACTACGTTTACGCTGCGCACCGAATACGATATCAGTGATAATTTGCGTTTTTACAATGCGACGCGCTTTGGCAAAACGGAAAACGAATATATTACAACGGGAATGCGTGGTACTAATCGTGACGCAACCGATCCTGATGCGCCTGGTGCTTACACGTTATCTCTTAGCACCCACCAAGGCTGGCAGGATGTAGACTATGTGACCACCCAATTCAATTTATTCTGGGATACGCCGTTCTTAGGTGTTGACCACCGCTTGGTATTTGGCTTTGAGTACACCGACGAGTCGGTAGATAACGGCGTTTTCAGTGTACAAAATAACAACCCCACAAATTGCCTTGTAGGCGGGCGTCGCGGTGTTTCTGAAAGCTACTGTATTCTTGATGGCAATGGCGATGCCGTTGACAACATTGGCGGTCTAATGGGAAGAAGTTATACCCGTGGCGATGCCGATGCGCTTTACGATATTGAAACCTACTCCTTTTACGTAATGGATATGTTTGAGCTTACCGATAAGTTTGACGTATTCTTCGGTCTTCGCGCAGACAGCTACGACTATACCAATGCAACATCAGGTCGTGGCGGCGATCAGCTTTATGCATTTGAAGATGATCTGTACAACGGTCATATCGGTTTGGTATACGAACTTACTGAACACGGTAACCTTTATGCCTCATACAGCACAGCAACCAATATCAACGGTGGTGAATCAGATCTTGGTGCAAACTGTGGCTACGGCGGTCTTTGTGGAACGCCTGAGCAAGCAGCACAAGCCGACCCAGAGCAGGTAGAAAACCTTGAACTAGGTACCAAGTGGTCTTTATTCGATGAAAAGTTAGTCGCCAATGCTGCGCTATTTAGAATTACTAAAAGTGATGTACATGAAAGTGTGGGCGATTCGTACTCAACACTTGGGACGCTTAATACCGGTGAAAACCGCGTTGAAGGTATTGAATTTGGATTAAGTGGCGATATTACTGATAAGCTTAGCATTCAAGCATCAGCTGCATTTATGGACTCTGAAATCCTGAAGTCTTACAACGAAGACAACATTGGTCTAGCACTGAGTAACTTTGCCGACGAAAGCTTCTACATTCAAATGCGCTACCAGCCAAGCGAGAAATTCGCGTTTGGTGGTGACTACAGCTATCAGTCAGAAATGTTTGGCGGTCAACCTGATACGGCGGCAGGCTTTAATGCTGAGACAGGCGAGTACTCAATTGTGGTTCCTGACTATGAAGTAGTGAACCTGTTTGCAAATTACTATTACTCTGAATCGCTGACTTTCCGCGTAAACGTTGGCAACCTATTTGATAAAGAGTATTGGACTGCAGCGTATCGCTCGGGCTCGTTCATGTATATCGGTGATGGTAGAAATATCACTGGTACATTGAGCTACGAGTTTTAATTAACACAGCAACAAGAAGCGTTGAAAAATGATTGTTATTGAAAACCTATTGTCAGTTGATGAGGTCGCACAGTTTCGTGCAAACTTAGCTGAAGTGCCATTTAACGACGGTAAAGAAACGGCGATGGGTATGGCGGCAAGTGTCAAAAATAACGGTCAGGCAGACGCCCAACACCCGCGCGTTATGCAACTTGCTAATGTGCTTTTGGGCAAGCTCGGCAACCACCCAAAAGTGGTTGCTGGCGCGCTGCCTCAACGCATTTTTCCACCTTGCTTTAATCGCTACAGCGAAACGCAAACCTATGGCTACCATGTCGATGCAGCCATTATGCGCCTACCTAACTCAGCCGATGTTTTGCGCAGTGATATGTCAATGACAGTGTTTTTGTCGCACCTTTATGAATACGAAGGCGGTGAACTTGTTATCCAAACCGGATTTGGCGAACAGCGTATTCGTTGCGAGGCAGGCAGCGCCATTTTATATCCCTCTTCTAGCCTACACAAAGTCACTCCTGTTACGAAAGGTGAGCGCATTGCAGCAATCACTTGGATGCAAAGTATGGTCAGCGACCAGCAAATGCGGGAAACGCTATTTCAACTTGACCAAAGTATTCAGTCGCTCATCAACGACAGCAATGCGAATCGCGAGCAACTAGATAACCTTCATCACGTTTACCATAACCTTATCCGAAAGTTTTCTGTGGTGTAGCCAAGGCAGTGAAATAAGCGACTGTTCGCATTACATGAAATTATTCGTCGCCAGTTAAGGTCTTTTTATAGAATGTAGGTTAGTCTTAGGGTGTGTCTGTACATGCACCTAATTCACTATTCTAATATGGCGATGAAATGAATAAGCGTTTAATAATAATTATTTTTAGCGTACTTGCTTGTTTTAGTAAGACTACAATAGCCAACGACAGTGCAGCGTTAACAATCAAACTCACTGACAGTGCATCGTTAGACGTTAATGATGGCGTGTTCATTTTTGAACCTCAGTTTCAAGTAGACGCGAAATATATTCCTAAACAGCCACCGGCTGTTATGAATCAAATTAACAAGCAGTTTGTGCCCCACGTGCTAGTGGTAAAAGCGGGTACCGATATATCTTTTCCCAATGCGGATAACCTATTTCATCACGTTTACTCGTTTTCCCCTGCCAAGCAGTTCGAACTAAAACTGTACAAAGAGTTTAATGCCGAGCCGCTTAGGTTTGACTCCGCGGGTGTTGTCGATATTGGCTGTAACATCCACGATTGGATGTTGGGCTATATTGTGGTTTCAGATTCCCCGTTTTTCGGTAAAACAGATGCGTCGGGGATGGTATCGGTACAACTTCCTAAAGGTGAATACCGTGTGCGTTTTTGGCATCCGTTAATTGATGGCGAAAAGGCACTTCCGGCTCAACGTCTTTCAATAACCGAAACAAGCACAGTGACATGGCAACTGAACCAATCTATTCCCGTTGACGACGGATTCGACTCAGGTTTTGGCGACTATTAATGCGTTTTAAGGCGAGATTTAACGTGATTAAGCTGGTTGCGGGAATTGTGTTTACAGCGTATTCGGTAACAGGGTTTGCCAAAACAGACGTGCTGCTGCGCACTACCTTAAGCGCGCAAGACAATACCGCAAGCTTTCAGCAGCATGGTGTAAGCCACCAGCGATTTGACGGTGACGGCATACACCTGTCTCAAGCAATGCTTTCAACTGAACATCAATTGACGAATGACTGGTTTATTGCCGGTGTTCTGAACGCTTATAGCGATGGTGAGCGACGTGCAGGCATTTCACAATTGTATGCAAAGTATCGCCCTTTAAGTGCATCCAGTATTAAACCAGAAGTGAAAATAGGTATGTTCTATCCGTCATTATCCGCTGAGAACACGGATAGTGGATGGCTTTCACCTCATTTTTTGACTAATTCTGCGATTAATAGCTGGATTGGCGAAGAGCTTCGCACTGGCGGCATTGAAGTAAGTCTTCGACAAAATGGCAGACAGGTGCGCAGTAACTGGTCGTGGAAAGTACTTGGCAGTATTTTTAAGGGCAATGATACTACGGGTACTTTACTGTCATGGCGCGGATTCGCATTGCATGATCGACAATCGTTGCTAAATGACCGTGTTAACTTTGCCCCAATCCCTTGGGTGGTCAATGACAGTGGACTTAATGCCCCCGCTTGGACAGATCCTTTTCGCGAGATTGATACTCGCTTTGGGTACTATGTAGGGGCGCATATTGCGCATAAGCGCAATGCCGAGCTGAAATACTACTACTACGATAATAATGCTGATCCAACGCAATTAGATCCAGATAGAATTTATGCGTGGCACACCCGCTTTCACTCACTCACGCTTCGTTATATGGCCAATCGAGACCTAACGCTGTTCTCACAATTTTTGTATGGCAACACACTGATGGGGAGCAATATTGTTAACAACGATTTTGTTAGTGCTTATGCCGCTGTCGCTTATGCCTTTGAACAATTTACCTTCGCCGGACGCGCAGACTGGTATCAAGTGATTGATCGCGACGACACAATGTACGACCCGAACGACAGCAGTGGTTACGCATTGACACTAAGTGCCCGCTACGACCTGAGCGAACACATGGCTGTTACTGGGGAATGGCAAACCAACAAAGGTAAGCAAGACAACCTGGCATTCTTTCAAAGTCAAACCACTTACACCGAAAATTTGCTTCAGGTTGCCTTAACATTAAAATTCTAGGAAGACGTCGACTGCGCGACTTCAATAAGGTTAAAGGCAGCGTTCTCTTGCCCTTCAACAAGTACCCTACACTGCCCCCAACTTTTCGGAATGTTCCAAATGTGATTTTCTGCTACGGTGAATTTTTCGCGGTGCGATTCACATCGTACTTCAACTGTGTCTAACTCACCTTCAATACCGTCAAACGCGAATTGATTTCTGACAAGGGTGTGAAACCAATTTCCACGTTCGTCGATGGTTACTTCAACTTGAATAGCGCTGTCTGAATCGATATGTTCGCGCACTTTAGCAATAAGCGGCGTAATTTCACTTAAACGCTCTTGTTGATTGTCCATCTCTTGAAGGCGCTCGTAGTATGTTTGCGCATCAGCATACAGCCCTAACTTGCTGGCTAATATCACCATTCGTTGATGCACAAAAGCAATATGATTGTCACTAAACACACTGTGTTTGCCGTCGACGCTTCTATTGCTAGGCAGCATACGCGCGAAACTATTTAGCTCTCGCTGCCAATCTTCTAAACCACTGGCTATAAGCGCATCCATATTCCATAACCATGCATTCTCATAGCGATTTAGATTATCTTGATTGTGCAAGTCTTTAAGTGCTGCGTTAGCTTCTGCGTATTTTCCTTGCTGGTATATAGCATCAACGTCTTTATACGCTCTAATAAAATCGCGCGTTGCACCGGGTTTTCCACCCATCAAAAAATCAAATTGTACCGCTTGATGGCATTGCTGAGTTGGTTTGCCATTTTTCATCGCAGGCTCAAAAGTCCAACGTTTAATAGCGTTTAGCGCTTTGCGCTTAAAGGCTCGGTTACCACTAAAGTCATCTACGACAGGGTCTTGTACATGCCCATCTTCGTCAATCACATAGCTCATTTTAACCCACCCTTCTTGGCCACGCCTTGCTGCCTCTACTGGGTATTCAGGGTTTATGCGCTTAAGCGTTTTTGCAGGCTGAAATGCCGTTATACGCTTCACTTCATCATCTGATGTGTTCGCTTTAACTTTTTCTTCTAACTCATCGCACGGCACGCTTAATTCTTGTGCGCTAGCTAAACCCGAAAGCAGCAGGCTTGTGAATAGCAGTGAAGGGGCAAACAACCGACGACGAGGCGTGTTGTGTTTGTGTAACGAGTGAGGTGTATTTTCTTTCATGGCGTATTGTCCTTAATAAATACCGACAGGGTAGTCACTTACCCATCGTGAAATTATAGTGTTAATTTAACGCTTTTTACTCTGTTGTTCAAAAGATGCATCGGGTACGTTTTTAATCATCATTTGCTCTTTGCGTTTAGTCATCATTTTCGCTAAACGTCGCATACTCACTGTGGTGTCTTTCTCATCTACAATGTCTACACCCAGTAACCTTTCTAGCAAATCTTCTAAGGTTAAAACCCCTTCTAAACCACCATACTCATCCACCACCAATAACATATGAACATGCTTGTTGATGAAATGATCGAAAGTCACACTTAGCGGCATGGTATTAAGTACCGTTACCATGTCTTTCGCATATTCAGATAGCGGCTTGTCAGTATTGCCTCGCGCCTGGGCGACCAGTAAATCGGATCGCATGACAAAACCCGTTATGTTTTCTGAGTCGTTATCTTCATAAACAGGAATACGTGAAAACTCAATATTAGCGTGCTTGTGGAAAAAGGCTTCCACCGTTGTTGATTCTGACACTGAAAAAAGCGCTGTTCTGTGGGTAATTGCGTCTTTTACTTTCAGCTCATGCAAACTTAGTAAACTCTGTAAAAATGCTGCTTCGTGATTGGCCAATTGGCCTTCTTGACCCGACAACTCTGCCATTGCGTGTAGTTCGCTTCGGCTTAGGCCACGAAGTGGACTATCTTCTTTAAAGCTTCGGGTTAAAAGCTCTGACATTTTCACAAATGGTTTAAGTACCATCGACAGATACTTTAAGAAGTAAGCCGTTGCAGGCGCTAGCGAACGCCAGTATGTCGCCCCCAGCGTTTTCGGGATGATCTCAGAAAATACTAAAATCAGTAAGGTAAGTACGGCTGAAATAACCCCTAAATAGGCTTCACCGAACACCGCCGCCGCTTGTGCACCAGCGCCCGCTGCCCCCATGGTGTGGGCAATGGTGTTTAACGTTAAAATGGCTGAAAGTGGGGTATTGATGTTGTCAGTTTGTGCGCGTAACAGCGAACCACTTGGCTTCCCTTCTTTTTCTAACACCGAGATGTAAGCCGATGAAACACTAAGAATAACCGCTTCAGCAATTGAGCAAAGAAATGAAAAGCCCAATGCAATAAAAACGTACACAACAAGTAAAAACATGAATGGTTTCCGAACCCACTAAAAAGCGTGTTTTGTTAAAAAATGCAAAGAACTATTATGAGTGACAGCACATAATATACAAGGGCACTGAGCAATAAAGTGGTACAAGAACTTGCAGCACATTACCCGCAACACGCTGATTGCGCATGTTTATGCTCTCGTGCTTGACGCCACTTTTTCCAGCCCAGTCGTAACATAAGTGCAGCTAGCACAATGGCACACACAGCATACAGGGCTTGCACATTCCCACCATGCTCGTGTAAGTGACTCTGTGTATTGATGAGGTGGAAAAGCGAAAACGCATTCACCATATAGTTCAAGCCATAGCCAAACCCGATACTGGCAGACATCACACTAAAGAGATACAACATCAATGTGCGGCTGCCCATTTCTTGTTTGATCATGCCCATCGTCGATACGTTAGTAGCAGGTCCTGCCATTAAGAATACCAATACGGCACCAGGTGATAACCCTGCGGCCAAAAAGCCTACCGCTAACGGGGTTGATGCAGTGGCACAAATGTACATTGGAATACCTATAACGGCCATGACCACCATCGCGAGTAGACCGTCTCCCCACTGCGTTAAGAAATCGGTGGGCACCCAAGTTTTAATTGCCGCCGCTAACCCTAAACCTATTAGTAACCATACAACAATATCTTCTAATAACTTGCCACTTGCGAAACTCACCACTCGACTTAGTTTTGTTGAAACGCTCGGCGTGGGGGACACCTGATGTTGGTGCCCCTTGTCACTTGCACAGCAACTTGTCGTCGGCTCTGGCGCTTTTGTGTGACTGGCGCAGCAGCTACTCTCAGTTGAGTGGCTTGTTGATACGCCTTTTACTTCGCTGTCAAAGAGTCTGACCATGACACCAGCATAAATTGCACTTAAGACTGCCGTTATTGGTCTTATTATGGCGTAAAGCGGGCCGAGAAGCGCATATGACACCGACACGCTATCAACACCGGTTTCTGGTGTTGATACTAAAAAAGAGATGGTTGATGGCTTTGATGCGCCACTTCGGCGCAATCCAAGCGCTGCGGGAATAACACCACAAGAGCAAAGCGGGAGAGGAGCCCCTATAATCGCCGCTTTACTAATGGAGGAAAATGACTCATTGCCCATATGCTTTTCAAGGAATGACACTGGAACAAGTTCGTGCATAACGCCAGCCACAAGCAACCCCAAAAGCAGCCAGGGCGCCGACTCAATGAAAAGCGCCAAGAAGTTTTGACCTAACAAAAAAATCTCCGACATATTACCTCGTAGCGGCTAAATTAAGTGACATTGCTTATTCACTTGCCAGTGTTGATTTGATACTACCAGATTATACTCCATGCGAAAAACCCGCATACTTAAATTGCTAGCGTGAAGTCTCTTCTACTGACTGAACGACATAACCTTCATATAAAAAAAGCCAGCGCAGATGCGCTGGCCGAATGTTGACTTTCTCGAAATGATGTTCAAATAACGAGGCCAACCATGAAAACAGTAAAGCGGTTTACGCGTCTTTCTCTTTCTTGAGCTTTGATACAACTGAAAACGCTTCTAGCATGACCAATACAGACACAATTAGTACCACTGCATCTAAAAAGACCAATAGATAGTTTTCAGCAAGGTAATACTCTTTTAACTTTATAAGCCCAGCGAAGAACGCCATGACTAACACAAACACCATTGGAATAAGGGTGTAACGCGCAGGGCGTCCAAGCTTGATCAGCATAACCGAGATAACAAGTAAGGTTAGACTTGCCAGTATTTGATTAGTCGAACCAAACAATGGCCAGATGATCATGCCGCCGCTACCAGATGAACCACCAGCGCCAAACGCAAGCAGCAAACAACATCCCACTGCAACTAACGTGGCAACGACGCCATTTTTCAACGCGCTTATTGAGTAGATATCACCCCACTCCTGAATGATGTAACGCTGAAGACGCACGCCAGAATCCATCGTCGTACCAGCAAAAAGCACGACCATTACAGCCAGTATGGTTGAGGAAAAATCAACCGGTAAGCCCCACCCTTGTTGAATTAAATTGGCACCACCGGTAATAAACGCCCCTACACTACCAGCACCTAAATGGCTGTAGACTTCATGCCATTCTTCAGGTGACGCAGCAAAGGCTACGCCGCTCACTGCGACTATGGTAATAAGTGCCAAAGAACCTTCACCAATAGCGCCTAAATAGCCAACAAAACGTGCATCGGTTTCTTTATCTAACTGCTTAGAACTTGTCCCCGAAGAAACAATGCCGTGGAAGCCTGATACTGCACCACATGCTATAGTTACAAAGAGCAACGGTATGATACTGGGTGTATCCACCGCTGTTTGCATGTTAAATGCCGGCGCAGTGATATCAGGTAACGAGAAGAAAACCGCCCCATATAGCAAGAAGAGCCCAACTAACAGTTGCATGCCGTTAATAAAGTCACGTGGTTGTAGAAGCATCCATACTGGCAGCAATGACGCAATAGCGGCATAGACAAACAAAATGATGATCCAGTTTGCCTTATCGCCTAAACCAAATAGGGTTTCTGGCAGGCTTAATGGAATATAGCTGCCTGCGTATACCGATGCGTAAAGCACCACAATTCCTACGATACACAAAGGAATTAAACTGAAGTTGCGCTTCAATAACTGGCCAATTACCAACGCCACAAGAATGGCGGTCCATGCTGGGAATACCGCGTTAGGTTGAGACACAAAAGAATTGGCAATAACCACACCAAACACCGCGTTTACCATTAGCAGTACAAGAAATACAACAATCATAAATAGGGCGCGAGAACGTTTGCCAATGACACTCTCAGATAGTGCGCCCATTGACTTTCCTTTATGACGGGCGCTGGCCCAGAGCGCCCCCATGTCATGCACGCCAGCAAATAATATGGTGCCAAACACTACCCATAAGACTGCGGGCACCCACCCCCAATACACTGCAATAGCGGGACCCACAATAGGTGCAGCTCCGGCTACAGAGGTAAAATGGTGTCCCCACAATACCACCTTGTTGGTAGGTACATAATCAACGCCATCGCGCTCGGTGTGCGCTGGCGTTACAAAGCTATCATCCAATTTGAAAATGCGATTTGCGATAAATTTCGAATACACAAACCAACCGAACATCATTCCAATAATGCCCAGTATTACAATGGCAATAGACTGCATACTGTCGTCCTATTTGTTGTTTTTCTAAACACTACACCACTTTATAGTGCCTAAAGGTCTTACCTGCAAACTGCAAATACCTCAGTAACTTACATGGGAATCAGATTGATTCAAAAAAGAGAAACCACAGTAGGTGGTAGTGATAGCGACTCATGCTATGTACTTGGCATCGACGCAGGTTACTTCGGTCGCGTATTTAAACATGTAAATAGCTTAGTCGGCAGGCATTAGACTAAAGTCTAACCCGGTTAATAGAGGTCGCGATGATAACGCTTGTGCTCAGCCAATGTCTTATGCCCGCTGTCACCTAAAATTGAACGAAGTGCGTCATCTACACCCTTGCCCATACCCTCGTAGCGTCCACATACATACACTTGCCCAGTCTGTCCTAAGAAGCTGCGTATATCACTGCTTTGCTGAAGTAGCAGTTGTTGAACGTATCCACTGCCATGAGTTGCCTGGGAAAAAATAGTGTGTTTACGTATTAAGCATGACGATAAATGAAAAGGTGACAATGTTTTGTCAAGCACATCGTCAAACGTAGGATGGCGCTCGCCAAATAAAATCCACACAGGGCCCGCATCTTTGAGTAGAGCGCGCTTAGCAAGCTGTGCCCTTATCCCTGCCACACCGCTTCCAGCCCCAATCAGTAACAAGGGAGATTGGGTATCTGTGATGAAAGCATTGGCATGCTGTCTAATATAGCCCTTGATGGGCTGCTCGTTCTGCAAAGTCTCAGTTAAAAAGCCCGAGCCAATACCAAGCTCACCTTCGTCTTTCACTAACTGTCTAACGACCAGCTTGATATTTTTTTCTTCCGGCACAGAGGCAATGGTATAGGTGCGAATGATTTGTGGTATCTGATGAGAAGATTGATGTTGAGACACGTTTGGTGCTGGCAGGTTAAGCCCAGCATCTTCATTGTTTTGCTCGATAAGAACATCCAACACATCGCCCGCCTGCCAGTGGACAGTAGACAAGTGACTGTTGTGGTCAAACGACAGCGCGCATAGCTTTTGCGACTGCGGTGAGTCGCTGTTTAATTGGTTTCGTTTGGTTAGGGTTAGCGTTATCGAAGGTTGTTGATAGTGAACGTCTCCCGATGTATTGAGTAAAGCAAGGTGTTCACCACTTCCTGCATCTAACTTTTGCACTGGCTGTGTAGCATTACCGCCTAATTGCTTTATTCCATCAAAAAGCGTATCTGCAAACTGACAAAATCGCGCATATTGACGATCACCGACCCCCACAACCTCAAAATGAAGATGAGATAGTGTGGTAGAGCCCTTGGTAGCAGCCTGCGCAATAGCGCGATTGAATTTACGTCCCATATCAGGAGGCTCGCCTTCGCCGTAGGTGCTAACGACAAAAATCACCTTCGATACTCGCTGAAGCGATTGCAACGACAACGACGCCATAGATATCACGGGTGCGGGTTCTGGTAGTTGTAGTTGCGCCGCTTTTATCCTTGCTATTTTCTCTGCTGTGCCTGTTTGGCTAGCATACACCACCAGCGTACTGTCGCTGGTGAGGGAATGTGCGAGTGTGCGGTCACTCACTTTCTTATGCTTGTGATAAAGCACTGCTACCCACAGTACGTACAGCGTGGTCGCTAGGAAGGCCAAGAGGTAGCGGTGCGTTTCTGTCATGGTGCTTCTTATATTTTGATTGCTAAAGCGCGTTAATTGTCACAGCGGCAATACTTCTAGTGTGGCCGAATAGCTTGCGCTTCTTACTGTAGCTGGCGCTGAAGCCTTGTCATCTTCGTAGCTAATTTCGACGAAGTACATCCCGGCTTCTGGCCATGTAACAGTGAATTTCCCGCTGCGGTCCGACTTAACTGCGATAAGTTGTTGGTCGTTGCGATAACGCATGCCACCTCTAACAACTTCTATTTGTGCGCCAGCGGCAGGCTCGCCATCAATTAACAATGTGAATGTTGCGGCTTCTTGAGCGAACAAATCGTTGGGGTGAGTAACAGGAACAAGCTCTAACCCCACATTTGTTGGTGCAAATACTTTATTTGACGGTGCACCAAGCGTGACGAACGTTTCAACACGACGGGCACTTTGAATTACGCGAAGCTCACTTGCCTCTTTTGGCACTTCAGTGTCAAATTTGGTCGCGTCAAAAGGCTGCCCTCGACCTGGCCACATTTTTCTGTTGCCGTCTTCGTCTCGCCAAAATGCACGTAGTCCTGCGCTTGCCGATGCGAGTTTGTAAGTGCCTTCTTGGTCTAGTTTTACATCAAACGTTGTTCGGTATTTGCCTTTCGCCATATTGAGCGCTTCTACATTATTGCCTTGCGGGGACATTATCGTCAGGTTATTCATGCTCATGGCAACGTGGTCTGGGTGAAACAACGTATTAGAGATAGCACCGTCTACGGTTACATACACTTCTTCTGAAGATAATACTGTGGAGCTTGGCAGTAGCCATGCACGGTGAGCACTGGCCGAGAACGATAACGCAAGGGTTGCGGTAGCGAGGACTATGGCACGGTTAAACGTCGCTTTCATGTTGTTTCCTTATTTTGTATTTCGCTTAGTTGCTTTTTACGCTAAGTACCACAGTACCCACTTCAGATGAGCCAGACGCTTCAATAGGTAGCGCATTTTTAGACAGGGGAAGTGAGAAAGGTATAGATACGACTTCGCGACCACCAACCTCGCGCGATACCTCAACACGCAATGTATAGTCACCTGCCGTCAAGCCATCAATAGCCTCATTTAACTGTTCATCAATGGAGTACTCACCTGGTCCTTTAGTTGCGCTGGTAAGCCCATCATATGGCAAATCTAAGCTTCTTCCGCCACGACGCCACCATTGGCGTAAATCTTTCAACCACTCTTTACCCTTGTGTTCGCGTTTATCTACGTCATACCACACCGCTACGTGCGTTGCTTTGCGCTTTGCATCTTCAATCCACACTGCCACATAAGGTTTGTGATACTCGGCCACATCGAGCTGTGGCAAACCAACATTTAATGTGGCTTCATCTTGTGCGTTCACGGCATTAGAAGACACTGTCAACGCCAAGGCGCCAGCTACCATGGCCAAACTATGCAGAACTTTCATTAATACACTCCTAACTCTAGAAATTGTCGCCCTAGGCTAAAGCCTCGATGGTTATTAAGTTACGTGGCGAAAAACATCATTTACAACGGTGCTTTACTGTTTCTCTAGTGGACAAAAAGCAGCAAAATAACAAATGGGATGAGCACGCCTAACGCGGTAATGGGCCAGGTTGAAGCTCTGTGAGCAGAATGGCGCATGAGTAACAAAAGGCCGGTTACACTAAACACAACGCACGCTAGCGCGAATGCATCGATAAACCAACGCCATGCCGTCGCGGTGTTGCGACCTTTATGCAGATCATTAAAGTAGGCAATCCAGCCTCTATCCACGTTCTCATAAGTAATGATGCCAAGTTCAACATCAAGCGCTACCCAACTATCAGCACCAGGGCCAGGCCACGCAGCATAAAATTCAACTCCATCCCATTCACCCTGAAGTGAACGAGGAATAGCAACATCGTGCATACTTGCCATATGAGCCACCAATTGTTGAGGTATGCTTATCTCATCAGGTGCAAGGGCACGAAAAGCATCAACGACCTCTTGTGAGGCTTCAGCCTCTACCGCGTTAACAACTCTGTTTGCAGGTATGTCGGCTGCATGATTAAGCGTGATCCCGGTGAGCGCGAATAAGCACATGCCCACTAAGCACACTGCGCCGCTTATCCAGTGCCACTGTCGCACTGTGCCTATCGAAAAACTCTTCACTGACTTGTTTGACTCTTATTTACTTCTGCGTTTTATCGGGCTAGATGATACAGATTTTATGACAACAATCAATGCAAATGAGATTTATTATCATCTTTAACCTAATAGAAAAAGCCCTTTAAGTAATGGTGTAAACGGGTAGTCATGTTGATTAAAAATGTATGGCTACGCGGCGTGTTTGATGATTTTTTCTAAAGCCGCAATATTGTGTAGTAAGTCAGTTCGCGATGGATAGTGACTATATACATCGCGTAATAATGAAAGCGCCTCAACGTAGTCTTGCTGCTCTATGGCCATTTGCGCTTGCGCTAACATAGCGCGCTGCTTGGTTTCCTCAAGCGCCTGTGCGCGTATGTACAGCATTTTTGCGTGATCTAGCCGATGTTGCTTGCGATAAATTTGGGCTAACAACAATAACGCCTCGCCGTTGTCAGGAACGGCATCCAGTGCACTGCGTAATCGCGTCAATGCTTGTTTATTTTGCCCCTTCGAGATCGCTAACTGCGCATGAAGCACATCGAATTGCGATTTGTGTTCTGTGCTTAATCTCTGCGTTTTATGACTTAGATGCTCAAGTGATGTGGCTAAAAGCTGCCACTGCTGAGTGTCTACCAGATGCGTAGCAATATCCACATAGGCACTCGCTCCTTCACCGGTTGTATCTTGAAGCAGAATATCACTGTGCTCGGCGAGTAAATGGGTAGCTCTTGTTGTACTGCCAGCTTTAATATGAAGCTTGGCTAATGTCACTAGATTAGCTGTTGTGTTATTCCCCAACGACAAGGCGGTTTCTAAGCTACCAATAGCTTTAGTCGTATTCCCCTGTTTTAGCGCTAGTTGCGAGCGTTGAAGCCAAAGTTGCTTGTCTTGTGGCGACTGCGCCAGCATTTGTGTTAGCAAGCTTTCTGCTTGCGCCAAGCTGTTACTTTGAATAAGCGCGTAGAGTAGCCCCTGATACCACTGCTCGTTGTCTGGTTCTAACAAAAGCGCTTGTTGATAGCCGCTTATGGCGGTAATCGCTTTGCCCATTTGTAGGTTTGTGTAAGCAAGTTGACCAAACACCTGTGGGTCATTAATACCCAGCTCAATACAGCGCGTAAGGTGATGACGGGCCTGAGGTAACACATCTTGCATCAAGTAGGCAAGACTCAATGCACGATGGGCAGAACCTAAATCAGGTTCTTCTTCAATTACGCTGCTTAGTACATCACGTGCTTTGTCATAGCGTTTGTTACTCAATAAAATTTGCCCATAAAGCTCTCTCAACTTTGCACTCATTGCCGATATATCTTGCTTATCGAATAAACGCAGCGCTTTATCAAACGCCTTTTGCTCAACTAATGGCATTACTTGCTTCGCAAATGTGCGCTCATCTGCGGTAATCGACATTGTAGAGGGGCTTGCTGGAAGGTGACCAACTACGAATTGCCAACTTGGGACATCAAGTTCTACGTCTATCGCTGAAGCTGCATAACCAAAACATGATGATGCGAAAAACACGACGTTCGAAATGATGACCTTGAATAATTGACCCCGTATACCTATACCGTACTTCATTATGGCAACAAACTCCTATTAGGCTTCTATTAGCACCGGCCATATAAAACGCGCTTTCACTGCGGCATCTTCTTTAGATGGAGAGGTGAACCGGCTATTTTTAACAAAGCGTACAATTTCTTTGTTTAATTCATGGTGAGGATTTTCAACAATATCCACCAACTCGACATTACCCTGCTCATCTATCAGCACATCAAGCTTGACCAGTACTTTACTCACACCTTGCTTTTTAAGCCTTTTGGGAAAGTGGACTTTTATCGGCGTTAACAAGATAGGCGTGCTATCAAGTTCATTAAGGGCAAATGCACTGGTATCGATATCGGAAAGTGACCATTGTAAAAAAGTGGTGTCGATTTCCGGCATAGTCGGTATATCAATATCAAGTGTGGGCGATACGACTATTTCAGACACCATCAATTGCGCACCCGCCCCCTTTACTTGAATATCAAGGGTAGGGTCTGTTTGCGATGATTGACTAACAGGAGGTGGAGGCGGCGGCGTTGTAACAAGCATATCCACATTACGCACAATGACTGTAGTATCACTACTTTCTGCCAGTAACTGACCAAGCCACATAGTTCCTAGCGCAAAGGCAAGTACCAGCCCTGACAATAAAAACGAAGATGTACGAGTGACCATTGATAGCTAACCTTATTTTACTGCTTTAACGTGGCAATATTGACCGACTGTGCACCCGCCAGTTTGGCTTCGTCGATAACGTTTACCAGTAATTCTGAGCGCACCGATTTATCAACTTGAATTACCACAGGGCGCGGTTCACTACTTAGAGTCTGCTCAATCACGGTACGCACACCGGTAAGCCCGATATTAGCGCCGTCGTACACCACACGGTTGTCGTGGGTTATAGCAAGCATAATGGTATTTTGCTCTAGCTGTTTTGCCGAAATAGCCTGCGGTTTGTCTACTTCCACACCGGTCTCTTTTACAAACACGGTTGAGACAATAAAGAAGATCAGCAAAATAAACACCACATCAAGGAGCGGTGACATATCAATACCTTGCGTATTCTGCAATTCAATTCGGCGTTGAAGGCGAAGACTCAAGGGCTAGGCTCCTTGTCTATTTTGCAAAAGAGAAGGCGACCGCTTACGGTTTGCAAGGGCCATAAGTAACCAGCCGGGAATGGCTAACACTAAACCTAGCTGAGTGGTAAACAACGCATCCGCAATGCCTTTTGTTACCAACTGACTGTCTATGCCTTGTGACATCATGCCTGTAAAGCTTAACTGTAACCCCGAGATGGTGCCGAGTAGCCCCATCAAAGGCAGTGCACCAACAAGAACATTGGGTATCATTTCATTCGACGCGCTGTCTTGGGTATCCATACTGTCTCGTCTCTGCTTTCCCAACGAAATAAAAATAGATTGATAGGTAAACCAGGCCGTAACCACCATCACCCAGCACAACGGGGTTTCAATGAGTTGTGATATCAAGACGCAGCCCTCGCCTCTTCGCTGTCGCTGCTAATCACCAGTGCGAACGACTCGAGTGAATCGTAATACGTTTTCGCTTTGCGAGATAAAATGGCATTGAGGATAAGTGCGGGGATAGCAACGACTAATCCAAGCTCAGTGGTGACTAGCGCTTTTGCGATTCCTCCTGAAATAATTTCGGGGTCACTCGAGCCAAATGCGGTCATCATTCTAAAGGTTTCTATCATGCCGCTCACTGTACCTAACAATCCAAGTAACGGTGCGACAGCCGCAGTAATTGAAATGGCGCCATTGTATTTCTCTAGTTTGTACTTAAATGCCTGTAACTTAGCAAAGAGTTCATCGTCACGCTCAAAAGGCGTGCGTGCGCCTTGTGCGATATCGATAAGCTCGCGCTGCATTCCAGAAAAGTGATTGATAGAAGATTGATGTAGCAACGACGACAGCGCTTTTGCTGACGTGACGGGCTTAACAGTAGGTAATCGCCATAATTGAACGACTTTAAATAGTGCAATACTCAGCGCAAGAATGCCGAACAATACAATGGGAATAACCCAAAGCCCGCCTTTAATAACGTGTTCGTGCAAGCTTTCACTGCTGTCTGATTGTGTGGCGGCTCGCCCTAGTGTGGGGTCAAAAACAACTTCCCCTGAATCAACATTCAGCAAATCAAATAACTGTTGTGTGCGTGCACTACTAAACTGTGTGTCAGTATGCCAGTGTGAATTTTGAAATGTCGCTAGGCCAGACATTTGCGGCGCATGAGTGAGATACCAGGTGACAGGCCCTAAAGTGAGCAACTGTGCATCGACCAACTCTCCATTTGATAGCACCAAGGACTTAGCTTGGAACTGCGGAAACTGTGCATCATAATAGTTTTTTGCTATCGGCAAAACGGACTGTACTTTTTCAGAAAGCGTCATAGATTTCAGCTCCGCTTTCTCACTTTTTACCTGCCGTAGAAAGCGATTGAGAACATCTTCTTGAAATACGTGCTGCTCCTGCCATCGGGCAAGGCGCTCTTCCAATTGCACAAGCCCCAGCGTTTTTTCGTCTGCCTTACGACGGGCTACAGACGTTGCCTCTCTCAGCGCTATGACCTCTTGCTCTAGTGCGTTAAGCGTATTCGACAACGATACACGCGCCTTACTAATACTCGATTCTGTCTGCGCCAACCTAACCTTGGCTTGCTCGATTTTTTTGAGCATTTCACCATTAGGCGACTGCGCAGTTGTTGCATGACCTGATAATGTATAGGTTGCCAAACACAGCATGACTAATAGGTTGAGGCATCTCATAATTCGGCCCTATTTAAATCCAATGGAAGCGTGACATAATCGGGCTGATGCTGCTTTTCATAAATCGAAATGGCGGTCAAAATATCATCTAGTTGACCGTCTTTTGAGGCGCTGAATGTCCACTGCCATTGCCCAGAGAGACTACTTCCCCACCCCTGATATTGACCATCGCTATTTGAAAACCAAGCATATTGGCTGCCCAAGTAAAGCTGCTTCATCATTACCATTTTGTTATCAGGAGTTTTCATGATGCTTTCATGAACGGTAATGGCCGAATTGAATGTTTGAAGAGAAGAAAGCTGCGCCAACGCGACTTGAAGTTGTTGTGAAGAAGTGGCGTCGCTTGTCAGCACTTCGCTTTCACTGTCCCAGCGCTGTTGAATAAGTTCTGGCAAAGTAGGATAAATGCTATTTAACACAGAATACAAAGGCGCGAGTGTTTGTTCTAATGCGTGTTGTTCAGCTTCTAGCGTATTCTGTTGTGCAAGCAATGCCTCGCGTTTCTTTTCTACATCAGTGCCAGTTTGCTTACTTTGTGACAGTATCTCGGAAAGCTGCGCTTTTTCAGCTTGTAAGAGTGCAATGCGCTGCTTAAGTGTTGGCTCTGTTTGTCGCCAATCATTTTCTAACTCGCGCGTTTGTCTTTCTATGCGGAGCCACTGCTCGGTTAGGCTATCAACTTGCTCGGGCAAGCTACTTGCACTTAGGCAAAAACTCGGCACAGAAGCAAAAACAAACATTGCAAACAGGTAGCAACGATTCAACATCAAGAAAACCTTCTTTACGAAACAAGGAAAGGGTTTTTGGCCGTGTCTATTGCGTTGCTAAAACGCAAATGATAACGCGACGCCAATCAATCTTAACGATAATCGTTATCATTTGCAATATTGTATTAGTTGCTTAATGCTGTGTGCTGACTAAAAAACTGCTTGATGGCGCGATAGGCCGCTATGGATTCAGGTGTTTCATAAGCAATAAGATAGTCAGCATGTGACATGCCCTCGAAGACCTCCAGCACGGTATCACCACCTGCATCACGAATTTTGCGATTAACTCTTACCGTATCGCTTAAGAACATATCCCGGGTTCCAGTGAGGAGAAGGGTAGGAGGAAATCCTTCAAAGCTGCCATAAAGCGGCGATATGCTTGCGTCATCAAGCGGTTTACCTGATGCATAAAGTTTTGCAGCAGAGGCCAACTGCCCGTCATAGGTCACTAAAATGCGATCGACACCTTCATTAGTAAATAATGTATCGCCCGTTTTCGTTAGGTCAGCCCATGGAGTGCCAGCATAAAGTGCACGTGGTGATGCTATGTCATCTTTAATGAGTTGCTGAGTTACAGCTAAAATCAAACCTCCACCAGCTGAAGTACCACCGACAAAAATATTATCGGCACTATATGAAGTAAGCACGTCTTTATACACCGCAACGACATCGAGTAATGCAGCGGGAGCCGGTGACGAAGGAGGCATGCGATAATCTACACTTAATACCACAATTCCGAGCCTGTGAGCGATTAGAATGCCTTCTTCTATACTCGGCAATCCGCCAAAAAGTACATAGGCACCGCCATGTACGTCAATGTAAACCTTATCTTTAAATTCTTCAGATAAGGATTCAGGCGTGATTTTACGTACTTTCACACCTGCAATATCGAGTAACTCAACGTGTACGTTGAACTGCTTGCGCATTTTCTTAATCTTTTTTTTCTGGTCGGCGTTTCGCTGTTGTATGTAGTCTCGCCATTGCTCGACAGTTTGCGGTGTCGCTGCAATTGCCTCTTCAACCGTTGGTACAGGAAATTGCGTGATCGCATGTTTAAACTGACTGCTGGTATCACTGGGAGGGGGAAGCGCTGTTTGGGGCATTGTAATCTCGTTAGCAACTGATGAGAGTGAAATAACGACAGAAAGAAATGCTACGTGCATTAGGTATTTCATGATTGCCGAATCCCTGCAAATATGTGATTGTTCAATCTACTACAAACCTTATACCTGCATAAAGGTCTACACACGCTAATAGGGAAATTAACAATGAAACGCTTTTCTTTGCGCAATATGGTACTCGCTTTGAGTGTTGCGTTAACATCGTTATCACTTATGGCCAACGACGTTAATAGCGCAACTACGTCTGTATGGCAGGTGTCGAAGGGCGAGGACATTGTGTATGTCGGTGGCACAATACACTTACTGCCTGCGTCAGAATTCCCTTTACCTGACGTATTTACAGCAACATACGAAAACGCTGACACTGTGGTGTTTGAAGCACAATTACCAGACCCGACAGACCTTGTAGCACAACAAAAGATGATGGCCGCTGTGGCATACCGTAATGGGCGAACACTTAAGGATGAGCTGTCGGCAGAAACCTACGCAGCATTGGACAAGTACCTAAGCGCGTTTGGCGCAACAGCTGATCAAATAGCGGGCTTTAAGCCGGGCATGGTGGCGACGATGTTAGTTGCTATGGAAGCTCAGCGCAATCAACTGGCTGGAGAAGGAGTAGATGCCTATTTTACCCGACTCGCGAAGCGCGACGGAAAGCCAAGTGAATACTTAGAGTCAGTAGAATTTCAAATTCAAATGCTTGCCAACATGGGAGAAGGCGAAGAAGACCGCTTCATTGCTCAGACCTTAGAGACCCTACCTGAGCTTAATTCAACGCTGCAAGACACCATTAACGCTTGGCGCGTTGGAAACACAGCGCAGTTAAACGAACTGGTAATAGAAACCTTCAAGCAAGAATCACCGGCATCGTTTGATGAGCTGTTTACAAATCGCAATCAAAACTGGGTACCGCTTATCGAAGCCATGTTTGGTGACGATGACCTTGAATTTGTTCTCGTTGGCGCAGGACATCTAGTAGGAGAGGACAACGTACTTACCCTGTTACAAGAAAAAGGCTACAGAGTAAAACAGTTATAAATTGCTCTAAATTGTAGTAGCACATATCTGATCTGACAGTTTCGATGAATAGGTTTAGACTCTACCTGACAGGCAGCTATGAGCGTGAAGCGGACATTGGATATATCTAACTCGCGAGACCGCTTCAGACAATAAGCGGACCTAAATATTCAATAATAGATTTAATCTATTTGATGGACGCCACAGTTTTTTTCCTTCGTATTAGGCCAACGAAACTGATGACTAGCCAAAACAATTCGAGAACAAATGCTGCCAGATTGAAAGTGTTTAGCAACGACAAAATTACTAGCGATGCACCCACAGTATTCAACCACAAGTAAGTCAGACTAGTTGAGGTTAATCTCTGCATATTAAGTAATAAATAAGCAGACACAATAAAAGTTACTCCTATTATGCCTGCCACTTCAAAAAGCAAAGACTGCATTAGATACCCAATGTGGGTTTTTCCCACCTGAACGGTTCCACTTCTTTGTCTAATGGAGTCTGAGCAATTGAGTTGGTGAAATTACTCATGGTTTTTATTGCAATACCAAGAATGACTGACAAAGCATGTTTCTCTTGGTAACCATGTGACATAAATGCATCCATTTGCCCTTGTGTGATCTTGCCTCTGTTGTGAATGAGCAATCGAGCAAAAGTGGACAAGGCTTCAAGTTTTTCGTCAGGTAATTTAATTCCTTCACGTAAAGCCGAATTTACCTCCTCAGGCATTTTTACTTTTTTTGACAAGACTGTATGCCATGGTACGCAATAATTGCATTCATTCTCGAAATTAACGGTTTGATACACTACTTGCTGTTCAATTGGGTTAAGTGGTGTCTCACTGAATTTGTCCCACGCAAATGAGTAGACTGATAATAATGTCGGCTCCCCTGCCATTGTCTTCTCTAGATTTGGTATCATACCAAAGGAACTTTTAGTATTAGCTAAGAATGGTTTTGAAGCTTCTGGCGCGCTAGTTTCATCGAATTGTTTGAACATTTTGTAATACCTCTTGTGAAAGTATTGGCACTATAAGGATTACACTCGCAACCACAATCCGTTACCTTGTGGTAAGTATTGAACACTTTTTTCTAACTACTTGTAATATGGACAAAAATAATTTTGAAATAATGTTGCTAGACGTAATGTCGTGCAAGTGGAGTCATACATTACTTAAGTTGATTGCTAGTAACGTGCACAGACCAGGTGAGTTACAAAAAAATATTGCAGATATATCTGTCAAAGTGATGAATGAGAGTTTGTTGCGACTAGTTAAATACAAAATGCTCACGAAAACACTGTATAACGAAGTTCCTCCAAGAGTTGAATACAAACTTACATCTTTGGGAAAAGATGCGCTGAGCTTGCTGAACGATACTCATGAGCTAAGAAAAAAATATGAGGCTTTAGGGGACGATTAGTGCACAGAGTAATCTTTCTTGGCTGTATTACAGAGCACCTTTCTTTCTGAATCGGCTTGATGCCAGGTTGTAAATTCTATACGTCCGCTTTAAGTACAAATCTGACGTTATGATACCTACTTATGCACGGCAGCTTTTGGCACAAATGCGACTGTCAGATTTGATTGAGTCCTATTATTCGAATCTGACAGATCAAGTTGAGAGTGATTCTCTAAAATTCTACCCAATACAAAGCCAGTGACTTTTCACTGGCTTTCTTATTGCTACCAAAGACGGGGGGCACCGCGTGTTTCCCCTCTCCCACCAAGCTTAATAAATGCTAAAGGGGTGGCGCTTATTCAATCTAGAACTCTCAGCTGCATGGATGCAGCTGCGAAGCCGCTAATACAAAAGCACGGATGGTCCAACGGCGTGTTCCTTCCTCTCCCTCAAACTTTTTGCTAGGCCTCAAGAAGGGAGTGAGAGTATGTCCTCTGAAACCTTCCACAGCATGGATGCTGTGGCAGAGCGCCCAGGGATGGGTTCACCGCGTGTTTCAGAGGACATACACTCACGCACTTTCAAAAAGGCATAAAAAAAGCGCACCTAAGTGCGCTTTTTTGGGCTTATGTTGCTAAGTCTAGATTAGTCTAGGATCTTAGATACAACACCAGCACCTACTGTACGACCACCTTCACGGATTGCGAAACGAAGACCTTCTTCCATCGCGATCGGAGCAATTAGCTCAACTTTGAATTTAAGGTTGTCACCAGGCATTACCATTTCTACGCCTTCTGGAAGCTCTACAGCACCAGTTACGTCAGTTGTACGGAAGTAGAACTGTGGACGGTAGCCTTTGAAGAATGGAGTATGACGGCCACCTTCATCTTTAGACAGTACGTATACTTCTGCTTCGAAGTTAACGTGTGGAGTGATTGAACCAGGCTTAGCTAGTACTTGACCACGCTCAACTTCGTCACGCTTAGTACCACGTAGAAGAACACCAACGTTCTCACCCGCGCGGCCTTCGTCAAGAAGCTTACGGAACATCTCAACACCAGTACAAGTAGTCTTAGTAGTTTCTTTGATACCTACGATTTCTACTTCTTCACCAACTTTAACGATACCTTGCTCTACACGACCAGTTACAACAGTACCACGGCCTGAGATTGAGAATACGTCTTCGATTGGAAGGATGAACGGCTTGTCGATTGCACGCTCTGGCTCTGGGATGTATGAATCAAGCGCTTCACCAAGCTCGATGATTTTCTTTTCCCACTCTGGGTCGCCTTCAAGCGCTTTAAGAGCTGAACCTTGGATAACTGGTAGGTCATCACCTGGGAATTCGTATTCGTTAAGAAGTTCACGAACTTCCATTTCTACTAGCTCTAGAAGCTCT
The DNA here is from genome assembly GCF_016756315.1 of Alteromonas sp. KC3. Lineage (NCBI taxonomy): Bacteria > Pseudomonadati > Pseudomonadota > Gammaproteobacteria > Alteromonadales > Alteromonadaceae > Alteromonas > Alteromonas sp. KC3. The sequence continues at coordinate 4,075,387 of NZ_AP024235.1, forward strand.
TCATCATCAACCATGTCACACTTGTTCATGAATACGATGATGTAAGGAATACCAACCTGACGACCAAGTAGGATGTGCTCACGAGTCTGTGGCATAGGACCATCAGTCGCAGCTACTACTAGGATACCACCGTCCATCTGAGCAGCACCAGTGATCATGTTTTTAACGTAATCAGCGTGTCCTGGGCAGTCTACGTGTGCGTAGTGACGAGTAGGAGTATCGTATTCTACGTGTGAAGTAGAGATGGTGATACCACGTGCTTTTTCTTCAGGCGCGTTATCGATTTGATCGAAAGCCTGTGCGTTACCACCGTAAGTCTTAGAAAGAACTGTAGTGATTGCTGCAGTTAGGGTAGTTTTACCGTGGTCAACGTGGCCGATTGTACCCACGTTTACGTGGGGTTTCGTACGTTCAAACTTTTCTTTTGCCATTTTTCTCGTTTCCTAAGTTAAAAGTCCGACCCACAAATAGACCGGACCGAACCTTCATTTAGATTAAATTCTAGATTCAATAATAGCCTGCGCCACATTGTTAGGCGCCTCAGAATAATTGAAGAACTCCATAGAGTATGAAGCACGACCTTGTGTTTGTGAACGCAAATCAGTTGCGTACCCAAACATTTCTGAAAGCGGCACTTTTGCACGTATTATTTTAACACCTGCTACGCCATCTTCCATACCTTCGATCATGCCGCGACGACGGTTAAGGTCACCAACAACGTCACCCATCCAATCCTCTGGAGTAGTCACTTCAACTTTCATTGTGGGTTCAAGTAACACCGGATTTGCTTCTGCGGCGCCTTTTTTGAAACCCATAGAGCCGGCGATCTTAAACGCCATTTCAGAAGAGTCAACATCGTGGTATGAACCATCAAACAACGTAACCTTAACATCAAGTACCGGATACCCTGCAAGAACACCACTTCGCATCTGCTCCTGAATTCCTTTATCGACCGCTGGAATGAACTCTTTTGGTACCACACCACCGACGATTTCGTTCACAAATTCGTAGCCAGCCCCTTCTTCTTGAGGCTCAATGCGTAACCATACATGACCAAATTGGCCACGGCCGCCAGACTGACGAACGAACTTCCCTTCAACTTCAACGTTTTTACGAAGGGTTTCGCGATAGGCAACCTGAGGGTTACCTACGTTACATTCAACTTTGAATTCGCGCTTCATGCGGTCGACAATGATATCAAGGTGAAGTTCACCCATACCAGAGATAATCGTTTGACCAGTCTCGTCGTCAGTTTTCACTTTAAACGACGGATCTTCTGCCGCAAGCTTACTTAGGGCAATGCCCATCTTCTCTTGGTCAGCTTGAGACTTAGGCTCAACCGCAATTGAAATTACCGGCTCTGGGAATTCCATACGTTCCAATGTGATAACGTGATTTGGATCACAAAGCGTATCACCGGTAGTAACATCTTTAAGGCCAATGGCCGCAGCGATGTCACCTGCGCGTACTTCTTTAATTTCTTCACGGTCTTTCGCGTGCATTTGCACGATACGACCAAAACGTTCACGCTTGCCTTTAACAGGGTTATAAACCGTGTCACCGGTGTTAACCACACCAGAATAACAACGGAAGAACGTAAGCGTTCCCACAAACGGGTCGGTCGCTATTTTGAATGCAAGTGCCGAGAACGGCTCATCGTCGCTTGAATGACGCTCTGCTTCTGTCTCATCTTTATCGTCAAGCACACCTGTAATGGCTTTAACTTCAGTAGGAGAAGGAAGATATTGAATAACAGCGTCTAGTACAGCCTGAACACCTTTGTTTTTGAAGGCACTGCCACAAGTGGCAAGAACAATTTCGTTGTTCAGTGTACGCTTACGAAGGCCTAAACGGATTTCTTCCTCGGTCAGCTCTTCGCCTTCCAAGTACTTGTCCATTAGCTCGTCTGATGCCTCAGCAGCCGCTTCGATCATTTCGGTGCGGTACTGCTCAGCGGTATCTAAATATTCAGCCGGAATGTCTTCATAGGTAAATGTCATACCCATGTCGTCTTCATTCCAGTTGATGGCTTTCATCTTCACGAGGTCGATGACGCCATGGAAATTCTCTTCAGCGCCCATGTTGATTTGAATCGGAACACAGTTTGCGCCTAAACGCTTGCGGATTTGACCCACAACACGTTCAAAATCAGCGCCAGCCCGGTCCATCTTATTAACGAACACTAGGCGTGGCACTTGATATTTGTCAGCCTGTCGCCAGACTGTCTCTGATTGAGGTTCTACCCCAGAAGACCCACAGAAAACCACTACCGCACCGTCTAGCACACGTAATGAACGCTCTACTTCAATAGTAAAGTCTACGTGTCCAGGGGTGTCGATGATGTTGATCCTGTGTTGATCGAACTGTTGCTCCATACCAGACCAGAAACAAGTCGTTGCAGCAGACGTGATAGTAATACCACGCTCCTGCTCTTGCTCCATCCAGTCCATGGTAGCAGCACCATCGTGCACTTCACCGATTTTGTGAGACAGTCCTGTATAAAACAGAACACGCTCTGTGGTCGTGGTTTTACCCGCGTCCACGTGAGCCACAATACCAATATTGCGATAACGCTCAATCGAGGTCTTACGAGGCATAAATCTCTCTCAGTTAAATAACGTTGATTACCAACGGTAGTGAGCAAACGCTTTGTTTGCTTCGGCCATACGGTGAACGTCTTCACGTTTCTTAACCGCTGAACCTTTGTTATCTGCTGCGTCTAGCATTTCAGCCGCTAGGCGTTGTGCCATAGACTTTTCGCCACGTTTACGTGCAGCTTCAACCATCCAACGCATACCTAGCGCGTTACGACGAACTGGACGTACTTCAACTGGAACCTGATAAGTTGAACCACCAACACGACGAGACTTAACCTCTACTGTTGGGCGGATGTTATCAAGCGCTTCCTCGAAGATATCTAGGTGTGCTTTGCCGGTTTTTTCAGCAACAATATCAAGCGCACCGTAAACGATTTTTTCAGCGACTGACTTTTTGCCGTCGAGCATTACGACATTCATGAATTTCGCAAGCAGTTGTGAACCAAATTTTGGCTCTGGTAGGATTTTACGTTGACCTACGACTCTTCTTCTTGGCATTTTCTATTCTCCGTATGAATTCAGGGAAAACCCAAAACTCTTAAACTTCAGTTTGGCCTTACTAACGGAGAACCGTTAAGACTTAGGCTTCTTCGCGCCGTACTTAGAACGGGCTTGTTTACGATCGTTTACACCTGCGCAGTCAAGAGTACCGCGAACTGTGTGATAACGAACACCTGGTAGATCTTTAACACGACCACCACGGATAAGTACTACACTGTGCTCTTGTAGGTTGTGACCTTCACCACCGATGTATGAAGAAACTTCAAAACCGTTAGTTAGACGTACACGACATACTTTACGTAGTGCAGAGTTTGGTTTCTTAGGCGTAGTAGTATATACACGAGTACATACACCACGTCTTTGTGGACAAGCTTGTAGAGCAGCTACGTTGCTTTTTTCAACGGGCTTTCTACGCGGCTTGCGCACTAACTGGTTAACTGTTGCCATTAACTAGCTCCTGATTAAAAACTACGAAAACCCAATCACTATGATTGGGTCCTATTTATGCGACTTTTAAAATTCGTCGCCCTTTTTATGTGAACATTGTGCTCGTCAATATTCACTGAGCGCTAATACAAAAAACCGCGACCGTTTTTAGTACCTTTTTTAGGCTATCAAAAATCGGGTCGCGGAATATTAATGATCATCGCCCTGACTGTCAAGGTGTACAAAGGTTAGACAGGAAGTTTTCCTGCTTTTTGTACGCCTTGCCTGCCAATTTGTTAGGAGTACGTTAACGCACTCCTATGATCATGCCTTATTCGGCAGTATCTTCGTCTGCACCAGCGTTAAGCGCTTCGGTTAGTGCCTGTTCTGCTTCAGCAGCAGAAACTGACATTTCTTCGATTTGCTCTTTGCGACGCTGTGCGCGGCGTTCGTGGTAAGCGAAACCTGTACCCGCTGGAATTAGACGACCAACGATTACGTTTTCTTTCAGACCGCGTAGGTCATCTTCTTTACCTTGAACCGCAGCTTCAGTAAGAACACGTGTTGTTTCTTGGAACGATGCCGCTGAGATAAATGACTCAGTAGACAGTGACGCTTTAGTGATACCAAGCAGCTGTGTTTCATACTGCGCTGGGATCTTGCCGTGTTTTTCAATTTCACGGTTAGCCACTTTCACGTTCGATACTTCAACCTGTTCGCCTTCAAGGAACTGCGTATCGCCTGGGTTAGTGATAATACACTTACGTAGCATCTGACGGATAACTACTTCGATGTGCTTATCGTTAATCTTAACACCCTGTAGACGGTAAACTTCCTGAACTTCGTTCACGATGTAGTTTGCTACTGCTGAGATACCACGTAGACGTAGGATATCGTGCGGAGACTCTGGACCATCAGCGATAACTTCGCCTTTTTCCACTTTCTCACCTTCGAACACGTTAAGCTGACGCCACTTAGGAATCATCTCTTCGTACGCGTCACCCTCAGCAGGTGTAATTACAAGACGCTTCTTACCTTTGGTCTCTTTACCGAAGCCGATAGTACCTGAGATTTCTGCAAGGATTGCAGGCTCTTTAGGCTTACGAGCTTCAAATAGGTCCGCAACGCGCGGTAGACCACCCGTGATATCACGAGTCTTCGAGCTTTCCTGAGGAATACGTGCTAGCACGTCACCTTCGTTAGCCACTTTGCCTTCTTTCGCTTCAATAGTGGTGAAGCTTGGAAGACGAATTTCTTGAAGACCGAACTCGTCGCTTTCAAGAATTAGCTTAGGCTCTTTAGAGTTTACTTTCGCAAGGTCTTTAACAACGATACGGGTTAGACCAGTAAGCTCGTCTTGCTGCATTTCAGTGTTAGAGTCATCAATGTCTGCGAAGCTAATCTTAGCTGCACGTTCAGTGATGATTGGGTGACTATGCGGATCCCAGTTAGCAACAATGTCGCCAGCTGCAATGGTTGCACCGTCATCCACGCTAAGTACAGCACCGTAAGGTACTTTATAGCGCTCTTTCTCACGGCCTTGCTCGTCGATAACAGTAAGTTCTGTTGAACGAGAAACGATAACCACTTTGCCGTCAGAGTTACGTACGAATTTCGCATTGTGTAGCTTAAGGCTACCCGCAGTCTTAACTTGTACGCTGTTCTCAGCAGATGCTCTTGATGCCGCACCACCGATGTGGAACGTACGCATGGTTAGCTGTGTACCTGGCTCACCGATTGACTGTGCTGCAATAACACCAACCGATTCACCGCTACCCACCATGTGACCACGTGCAAGGTCACGACCGTAACACTTAGCACAAACACCGAAGTCGTTGTCACAAGTGATTACCGAGCGAACCATGATTTGGTCAACTGAGTTAGCTTCAAGCATGTCTACTAACGCTTCGTCTAGAAGAACGTTACGCTCTACTAATACTTCGTTAGTACCTGGCTTAAGTACATCTTCTGCTACCACACGACCTAGTACACGCTCGCGTAGTGGCTCAACAACGTCACCACCTTCGATTAGTGGTGTCATTTGAACACCTTCGAATGTGCCACAGTCGTCGTTAGTGATTACCAAGTCTTGTGCAACGTCTACTAGACGACGCGTTAGGTAACCCGAGTTAGCTGTCTTAAGTGCGGTATCCGCTAGACCTTTACGAGCACCGTGAGTTGAGATGAAGTACTGTAGTACGTTCAGACCTTCACGGAAGTTTGCCGTAATTGGGGTTTCGATGATTGAGCCATCTGGCTTAGCCATCAGACCACGCATACCTGCTAGCTGACGAATCTGAGCGGCACTACCACGAGCACCCGAGTCGGCCATCATGTAAACAGAGTTAAATGATGATTGCTCTTCTTCTTCGCCATCGCGGTTAATTACGATGTCAGTCTTAAGGTTATCCATCATGGCCTTAGCTACTTTTTCGTTAGCATTTGACCAGATATCTATAACTTTGTTGTAACGCTCACCCGCGGTAACAAGACCGTTTTGGAACTGTTCCTGAATTTCGATAACTTCTGCTTCTGCCGCATCGATGATGTCTTTCTTAGCAGCAGGGATAACCATATCGTCGATACCAACAGACGCACCCGCGATCATCGCGTAGTGGAAACCGGTATACATGATTTGGTCAGCAGCAATTACTGTGTCTTTCAGACCTAGCGTACGGTAACAAGCGTTCAATAGTTTTGAAATTTGCTTCTTGCCCATCGCTTGGTTGATGATTTCAAACGGCAGACCCTTTGGAAGGATCAATGAGAAAATCGCACGACCAACAGTAGTGTCAGTTAGCGTTACTTTCTCAGTTTTGTTGCCATCTTCATCGATGTCATATTCAGTAATACGTACTTTAACGCGAGAGTGAAGCTCAGCATTACCTGTACGGTATGCTTTTTCTGCTTCATTCGGGCTGGTAAATACCATGCCTTCGCCTAGGCCGTTTACTTTGTCACGCGTTAGGTAGTAAAGACCCAATACAACGTCCTGTGAAGGTACGATAATTGGCTCACCGTTAGCAGGTGACAGAATGTTGTTCGTCGACATCATAAGTGCACGTGCTTCTAGCTGTGCTTCGATTGTCAACGGAACGTGTACCGCCATTTGGTCACCATCGAAGTCGGCGTTGTACGCCGCACACACTAGCGGGTGAAGCTGAATCGCTTTACCTTCGATTAGTGTTGGTTCGAATGCTTGGATACCCAAACGGTGAAGTGTAGGTGCACGGTTAAGTAGTACCGGGTGTTCGCGGATAACGTCGTCTAGTACGTCCCAAACCTCTGGTGCTTCGCGCTCTACTAGCTTCTTAGCTGCTTTGATTGTAGTGGCAAGACCACGACCTTCAAGCTTACCGTAGATAAACGGCTTAAATAGCTCAAGTGCCATCTTCTTAGGAAGACCACACTGGTGAAGACGTAGTGTAGGACCAACGGTAATTACAGAACGGCCTGAGTAGTCAACACGCTTACCAAGAAGGTTTTGACGGAAACGACCTTGCTTACCTTTGATCATGTCTGCAAGCGACTTAAGTGGACGCTTGTTAGAACCGGTAATCGCACGACCACGACGTCCGTTATCTAGAAGCGCATCAACAGACTCTTGAAGCATACGCTTTTCGTTGCGTACGATAATGTCTGGAGCAGCTAGGTCTAGAAGACGCTTAAGACGGTTGTTACGGTTAATTACACGACGGTATAGGTCGTTAAGATCAGACGTTGCAAAACGGCCGCCATCTAGTGGAACTAGAGGACGTAGGTCTGGTGGAAGTACCGGAAGTACCGTCATGATCATCCACTCTGGCTTGTTACCAGATTGTTGGAATGACTCAAGCAACTTAAGACGCTTAGTAATTTTCTTACGCTTAGTTTCAGAGTTGATTGAAGGCAGCTCTTCACGCATAGCCGCAACGTCTGCGTCTACGTTAAGTGCAGTAAGAAGATCGAATACTGCTTCAGCACCCATCTTCGCTTCAAACTCATCACCGTGCTCTTCAAGTGCATCCAAGTACTCTTCTTCGTTAAGAAGTTGGCTGCGCTCAAGGGTAGTCATACCTGGCTCTGTTACCACGTATGATTCAAAGTAAAGTACACGTTCAATATCACGAAGTGTCATATCTAGCATTAGGCCGATACGAGACGGAAGTGATTTAAGGAACCAAATGTGTGCAACCGGGCTAGCTAGCTCGATGTGACCCATACGCTCACGACGTACTTTAGTCAGTGTAACTTCAACGCCACACTTCTCACAGATAACACCACGGTGCTTAAGGCGCTTGTACTTACCGCAAAGACACTCATAGTCTTTAACCGGACCAAAGATACGCGCACAGAACAGACCGTCGCGCTCAGGCTTGAACGTACGGTAGTTGATTGTTTCAGGCTTTTTAACTTCACCGAATGACCATGAACGGATCATGTCAGGTGAAGACAGACCGATTCGAATATTATCGAATTCTTCAGTCTTGTTTTGTTGCTTTAGAAACTTTAATAAGTCTTTCACATTACTCTCCCAGCGGAGTCAGTCTCTAGAGCCCGGCGCAAGCACCGGGCCATCTCATAACATTACGCGGCGATTGCCGTATTACTTTTCTTCAAGCTCGATGTTGATACCCAACGAGCGAATTTCTTTAAGTAGTACGTTGAATGACTCTGGCATGCCAGGCTCCATTCTGTGGTCGCCATCGACGATGTTCTTGTACATCTTGGTACGGCCGTTAACGTCATCTGACTTAACAGTAAGCATTTCCTGAAGGGTATATGCAGCACCGTATGCTTCAAGTGCCCACACTTCCATCTCACCGAAGCGCTGACCACCGAACTGTGCTTTACCACCAAGAGGCTGCTGTGTAACAAGGCTGTAAGAACCCGTAGAACGCGCGTGCATTTTGTCGTCTACTAAGTGGTTCAGTTTCAGCATGTACATGTAACCAACCGTAACTGGACGCTCAAACTCGCGACCGGTACGACCGTCGAACAATGAAATCTGACCGCTTTCTGGAATATCAGCAAGCTTCAGCATTTCTTTGATTTCAGATTCACGTGCACCGTCGAATACAGGTGTTGCTACTGGAACACCCTTACGAAGGTTTTCAGCTAGACGACGAACTTCGTGATCTGTGAAGCTATCGATGTCAACTTCTTGGTGATTCTCACCAAGCTCGTACACCTTCTTCAAGAAGTCACGTAGTTCAGCCAGCTCACGCTGCTCTTTAATCATGCGATCAATCTTCACACCAAGACCGTGTGCAGCCATACCCAAGTGCGTTTCTAGGATCTGACCGATGTTCATACGAGACGGTACACCTAGTGGGTTAAGTACGATATCTACCGGCGTACCGTTAGCATCGTATGGCATGTCTTCTACAGGCTGGATAGTCGAGATAACACCTTTGTTACCGTGACGACCGGCCATTTTGTCACCCGGTTGGATGTGACGCTTAACCGCAAGGTAAACCTTAACGATCTTAAGTACGCCAGGTGCTAGGTCATCGCCTTGTGTGATCTTACGACGCTTCGCTTCAAACTTCTTATCGAAGTCTAATTTGATTTCAGCGTGCTGATCGGCAATTTGGTCTAGCTCTAGCTGCGCATCTTCGCTATTTAGTGCAATTTCAAACCACTTCTCGCGCGGTAGGCTGTCAAGCTTAGCTTGGTCAACACCAGCACGGATTAGCGCAGTTTGTGCACGAGCAAAAATACCGTCTGCAAGAATTTCGAACTCGTCAGTAAGGTCTTTCTTAACCTGACGTAACTGCATGTCTTCAATTTCTAGCGCACGCTTGTCTTTCTCTACACCGTCACGGGTAAATACTTGAACGTCGATTACTGTACCGTGAACAGAGTTAGGTACACGTAGAGACGTGTCTTTAACGTCAGACGCTTTTTCACCGAAGATTGCACGTAGTAGTTTCTCTTCTGGCGTAAGCTGCGTTTCACCTTTAGGCGTTACTTTACCTACAAGGATGTCACCGCCTTTCACTTCTGCACCGATGTAAACAACGCCTGACTCATCAAGCTTGCTCAGTGCAGACTCACCCACGTTAGGGATATCAGAAGAAATTTCTTCTGGCCCAAGCTTAGTATCACGAGCGATACAGCTAAGCTCTTGAATGTGGATAGTCGTAAAGCGGTCTTCCTGTGCTACACGCTCAGAAATAAGGATTGAATCCTCAAAGTTGTAACCATTCCACGGCATGAACGCGATACGCATGTTCTGACCAAGTGCAAGGTCACCTAGGTCTGTTGAAGGACCATCAGCTAGCACGTCGCCTGCAACAATCGGGTCGCCAACACTACAAGTAGGCTTCTGATTGATACATGTGTTTTGGTTAGAACGTGTGTACTTAGTCAGGTTGTAGATATCGATACCCGCTTCACCTGGAAGCATTTCATCTTCGTCTACTTTAATAACGATACGGCTGGCATCTACGTAATCAACCACACCACCGCGCTTAGCAACTACAGTAACACCTGAGTCAACCGCGATAGTTCTTTCCATACCGGTACCAACTAGCGGCTTATCAGCGCGTAGTGTAGGTACTGCCTGACGTTGCATGTTCGCACCCATTAGTGCACGGTTCGCATCATCGTGCTCTAGGAATGGGATAATGCTTGCAGCAATTGAAACGATTTGCTGAGGTGAAACGTCCATGTACTTGATGTCTTCTTTAGGCATCAAAGTAGTTTCACCACGGTGACGACATGGAATTAGGTCGTCAACCAACTCGCCAGCTTCAGTTAACGCGATGTTAGCCTGAGCGATTGCGAATTGACCTTCTTCAATTGCAGATAAGTAATCGATTTCGTCTGTAACTACGCCGTCAACAATGCGACGGAACGGTGTTTCTAGGAAACCGAAGTCATTGGTGCGCGCAAAGCTTGCCAATGAGTTAATAAGACCGATGTTCGGGCCTTCCGGCGTTTCGATTGGACATAGACGACCGTAGTGCGTCGGGTGTACGTCTCGAACTTCGAAGCCAGCACGTTCACGTGTAAGACCACCCGGGCCTAATGCAGAAATACGACGCTTGTGCGTTACTTCTGATAGCGGGTTGTTTTGGTCCATGAACTGAGAAAGCTGTGATGAACCGAAGAACTCTTTAACCGCTGCCGAGATAGGCTTAGCGTTAATAAGATCTTGTGGCATTACGTTGTCTAGGTCGCCTAAGCTTAGACGCTCTTTAACTGCACGCTCAACACGTACAAGACCAACGCGGAATTGGTTCTCTGCCATTTCACCAACAGAACGGATACGACGGTTGCCTAGGTGATCGATATCATCTACTTCGTCTTTACCGTCACGAATCATTATTAGCTGCTTCATAACAGAAATAATGTCGTCTTTATCTAGCGTGCCCGCACCAATAAGTTCTTCACGGCCTAGACGGCGGTTGAACTTCATACGACCAACAGAAGATAGATCGTAACGCTCATCAGAGAAGAACAAGTTATCGAACAAGGTTTCAGCTGCATCTTTTGTTGGTGGCTCACCAGGACGCATCATACGGTAAATTTCAACTAGTGCTTCAAGGCGGTTAGTTGAAGAATCGATACGTAGTGTATCTGAAATGTATGAACCGTGATCTAGCTCGTTAATGTAAAGCGTTTCGAACTCTTTGATTCCCGCTTGGCTTAGCGCCGCTAGGTTTTCAAGCGTTAACTCGTCGTTCGCTGTAACAATAACTTCGCCTGTATCTTCATTGACGTAAGTTGCAGCATAAACACGGCCGATTAGGTAATCAGCTGGCACTTCAAGCTCAGTAAGTCCGGCTTTCTCTAGTGCACGCGTGTGACGCGCAGAAATACGACGACCGGTTTCAACAACTACGTTGCCTTCACCGTCAATGATGTCGAATTGCGCAGTTTCACCACGAAGGCGGTCTGGCACAACTTCCATCATTAATTTGTCTTTGTCGATACGGATCGCTACTTTGTCGAAGAAGGTATCTAGGATTTCTTCAGACGACATTTCAAGCGCGCGTAAGATAATAGTTGCAGGCAACTTACGACGACGGTCGATACGTACGAACAGGTTATCTTTCGGGTCAAACTCAAAGTCTAACCACGAACCACGGTAAGGAATTACACGTGCGTTATATAGCACTTTACCTGACGAGTGGGTTTTACCTTTGTCGTGATCAAAGAATACACCAGGTGAACGGTGTAGCTGTGACACGATAACACGCTCAGTACCATTGATAACGAACGTACCGTTCTCTGTCATCAACGGGATCTCGCCCATGTACACTTCTTGTTCTTTAATATCTTTTACTGTACCTGGCGCAGCGTCTTTATCGAACAACACTAACCGTAGTTTTACTCTTAACGGAGCAGAGAATGTGACGCCACGAATTTGACATTCTTTAACGTCGAAAACCGGCTCTCCCAGGCGATAGCTTACATACTGAAGCTCTGAACTACCTGAGTAGCTTTTAATTGGAAAAACGGAACGAAATGCTGCTTCCAAACCGTATTGAGCATCTGCATCGATCTCAATAAACTTTTTGAAAGAATCAAGCTGAATTGAAAGAAGGTATGGAATTTCCAATACCTGTGGGCGTTTGCCAAAATCCTTACGGATACGTTTCTTTTCGCTATAAGAGTAAACCATGGGTTCCTCAGCCTGCTGATTTTTGACCCAACCTGCTGCAAAATGCTTTAAAACGCGTGCTATGGGCTAAAAGCTGCGTTTCAAATGGCGCACTAAGCAACAAACTTCCACAACCCTTTTTCGGGCAGATACACCAGCATACAACAAAATTTAACCAATTATTAGTTAACTTGTTGGATTTTTATGCTTTTTATGGGTATGTCCGAATGGCGCCTTTTGTCGTGTAGCCAAGGGTTAGATTCTACACGCTATACAGCGCAAAAAGGCTGGTGGTTCAAAAAACCACCAGCCTTGCCGTCTCAGGCAATAATTTGACTATGTCAAATTACTTGATTTCTACTTCTGCACCAGCTTCTTCAAGCTCTTTCTTAAGTGCTTCAGCTTCATCTTTGCTTACGCCTTCTTTGATAGCTTTAGGAGCAGACTCAACTACTTCTTTAGCTTCTTTAAGACCTAGGCCAGTCGCGCCGCGAACTGCTTTGATAACTGCAACTTTGTTGCCACCGAATGAAGTCATAACAACGTCGAATTCAGTCTTTTCTTCTGCAGCAGCAGCGTCACCGCCAGCAGCTGGACCAGCAACAGCAACAGCAGCTGCAGCAGATACGTTGAATTTCTCTTCAGCCGCTTCGATTAGTTCAACCAGTTCCATTACTGGCATTTCAGCGATTGCGTTTAAGATATCTTCTTTAGTTAGAGCCATTTTCTCTAAACTCCTGGGTATAAAATGTTAAAAAAATCAATATGCCAAAAACGCCAATTACTTGGTGTCTTTGACCGCCGCCAATACGCGCACAAACTTGCCAGGAACTTCGTTGATTGTTTGAACGAATTTCCCAACTGGTGCTTTGAAGGTTGCAAGTAGTTTCGCAAGCGCTTCGTCGCGGGTAGGTAGTGCTGCAACTGCGTCCAATTTCTCTGGACCAAGAAGACCGCTACCAATTGAAAGTGCAGTAACTTTAAGCTTATCGTTAGTCTTACCGAAGTCTTTGAAAAGACGTGCCGCACCGCCTGGTGCGTCGATAGAGAAACCATAGATAAGCGGACCAGTTAAGGCGCTGTCTAAGTCTGCAAATTGACTGTCTGCTAGAGCACGTTTTGCAAGAGTGTTACGTACAACCTTTAGGTATACGCCTTGCTCACGAGCTTTAACACGTAGTTCAGTCAGTTCACCAACTTCCATCCCACGGTATTCAGCAACGGCTACGGATAGAGCGCGAGACGCAACATCAGAAATTTCTGCTACGATCTCTTTTTTTGCTGCTAAACCTAGTGCCACTGAGTTCACCTCTTTGTATCTGACTTAGTATGTAGTCGCCTACTTACGCCGTCAGGGTTCACAGATTGATACCAATCCTCATGATTGATACCGCTCTACGGTGTTTGTTACCCCAGAGAGTCTGAGTCAAACCACCGTCTGCGCAGGTTGTTGTATTAAGCAGTATGTTGATTGTGAAAGTTCTCTTACCTCTTTCACCACACCGCACCTGCGGTCTAGGACGGGAGCTGCTTATTAGCACTGCTAAATGAACAGCTCCAACCCATAACCTTTAAGAGATTCCATCGAGCTTTCGCTCAAAGGAATTAAAGACCTACAGAAGCCTTATCTAGAGATACGCCAGCACCCATTGTAGTGCTTAGGCTGATCTTCTTGATGTATGTACCTTTAGCAGAAGAAGGCTTAGCTTTCTTCAATGCTTCAAGTAGCGCTTCAAGGTTTTCTTGAATTTGGTTCGCTTCGAACGCAATCTTACCGATGCTAGCGTGGATGATACCGTTCTTATCGTTACGGTAGCGTACCTGACCAGCTTTCGCGTTCTTAACTGCTGTTGCAACGTCAGGCGTTACAGTACCAGTTTTAGGGTTAGGCATAAGGCCACGTGGACCTAGGATTTGACCTAGTTGACCAACAACGCGCATCGCGTCTGGGCTAGCAACTACTACGTCAAAGTCCATTTCACCTTTCTTAACTTGCTCAGCTAGGTCTTCCATACCAACGATGTCAGCACCAGCTTCTTTAGCAGCCTCAGCGTTTGCACCTTGAGTGAATACTGCAACGCGAACGTCTTTACCAGTACCGTTAGGTAGTACAGTTGCACCACGAACGTTTTGGTCAGATTTCTTCGCATCGATACCAAGGTTAACTGCTACGTCAACGCTCTCTGCGAACTTAGCAGTCGCTAGTTCTTTAAGAAGCGCAACAGCTTCGTTGATTTCGTACTCTTTGCCCGAGTCTACTTTTTCGCGGATTAGGCGAGCGCGTTTAGTTAATTTAGCCATTCGATTAGTCCTCTACGTTCAAGCCCATTGAGCGAGCAGAACCCGCGATAGTGCGTACCGCTGCATCTAGGTCAGCTGCAGTAAGATCTGGCTCTTTTGTTTTAGCAATCTCTTCCAACTGAGCGCGAGTAACTTTACCCACTTTTTCAGTGTTAGGACGGCCAGAACCACTCTTGATGCCCGCTGCTTTCTTAAGCAGGTAAGACGCAGGAGGAGTCTTAGTTTCGAATGTGAAAGAACGGTCTTCGTATACAGTAATTTCTACTGGTACCGGAGCGCCTTTCTCAAGGCTATCAGTTTTCGCATTGAAAGCCTTACAGAATTCCATGATGTTTACACCGTGCTGACCTAGTGCAGGACCAACCGGTGGACTTGGGTTAGCAGCGCCAGCTGCAACCTGAAGCTTGATAATACCGCTTACTTTTTTAGCCATTTTACATGCTCTCTTGTTTGGGTCTAACGCCTCGCAAATACAGAGTTTATTTGCTCAATCGGCTTCCCGTTTCCATTTAAAAGGGCGCGCATTATATAAGGTGACTAATTACTATGCAAGGGCTAATTAGAATAAAAAACGGTCTAACGGCCAGTTTTCTCGAATTGGCAGATTAGCTAGTTTGATGCGTTGTGTTCTCAACGTGCTCGTTACCAAAGGCATTCAGTTTAGGTTTTTAAGAAATTAAAGAGTCTTGCATGAAAATAGTGATATGGCTTGCGGTTGTGTGCATTGCTAATTGGTTACTTAAGCGCGCTATAAGCGTTAGCTTTTTCTCTGCGTTTAGTGATTCGACCAAGATCAGTAAGACTCGTGTTTTTTTACTAGACGTATTATGGGTTACAGGTTCTTTTTTACCGCTTTTTATCGTGCTATATCACGATTTGTGATGTTATTGGCACTCTCTGGGTAATCAATTACTTTTCCAGTTAGGCACTCTATCATCGAACGAGATAAAACAGGTCGCACAGTACATAGGGTGCTTCAATAGCGAGCACCCTATGTGTGTTTATTTTAGCGCGTCAAAATAGCCCGCTCACCACTAATAGCGTCGATTACATACACAGATTCTTTGTTAAAGTCTGCAACAAATATATTATTTGTCTCACTGTCAAACGACATACCGCTTGCACCGTATAAGGGTATGGTGCCATTTGGTTGGGATAGAACTTCTCTATCGCCCGTTGCAACGTCTACTGTAATAAGTAAATCGTGTTTTGAATCAGCGATGAAAAGGCGTTCCTTCGCGTCATCGTAGGTCATACTGTAAACATCTTCGAATTCAACGCCACTACCTTTAGTTACTGAAGCAATTTCAACTCTATCACCGGTTGAAATATCAACGCTGAAAATACCTTTCATAGCGTTGTCATACACAAAAAGACGCCCATTAGCGAGGTCACCAACGGTAGTCGTCGCGAAAGATAAGTTTGCTCCACTGCCAATGCTACTATTCGCTACCGTAAATGGCGTAGCGGTACTCAGATTGAAGCCCGCTACCTCATCGTAACGATAATCAGTCCAATACAAGGTGTTATTTTCATCGTCGAATACGAGCTGATTTGTGTAAAAATCAGAACCTATAACCTCAGAGTCCATCACAACACTGCTTACGCCAGTTGTTGTATCAACTTCTACAATTACTTTGCGTGTTCTGGAAAGTCTGTCGACTGCAAACAGGCGATTGGTTTTCTCGTTGAATTCAACAGCCTCGATATCCGTAAACTCACTTACTGAAAATGGCGCTAGCAGCGGTGCCCCTTCCCCTTTTTCTGCAACGTAAATCTGTGTTCTATCTGCAATAAACCAACGCGCTCTTACGCTATCCCACAACGCACTTGTTGGTTCGGTGAGTACAGTTGTCTCATCTTGAGGCGATAGACTAGTTGTAACTTCTGTGGCCATATCCACTTCAAACACAGTTTCTGCTCGGCTATCTAGCAGCCAATATGTTTGGTCGTCATCGTCTAGAATGATATCTTGAAGAGAGCCTATATTGCTTGCTGTCGCATTATCGACACTGTTAATGAGAGATATGTGATTTGTCACTAAGTTAAACGCGTAAACTGCTGGCTTTAAATCAGCGTCACTTGTACGCCCTACGAAGAAAAGCGTATTGCCTGAATTAGAAATTGCAATATTCACAATATCACTAAACGTCTCACCACTGTCTGCGCTTCCAAACGCAATAAGTGTCCGCTCTCCTGTCGCTAGGTCGACACGAAAAATCTTTTCTGCATAGCGCTCTGTTACATAAGCGATATTGTTGACACTATCCACTGCCACAGCGTCTATATTTGAAATGGTATCGCCAGAGCCAGTCCCCCCCCCTGTTACGACAGTACGTGCACCGGTTTGCGGGTTGACCTTTTCTAAAATAGTATCGTAATTAGCCGTCAGGTATAGCGCATCGCTTGTGTGGTCATAGGTAATATCATTAGGCGTAAAATAGTCTGATGGATTTAGCAAACTCTCTTCAATGAATATTTCTCGAGCGCCAGTTTCAATATTTACTTTAATCACAGCATCTACCGTTGTATCGGTCACAAAGATAACATCGCGAACGCTGTCGTATGCCACACTGCGCGGCACAACAAAGGGCACGCCTGAGCCTACACTAGGGCCAGAAATTTCAGTTACCTCACCCGTTGCAAGGTCAATCGCAACCACGGCATTTAAAGACGCATCTACAGCAATAATTCGATTATTTGCTTCATCGACAACACCGCCTAATGGCGACTCGAGTGTATAAAGTAACGCACTGTTTGTGACTGACACTGCAGTTTGGGCAACCACGCTATCGTCAACACTCACTTCGGCAACTAACTCAACGTCAGTTGATGCGACAGGTAGCGTGGAGGTCCATGTCCCTGCTGCTAAATCTACTACTGCGGCAATATCATTTGTATTAATTGACGATACATCCGTGGCTAACACTTCGCCGTCTTCGTCGTCTACTACCGTGCCTGATACCGTTACTGATGTTGCATTACCACCTAGATTCGCACCATCAGTTGGATAATGAATACTAATTGATATTTGCGACTCGTCTGTAACCTCAACATTTGCAACTCCTTGAGTTACAGCACCCTCACCGTCCACTGCATTAAAAATTACACGATATAGATTGTTTCCACTTTCGCTAGCGGGCGCCTCAAAATCAGGTGGGTTTATAAAACGTAACGCGCTGACTTCACCTTCAATAGTGAACAGTGGACTATCGGCTTGTGCCACCAATTCAATACTTACGTCGTCACTATCAACATCAGTCACTAAACTGGCGAGGTTAATACTTGTCGCGGTAGTGTTCTCTAATACCGTGGCAATATCGGTAGTTTGCACGACGGGTGCATCGTTGACAGGTGAGACATCGAGTGAGACGGTTGCAATTTCAGAAACGGCCCCATCGTTATCTATAACGCGAAAAGTGAAGACGTCACTTCCAAAATAGTTCTCGTGTGGTGTGTATTCGAGGTTTGGCACACTGCCAGATAAGGTGCCATTTTCGGTTTGCGACATAATTTCGTATTGGCTTATGCTGCCATCAGAATCAGTGCCGCTAAGCACAATTGAGATACTGTTGTCTTCAGATAACGTCAGAGACAATCCGGTGGCATTAGGAGCAACATTAACGGGAGGCGTGTTATTCGAGCCAGAACCTCCGCCGCCACACGCACTTAACGCAAGTACTGCGCTACCAATAAACACGCTTCGCTTCATCATACATCCTTTATTTGCTGTATTTATGTTTATGTGTCAAAAAGTTATGACAGGTAGCGGGTTATACCAGATAGCGATGGCGTGAGTTAACAAGGAAAGCTAAATTGTTACTGAAGTAATTGTTACAAATTATTTTTTTGAATTTCACATATAAAAAAAGACGGATAAACCGTCTTTTTTTAAATACTTATAAAGGCTTAGCCTTTTTCTACCTGACCAAACTCTAGGTCTACTGGTGTAGAGCGACCGAAAATAAGTACCGACACTTTTACGCGGCTTTTTTCGTAATCCACTTCTTCCACCACACCGTTGAAGTCTGCAAACGGGCCGTCGATAACGCGAATAACTTCGCCTGGCTCGAACAGTGTTTTTGGTCTTGGCTTATCAACGTTCTCTTCAAGTCGATTCAAGATAGCGTCAGCTTCTTTCTGTGTAATTGGCATAGGACGGTCAGACGTACCACCGATAAAGCCAAGTACACGAGGAACGCTTTTTACTAAGTGCCATGACTCTTCTGTCATCGCCATTTCAACCAATACGTAACCTGGGTAAAATTTGCGCTCAGATTTACGCTTTTGACCTGCACGCATTTCAACAACTTCTTCAGTCGGCACTAGCACCTGACCGAAGTAGTCTTCCATGTTGTGCATTTTGATGTATTCAAGCAGGGTCTTCTTAACGCGAGACTCGTATTGCGAATAGGCTTGAACTACGTACCATCTTTTCTTTACTGCTTCTTCTTCAGACATACGTTATGCTCCTATTCCAGTAATAAAGCCAACTACACGAACGATGATGCCGTCTAGTCCCCATAAAATCAGTGCCATGATCAACGTTGCCGCTAGCACGATAAGCGTAGTCTGGTTTGCTTCTTGACGCGTTGGCCAAACTACCTTGCGAACTTCTGTGCGCGATTCTTTAGCAAAGCTCAAGAAAGTGCTGCCTTTCTCAGTTGAAGCTGCGATAAAACCAGCAATAACAACTACTACAACAGCAGCGATGGCACGGTATAGTACCGAAATCTCACCGTAAACCGTGTTCGCGGTTACCAAACCGGCAAGTAGTGCAAAAATCACTACCCATTTAAACATGTCCAATGCATTGGACTGATTTTCCGTCTTTTCGCTCATGTTACGATCCTAGCACTACAGCGTCGTTGTCTTACGCGCTCAAAGAGGGCGCAATAAAAAATTTGTTGTTAAGTAAAATGGCAGGGGTGGAGGGACTCGAACCCCCAACCATCGGTTTTGGAGACCGCTGTTCTACCAATTCGAACTACACCCCTGTGGTGTCAAATGACAAATTTTACTTACACTACCCTTGTCAATGGTGCGTCTTTTCTTAGGAAAGTGCGGTATCGCAAGGGAGGGACGCGTATTATACTTAACCACCTTTAAGATACAAGCGCTTTATCTCGTATCGGTAAAGAATGTCAAATACAATATCCTCGCCCTATTCTATACCGATAAAGCCACCCGTCTGATGCGCCCATAGTTTGGCGTAAATTCCGTCATAGGCAATCAGTTCTGCGTGCGTTCCTTGCTCTACGATTTTACCTTTGTCGAGCACAAGTAAACGGTCCATTTGCGCGATAGTTGATAGTCTGTGCGCAATCGCCAATACCGTCTTTCCTTCCATCACTTTATCTAGGCAAGCTTGAATGGCAGCCTCTACTTCTGAGTCAAGTGCTGATGTTGCCTCATCGAGTACAAGTACTGGTGCGTCTTTTAGCAAAACACGCGCAATGGCGATACGTTGTCTTTGACCACCAGATAACTTTACGCCACGCTCACCGACGTGAGCGTCATATCCTGTGCGTCCATGGCTATCGGTCAGCGTCAAAATGAACTCATGGGCTTCAGCTTGCTTAGCGGCGCGGATCATGTCTTGTTCTGTTGCATCAGTTCGCCCGTACAGTATGTTGTCTCGCACAGAGCGATGCATTAACGAAGTGTCTTGGGTCACCATACTGATTTTGGCACGCAAGGTTTCCTGTCCTACTTCAGTAATATCTTGCCCATCAATAATTATTTTGCCGCTTTGGGTATCGTAAAAGCGCATAAGCAAATTAACCAAGGTAGATTTCCCTGCGCCAGAGCGTCCCACTAACCCTACTTTCTCGCCGGGTTTAATGGCCAAGTCTAAGTTGGTGAATACATCGATAGGTTTATTGTCCGCCCCCGAATACG
This sequence comes from Alteromonas sp. KC3, assembly GCF_016756315.1. Taxonomy (NCBI): domain Bacteria; kingdom Pseudomonadati; phylum Pseudomonadota; class Gammaproteobacteria; order Alteromonadales; family Alteromonadaceae; genus Alteromonas; species Alteromonas sp. KC3. The sequence goes on from NZ_AP024235.1 coordinate 4,095,706, forward strand.
AGAAATTAACGCGTTTAAAATCTATCCCGCCGCCGCTTACTTCAAGCGCATTAGCTTTGGGTTTATCTTTGACCGCGATGGGTTGTGCCAGTGTATTCATGCCGTCTTGCACCGTGCCAAGGTTTTCGAATAAACCTGACACTTCCCACATTACCCAATGTGACATACCGTTCAATCGCAAACATAAACTGATGGCAATAGCGATATCTCCTGGGGTTGCTATGTTTTCCATCCATAGGTAAACCGACAGCGCACCTATGGTAAAAATAAGAATGGCATTTGCCATTTCTACGCAAAACTCTAGCACTGTGACCAAGCGCATTTGCGGATAAACGGTTTGAAGAAAGCCGTCCATACTCTCCTTCGCGTAATCAGCTTCGCGACGGCTGTGAGAAAATAATTTCACCGTTGTGATATTGGTATAGCTATCAACAATTCTTCCCGTCATTAGCGAACGCGCATCAGCCTGTCGTTGCGACACGTCTTTGAGCTTGGGGACCAATACGCGCAAAATACCAATGTAGACAAAAAACCAAACGATGAGTGGCATAGCTAAACGCCAATCTGTACTGAAAATAAGGACCACCATGGAAATAAAGTACACGCTGATATACACCAATAAGTCGAGTACTTTAGTAACCGTTTCTCTCACTGAAAGAGCTGTTTGCATAACTTTAGTTGCAACACGACCGGCAAACTCATTGTGAAAAAACGTCAGGCTTTGTCCAAGCAAATAGCGGTGTGCTTGCCACCTGATGCGCATTGGATAATTGCCCATCAGCGACTGACGAGAAAACAGCGAACGCAATAGTATGAAGAGCGGAATAAACACCAGTACGGTTAAACCCATACCGATAAGGGTAAATTTTTGATCTGCTAAAAACGTACTTCTATCTTGCTCTGAAAACCAGTCGACTAACTGGCCTAAAAATCCAAATAGGGCAACTTCTAAGATGGCAACAATGGCACTTAATACAGAAACAGTCAGTATGACGCCCCACATACCTTTAGTGTAGTACTTACAAAACGCAATAATGCCCGTAGGAGGCTGGGTAGGTTGTGCATCAGGAAAGGGCTGTGTGAGCCTTTCAAAAAATGAAAACATGTAATACTCGTTTGTTAACAGATGACTAGTGCGTGTTGCCAACGCTAGATAGCAATAACGTGGCTTGAGCGCGTTTACCATTGCGGTATGTTTTTGATACAAAGGTCAACGGGCTCTGATTTAGTACGCAATTCTACACTAAATGTTCACGCCTTGTCGGTGATACCTTGGTTTGTTTTATGCCGTTTACTCGCTGTATATTATCGCCCTGTTTCATCGCCCCGTTTTATCGCCCTGTTTCGCCGCATCTTCACTTAAGTAAAAATGCAAAACACGTTAAGCATCCGTTTATTTGCGATTAAGCCGCTTTTTGTCGCATTGGCTTTTATTCATACTTTGCGCGGGAAAAAATAATAACGACATCACACACATTATTATGGATAATTTTTTAGTAAAGCGCGGCGATGCTGTGCTTAAGCGCGTATGTACAATCTTTGCGTCATTTGCCTTTGCGGGTTGTTTGTCTGCGGGCTCTGCCTTTGCAACACCACGACAAGAAACACCACACGAGCAACCTCAAGCAACCGAAACTTCCACACCTCCCACTATCGTTACAGAGCGGTCGGAAAATACGATTACAGAAACGTCTGATGACAATATCGGCGATTCGCTGGTTGTTCCTTTTATCGCAGGCACAGTAGAACTTGATGGCATTATCGACGAGGCTGTGTGGGAAGAAGCAACTAAAGTACCGCTTACTTTTGTTACCCGTCCTTTTGAGAATACCACGCCTCCCGTGCTCACAACGGCACGCATATTTGAAAACGGCGAAAACATATATATTGCGTTTACTGCGCAAGACGACAACCCTTCGCAATTACGCGCCTTATTTCGAGATAGAGATAACGTATGGGATAACGACTTAGTTGGAATAAAAATAGATACGTTTGGCGACAGTCGTCTGTCGTATCAGTTCTTTGTTAATCCACGCGGCATACAGTCTGATGCCATCGAAAACCAAATGACGTTGAGTGAAAGCGATAGTTGGAATGCAATTTGGGACGCACAAGCACAAATAACACAAGACGGCTATACCGTTGAGATTGCGTTGCCTTTTCGCATCATGAACTTTCTCGACAGTGATGGCCCAAAAAGATGGCGGGCTGAGTTTGTACGTTTCTACCCACGAGAAAATAACCTTCGAATTTCTAACAGGCCCGTTGATAGGAATAACGCATGCGGGTTATGCCAAATGGGAGATATGGAGGGCTTCGCCACGGCAAAGCAAGGTCAAAACTTATCCATAACGCCCTATGCGGTAGCGGGTTATGCCCGTAACCGTGAAGCTGTACCCTCGCAAAATGCGACAGACTGGCAGTATCAAGATAACCAAGAAATAGGTGTCGATATAAACTGGGGCATATCATCTGACATGCTACTGCAAGCCACAGTTAACCCTGACTTTTCTCAAGTTGAAGCCGACGCTGGACAACTCGGCATCAACAACCCGTTTGCACTATTTTTCCCTGAACAGCGCCCCTTCTTTCTCGAAAACGCCGATTTTTTCAGTACTCAATACGATCTTGTGTATACCCGCAATATCGGCGCACCTGACATTGGCACAAAACTAACTGGGCGGGTGAACAACCATACATTTGGTATTTTGGCTGCTAACGACGAAAGCACCACGTTTTTAGTGCCTGGAAATCTGGGCTCTAGTGTAGCAAGGCTCAACGAAGAAAGTACCAATATAGCCGCCCGATACCGATATGACATTTCAGATGACCTTTCCGTAGGCGCAATAATTACTGGTCGTCACTCAGAGGATTACCACAATATTGTTACTGGCCTAGATAGCCGTTATCAAATAACGCCAAGCGACACGTTACGTGTGCAAGTACTTCGCTCACAAACGCAATACCCACAAACATTGTTCTCTGATTTTTGCAGTAATGACTGTAGTGCCGATGATGATATTAACGAGATCACGCTACGAACGCGCAAAAACGATACTTTCTCGGGTAGTACCTACAAGATTGACTACCGTCACGAGGTTCGTGACTGGTATGTTTATGCCAATCGCACAAGTACTCAAGCTGACTTTCGTGCTGACTTGGGCTTTGAAAGCACCGTAGATAGACATAAAAGTGTACTGGGCGGCGGCTATATCTGGTGGAATGAAGATGCATGGTGGAATCGCTTTGAGTTCGGCGGTGATTGGGATATCACCCACAACGATGACGGTGAACTTATTGAACGCGAAATGCAGGCACAAGTGGAGTTAAGTGCTGCTTATCAGTCTTATTTCAATTTTCAGTGGATTAAAAGGGATACTGTTGGTTTACGCCACAATGGCGCTAGTTTAGCCATAGATGGCAATGCCACGCGCTTTACCGAAGAACAATATTCCTTCTATTTTGAAGCCCAGCCAAGCCGTACCCTCTACTTTGAAAATTTTGCCCGTATTGGTGACAGAATCGACTTAAGAAACGACCGGTTGGGCGATCAGGTGTTACTAGAGCCTTCAATTACCCTCAATTTGGGGCAGCATTTGGAAGCGTCGCTGAGTCATGAATACAATCGTATTGATGTGAACGATGAAATGCTCTTTACAGCCAACCTATCGGATTTGCGACTAAGTTATCAGTTTAGTGCAAAACAGTTTATCCGCGTTGCACTGGTTTACGCAGATATCAAGCGCAATACCGATAATTACCTAATGCGCGTAGATGCTCGAGATAGAAGCCTAGGCACACAAGTGGTGTATTCTTACATGATAAACCCACTTTCGCGCCTATTCATTGGCTATGGCGATTCAGCGTTTGCCGATGATGAAAACCCAGGCCTATTGCGCACCGAGCAAGCCGTCTTTATGAAGTTCAGCTATGCGTGGCTTTACTAAAACGTCTATTTTTAATCAGTGAACCCTAATTTTGCGAGCGTAGCCTCTACTTTGTCTTGATGCTGCGCTTGCCATTCACTGAGTGACATTGCCGCATCTTTATCACCTCTTGCCTTGGCGATCTCAAACGCACGCTGCGCTTGTTCTCGAGGAATAACCGCTATACCCTCTTCATCAGCCACAATAATATCCCCTGCATTGACGGTGACACCGCCACAACGCACTGGCTGATTGAGTGGAGAAATACATTTTTTTGCGCCGGGTTTTGGCACGACACCACGTGCAAACACAGGAAATTGATTTTCTCTAGTTTCTGCAATATCGCGAATAACGCCGTCAATCACGAACCCCTTAATACCGCGTGATTGAGCAATTGCACATACATTGCCTCCAGCAACGGCATACTTATCATCGGCTTCAACCACGATTATGTCGCCAGCATTCGCTCGATAAATAGCTGCATGTAGCATGAGATGGTCGCCTGGGTCGCACTTAACGGTAAAGGCTGGCCCGGCAATCCGCGGAATACCTGGCCACAGAGGCTTTATGGCATAGTCAATAAACTGCTCTTTGGGCAAAGCATCGGCATACTCGCACGGGGAAACACTATCAAACGGAATTTCATTGGTTTTCATACACCACTCCTTTTAACTGAATAACCTGCATCCAAACTGCTTCCACTATAGCCAATTGTGTATTACAAGTTGTTACAAGCTGTGTATTTTCACTATAAACGCTTTTTCTATCACTGCGCACATGCTAAAAAAGTGACCATGCCTGCTTGATGCACGCGCCCCCTCTTAAAATAATAAACTTTGGTTATATCCAAGGTCGCCGAATATTGAGAAAAAGGAAAACACCATGTTACGAAGCGTTTTAAGTTTGAGTGTTGCGCTGGCCCTTACTGCCTGTAGCCCGCAAAACTCAGCCCCAGAACAACAAACACAAGCCCCAGTAGAGTCAGCACAAACACAAACGCTAAGCTCGGGTATTATGAAAGACAATATGGATTTGTCTGTTTCTCCGGGTGACGACTTTTTCCGTTACGTAAATGGTAAATGGTTCGACAACTTTGAAATTCCGGCTGACAAGTCAAGCTATGGCGCTTTCGTGATTCTGCGAGATGAAGCGCAAGATCACGTGATGGACATTATTAAATCGTCTGCAGAAGGTGATTTTAAAGCCGGTAGTGACGAGCAGAAAGTGGGGGATTTTTACCGCGCTTACATGGACATGGAAACGCGTAATGCCTTAGGTGTAGCGCCACTAAAACCTGAGATTGAAAAAATTGATAGTATTGAAAATTACTCAGATCTTGCTGCCTACTTTGCTTATGCAGCGCGCTATGGATACGGTACACCATTCAGTCTTACTCAGTACCCAGATTTAAAATCGCCCAAAGAGTATTTGATGTACACATGGCAAGCTGGCCTTGGTCTTCCAGAGCGCGAGTACTATTTCAAAGACGACGAAGCCTCTCAGACTATTCGCGACGCGTACGTAAAGCATATCCAAACTATGTTTGAACTCGCCAACTTTGAAGCGCCAGCAGAAAGCGCCAAAATGCTATTCGACCTTGAAACTAAAATTGCAGAGCTGCATATGAAAAAAGAGCAGGCTCGTAATTTTGCAGCAAACTACAACAAGCTAACCATTGAAGAGTTAAAAGCATTAATGCCCAACTTCGACTGGGATGCCTACCTAGATAAAGCAGAAATCAGTGATATCGCTGCCCTAGGTATTCTGCAAAAAGACTTTATGCAGAACATTGATGGCGTTATTAGTGAAACATCGCTGGACAACTGGAAGACATTCTTAAAGTGGGGCTTGTTAAACGCCTCTGCTAGCCGCCTATCTGCACAATTAGACGAAGCAAACTTCAATTTCTACAGCAAGGTATTACGTGGCGTTGAAGAGCAAGAGCCACAATGGCGTCGTGCGGTTAGTCTATCGAATGCGCACGTTGGCGAACTTATTGGTAAGGTTTATGTAAAACAACATTTCCCACCAGAAGCCAAAGAACGCATGATGGAAATGGTGAATAATCTACTACTTGCCTACAAAGAGAGTATTGAAAACCTTGAGTGGATGACCGATGAAACACGCGCTCAAGCCCTCGACAAGTTATCGAAGTTTACCGTTAAAATTGGTTACCCTGACGAGTGGCGTGACTACACTGCACTTACGGTTGATGCGGGTGATTTGTTTGGTAACTTAAAGCGTTCATCAGACGTTGTTTATGAAGAGATGCTGAAAAAGCAAGGCGGCCCGGTATGGACACATGAGTGGGGCATGACACCACAAACGGTTAATGCCTACTACAATCCACCGCTAAATGAGATTGTATTCCCAGCCGCTATTTTGCAACCTCCATTTTTCGACATGAACGCAGAAGACGCCGTTAACTATGGTGGAATTGGCGCCGTTATCGGGCACGAAATTGGCCACGGTTTCGATGATTCAGGTTCGACTTTCGACGGCGACGGTGTGCTACGCAACTGGTGGACCGATACCGACCGTGGTGAGTTTGAAGCACGTACGGCGAACCTGATTGAGCAGTACAACCAGTTTGAAGTATTACCAGACCTTCATGTCAACGGCGAATACACGCTAGGTGAAAATATTGGTGATTTAGGTGGTATTAGCATTGCGCTGAAAGCCTATCATCTATCATTAGATGGTGAAGAAGCACCAGTGCTTGATGGCTTCACAGGCGATCAACGTGTATTTATAGGTTACGGACAGGTTTGGGCCAGTAAATACCGTGAAGAAGCGCTTCGTAGCCAAGTACAAACTGATACGCACTCGCCTACCAAGTTCCGTACTAATGGCGCAGTGCGCAACGTACCAGAGTTTTACGAAGCATTTGACGTAACACCTGAAGATGCACTTTATCTTCCTCCAGAAGAGCGCGTAAAAATCTGGTAACTCGCTAGCGCTTTATGAAAACACGTTAGCGCGAAACTAGCGCTAAATAGAGGGCGGCAAAATGGATGACATTTCGCTGCCCTTTTTTATAAACCTAGTCGCTATTTTTACTGGGAGGGGTAATGCCAAATTACATGTCGTTGATTTATGCCGCATTTGCATTTCTCTATTTAGGCAGTTTGAGCTACACGCCTTACAATGGGCAATTTATTGTAAAAGCCTTGCCTATAGGACTACTGGTGCTTTTCACCTTTCTGCGCCTCAAAGGCAACGCTAGGTTGACTGTTTGCTTTGCCCTTATCGCGAGTTTAGCGGGTGATGTATTCTTGGCCCTACCTATTTCGAAAAGCTTTATTTATGGGCTAGCCTGCTTTTTCATAGCGCACTTAGCTTACATTGTGAGCTTTATTCATTTGCGTGCGAATAAAGTTTTAAGCGCGCCGCAGAAAAAACGCGTCACCTCAATACAGCTCTTTCTAAGCTTTGTAGTAATTTGTTTCGCTGTATTAATGGCAGGGCATATCTTACCTGTGGCACAACAACTTTATTATCCCGTTCTCGCATACTTGTGTGTAATAACCATAATGGGAGTAACCGCTGTGCTACTTACGCGTTCGTGGTGGATAGCGGCAGGCGCACTTATTTTTGTCATTTCAGACGCCATTTTAGCGCAATCCGTGTTTAGAGAGCCTATCACGCTATCTGGATTTGCCGTTATGCTAACGTACTACGTTGCGCAATACTTGCTTACAAGAGGACTTATTGGGGCGAATCGGCGAGAGACTTCAACACCCTGAGCGCTGCTGACACCTTATCTGACTGAATAAATATATGGTCGTGATAATAGGCTGCCACGACATTCGCACTCATGCCCGCATTGGCAAGCGCTGTAGACATGGCAGCAGTCATGCCAACGGCATCTAGGCTAGAATGCACCTCACAAGTAATACAGCGATATTCGCCACTAAAGGTCAACCCCATATCTCGCGCTAAGTGCGCTTTTAAAATAAAGGTGACACCTTCTCGCTCTTTGAACATTCCTTTAGCACGCTGTAACAAGACAGCTGTTACCTTTTCAGGGGCGACAGAAACAAACACATAGGTATCTTCGCTTGCCACTGGTGACAAGTTACGCAGAAATGTACTCAGTTCTGTTTCGCCAACCATTGTTATCTTTCAACCTCGTTAGAGTTTTCGTGCTCTTATGCGTTTACCCTTGATTTTGCCCTCGCGAAATTGCGTCATCGCGCGTTTTACACTGCGGGCCTTTACTGCAACAAAACTCATGCTATTTTGTACTGCAATTTTACCTACATCATCTCCAGGTATACCGGCATCTTTCGTTAATGCACCAACAAGATCACCCGGGCGCAACTTCTGCTTCTTGCCAGCACTTAATGAAATACAGGTAAATTCAGGTTGGGTAATTTTGTTTTTATGAAAGCGTAAGCTCTGCGCGCCTTTAAGCGGTATATCGCTTTCTTGCAGCACTTCTATCTTGCGTAGGAAGTGCTCTTCCTCATCACTTACTAAGGTAATTGCCATACCCTGAGCACCTGCCCTTGCAGTTCTACCTATGCGGTGAACATGGGTTTCAGGCTCTTCACTAACCGTGTAATTAATAACGCAGGCTACATCATCGATATCGAGTCCTCGCGCTGCCACATCGGTTGCCACTAACACTTGCAGCGCATCACTGGCAAACTGCATGAGTACCGCAGTGCGGGCGTGTTGTTCCATATCTCCTTGAAGGCCAGCTGCGCTAAAGCCTTCTTCCACTAATTCTTCAACCACTTCTGTCACCTGTACCTTGCGATTGCAAAACACGATAGCGTTTTTTGGCTGATAGTGCGTTAACACGGCTTTTAGTGCCTGAATACGCGTGTGGGCTAACACGTTGTAACCCAATTGCGTAATAGCTGGCTTGCTGTCCTGAGACTCTACTTTACACGTCACTGGATCACTGAGGTATTGCCTAGCAACGCGTTCAATTTGCTCTGTATAAGTTGCTGAGAATAGTAGCGTTTGCACTTGACGTGGTACTTGCCCAAAAATCACGCGCAAGTCATCTTCAAACCCCATATCTAGCATACGATCGGCTTCATCCAATACTCGAAGCTTCACGTTGCTTAAGTCTACTCTGCGCTTTTCAACGTGGTCCATAACACGCCCTGGCGTGCCGACTATGATATGAGGGCTGTGTTTAAGCGATTGAATTTGTGGCCCCATCGGTTGGCCGCCGCACAAGGTCGTTACTTTTACATTACCAATGTTCTTTGCTGCCATTCTGAATTGATCGGCAACTTGGTCGGCAAGCTCTCGAGTAGGGCAAAGCACTACTACTTGCGTCGTGAACTCATTTACTTCAATGCTTTCTAATGCGGGAATAACAAAACATAAGGTTTTGCCACTGCCAGTTTGTGCTTGACCGATTATATCTTTACCTTGCAAAGCATCCGGCAGCGATTGTGCTTGTATAGGGGATAACTGATAAATACCCTGTGCATCTAGCGCTCTCACAATGGCGGGATTAATGTCTAAATGCTTTACTGTTTCAACTGTCATTAATTTTTGTTCCAAAGGTGTATGACACCATTTTTGGTGTGATGAGCAATGCCGTAGTCGCTGGACACCATATGGCTCCAAGAAGATAACTGCTCATTAAATGTGTTACTTTTTCTTACTCTTGCTGCTGCTAATTTGAGTTTTTCGAGTACCAAAATGCAGGTGTTTTTTCGAGAAAGGGCAACGTATGCTGTGGTAACTTCGTATTCACTTACCAATTTGATTTTGTTACAAGTATCTTTTTTTGCGGTGCATCCGAGGTCTACTGCTCCCTGCGAACCAAACACCACATCTATTTCATCACTGAGCAGCGCTTCAACCAGTTCCTGCCAAGAACCAAATCCCCGCACTTCGAACCCATTGTCAATTGCCACATTATACCGATAATCTTCTAGTAATGTCCCGATTCTATACGTTTTTGGCACGTCGTTAAGCGATGCAAAGTAGGGCTTATTTAATCCATATAGCCCATGAAGATTGCGGGAGACAGGCGTTACCCAATGAAATACATTATCGCGCTCTTGTGTTCTCACTACAGAAAACACCATGACGTTTGACTTACTCATTGCCTCTTTTGCTATGCGCTTCCAAGGCGCAGACAAAATAGCAGGTGGCATTTCCATTTGTTCAAGAATGTCTCTCACAAAATCAGCCACAATGCCTTTCAATTCACCACGCTCGCCCAGTTCTGAGAACAAAGGCACTAAATCAGCGATTACCCACAGGTTCGAAGTATTCGCGTGAAGTTCGCCTGGTAAACTGATTGTGCCATAGGTTAATAGCGCATTGGGATAACGAGTGCTAAGCGATGTAACTAGCGGGTTCGCTAATTCAGCGAAAGCCTCTGATGTTTTAAAGTCACTAATGGTTTCTGAAAGTTTTTCAGCCAGTAATGAATTAGCATTACGCTTTTCTAATGCAATATAAGTAACGCCCACTTTAATCGCCTGACTGCCCGCATTTGGTGTACAGACCACTCCTGATTCAGAACATTCAAGTGCTATCAGGGGTGAAATCCAGTAGAAGTCCTGCTCATTTTCGGGCGTTCTTAATATGCCGAGCCGTATATGGGAAGTGCTAGTAGGGCGTGAATCACTCTCGGTGGCCATTAAAGTAATACCGCTTTCTTTCAAGCTTTCAGCAAGTAGTACTTTTGAGTATCCTTGGATTTTTGCTTTATCGCGCGAATTTAGCGGCAATGATTGCATCGTATCTATTGAATACGATAACGACTCAGCGCTTGCTTGTAGAGCAAAGCCCCACAAGCAGCTTACTGCGAAAAGCGCGAAAATTATGCGCCTTGAAATGCCTTGTGCAATTTCCATCTTAAGGTTTGCCCCGCATAAAATGGTACCATGTCAGTGCCATCTGCTAGGGTTACTTCTTCAGGCACTGTCCATTCTTCTTTTACTAACGTCATTGTAGTCGTATTTCTTGGTAACCCATAAAAATCAGCGCCATAATGGCTCGCGAAGCCTTCTAACTTGTCAATAACGCCCAATTGCTCAAATACTTCAGCATAGAGCTCGATAGCTGACCATGCACTGTAACAGCCTGCACAGCCACAAGCGTTTTCTTTCTTATGTTTCGCGTGAGGTGCAGAGTCTGTACCCAAGAAAAACTTCTTGTTTCCACTTGCTACCATCTCACGAAGTGCCTGTTGATGGGTATTACGCTTTAGTACAGGTAGGCAATAATTATGAGGGCGTACACCGCCTACGAGAAGGTCGTTGCGGTTTAATAGTAAATGTTGAGGCGTAATAGTCGCGCCAACAAAATCACTCGACTGTGCGACAAAACTCGCGGCATCGGCGGTAGTGATATGCTCAAAAACCACTTTAAGCTGAGGGAATGCTTCAACGATTGGGCCTAAGTGCGTATCGATAAACACTTTCTCGCGGTCAAAGATATCAATGTGATGCTCAGTGACTTCACCATGAATAAGTAGCAATAAACCTTGCTCTTGCATGGCCTGAAACACAGGATAAAGCGCTTGAATGCCTTTAACTGCTGCGTCTGAGTTAGTGGTTGCGCCAGCCGGATAAAGCTTACAGGCTGTCACACCTGCATTTTTGGCATCAACGATATCTTGCGCCGTTGTTTGGTTGGTCAAGAATAAGGTCATCAAAGGCTCAAAGCTGCTACCCGCCGGACGCGCCGCTTCAATTCGTGCTTTATAAGCCATTGCCATCTCAGCATTCACCACTGGTGGAACCAAGTTTGGCATTACGATAGCTCGCTGGAAGCAGCGTGCGGTAGCGGGTACTGTTTCCGCTAGCATTTCGTTATCGCGAAAATGAAGATGCCAATCGTCAGGGGTGGTAATGGTAAGCGTTTGCATGCTCTAACTCTCTCAATACGTGTTTAAACGGCGGGTTCGCGCAATAATAGCACAAGCCATCCGTTAACGTTACATTGAAGAGTGTTCAACCCAGATGAGTTTTTCAGTGTCGTAGCCCGCTTGCTGTGCACTATTGAGTAATTGTTCGAGTGTATCTTGTGGCAGTGTCGGCGTTCTTGCCAGTATCCAAAGAAAATCCCTATCAGGCCCAGTAACAAGCGCATATTGATAGTTGTCTTTATCTAATTCCATGATCACGTAACTCGCATAGAAAGGACCAAAAAAAGAAACCTTCAAATGCCCTGTATTCGCACTCCCCACAAAAAAGGCTTTCCCTTGCGCTTCATCCCATTTTCCTTCCTCTTTGGAAAACCCTTTATTGATTACATTAACACCGCCATCTTCTCGCATACTGTAGGTAGCGGTAACCTCACTTAGCCCTTCCTCAAAACTATGATCAAAACGCGCCACTTCATACCACGTCCCTAAGTATCGCGAGAGCTCAAAGTCATCGACCGGCTTCACGTTGTCCGGTACACCCGTGCAGCCTGACACAGCAAATAACAATGCCACAATACTTGATAACCATACAGTGCGTCTGATCATGTAATTAATCCTTATCTTCATACGTATTCAGGGCGTAAACTGTCGCCCATTGGGTTAAATTCATCTATACGCGGTTTTCATTCAGTCGCCATCGCGCTCTAATGTAAGCCGTTCATGTCGCACTTATTCACGAGGGAGAATACACATGCAAGCATACTTTCCACACGCAAGCCGACTGATTTACGGCTGCATGGGCCTTGGAGGAGGCTGGAATGATAGCCCCGCCACCCAAAACGATGTGGACCAAGCCCGCGCCATCGTAGACAAGGTTCTTGAGCTTAACATCAATGTATTTGACCATGCCGATATCTACACGTTTGGCAAAGCAGAATACGTGTTTGGGCAAGTGCTGAAACAAGCGCCCAGCTTGAAAGAAAACATGCTTATTCAATCTAAGTGTGCAATACGTTTTGAGGACTCGTTAGGACCAAAACGCTACGACTTTTCTGCCCAGTATATTCAATCTTCCTTAGAGGGCATTTTATCGCGCCTTAATATCGAGCAATTAGACATTCTTCTGTTACATCGCCCGGACCCACTTATGGAGTTGGAAGAAGTAGCAGGCGTTTTACAGCAATTGCAGACGCAAGGAAAAATAAAGCATGTGGGTGTATCTAACATGCATGGTCACCAGATTGCGTACCTTCAATCTGCCCTCGATACTCCTATAGTGGCGAATCAATTAGAAATGAGCTTGGCATTCAGGGATTGGTTAGAAGACGGCATTACTACTAATAGTGCAGCTAATAGGCAAATGGGTTACGCGCCAGGAACCCTGGAATACTGCATGTCACATAAAGTCCAACTCCAAGCATGGGGCAGTTTGGCGCAGGGGCGCTATACTGGAGCTAAGAGTGAAAGTGCACATGATAAAGCAACGGCTAAGCTTGTGGCGTCGCTAGCAGCACAGTATGAAACAACACCTGAAGCTATTGTATTGGCGTGGTTAATGAAACACCCCGCGAAGATACAGCCAGTTTTGGGAAGCACAAATCTATCGCGTATTGAGGCGAGTCAACGCGCAATGGATGTAACGCTAACCCGCGAACATTGGTATCTGCTTTTTGAAACTGCCCGTGGTCAAGAAATGCCATGAAAAAGGAGCGCATATGCTAAAAGGTTTCCATCACGTCGCTATTATTTGTAGCGACTACCCGACGTCGAAAACGTTTTATACCGATGTGTTGGGTTTTAGCGTGATTGATGAGAATTATCGCGAAGCAAGAGACTCGTACAAATGCGACCTTGGACTACCTGACGGAAGCCAAATAGAGCTATTCTCCTTTCCTGGAGCACCTGAGCGGCCAACCAGACCTGAAGCACAGGGACTTCGCCATCTCGCATTTAAGGTAGATAACCTTGATGAAGTGGTTAGTCACCTGAGTGACAAAGGTGTTGAAAGCGAGCCCGTGCGTGTTGATGAATACACAGGCAAACGCTTCACATTTTTCCAAGACCCAGATGGACTGCCATTAGAGCTGTACGAACTTTAAAGCATTCGCACTTCGCGCTGTGGAAAAGGAATTTCCACATGTGCGCTTTGCAGTGCGCTGAATATAGCCTGATTTAACGCATAGCGTGTTTCAAAATGTCGTGTGGTGGGTGCCCACACACGCACACCGAAATTAATACTACTATCCCCAAAATTGTCGATACCTATTGCAGGTGACTTTTCTTTAGACACACCTTCTACACTAGCTACCGCCTCGGTAATTATTTGGGTCACTTGTTCAACATCACTGGAATAGGCAACACCAATCTCAAGCTCGATAAGCATTTGTTCTGCGGAATTTTGAAGAATTTCACCCACAATGAGCTTGTTAGGGATTTGAATATGGACATCGTCTTCATCAATAAGGATAGTGTAAGGCAGCATAACCTGGTCGACCACACCCGCAACACCTTGAACCCGAATAGTGTCGCCCACGACAAATGGTCGCGTGATAATAATAGTGAATCCTGCAGCGTAATTAGCAAGCATGCCCTGTATTGCTAAGCCAGCACCCAAACCCACTGCGCCGACTGCAGCAATAAGCGGCGTAACACTGATGCCCACATTGCCCAGTGCTATAATGATAACAATACCTAAAATAACGAGCTTACTTGCCCCGCCAGTAAAGCGACTTAGTGTAATATCAATATCACGCTTTACCATTAGGCGCTCTACTGCTCCACCTATTTTCGAAGCTAGCCACCAGCCCACAAGAAATATGACAATTGCGCCAAAGATTTGGAAGCTATAGGTAACAGCGAATTCAACGAGTGTGTCGTAAAGGACTTGAGCTTGTTTAAGTTCTTCCATAAAAAGAAAGGCTTGTTGTAACAATTATGCGTAGAGCATAAACAACAATAGTTGGTAGCACAATCTTTTGCTGTAGCGCAAAACCCGTCGTTTTGCGCCACAGCAAAATTGATTTAATGGTACTCTGAGGCTTCTATCTCAGCCAGTTTCCTTTGTGTAGGATTATAAAGGTAGTTAAATACCAGACCCACGAACAAGATTGTTGCAAACACGGTGGCCACCATAAATCCGTATTTTGCATCGCCGCCATTCGCATCACTTACTAGCCCCATAACAAATGGGCCAGTCGCCGCCCCTGCAGCCGTAAAGAAGAGTATCACGCCGGCGACAGTGCCATGCTGGTGCTTAGGGAAACAACTAATGCCTTTTGAGTTAAATGTTGGGTAAATCACCGACATAAATATGCCGGTCAGTGGAAATAGGAACAAGGCTACATTTTTTCCACCCCAAAGCCCTGCACTAAAGCACAACACAATGGCGCCACTGAACAGCATTAACACCAACGCCCAATTGAAATGGGACATCATCCAAATACCCACAAAGCGCCCAGCGGCACGTAGAATGAAAAATGCAGTAACAGAGTAGATAGCTAACGTTTGCGCAAAGCCCTCTGTATAACATTCGTAAGTCGCCTTTAGCGATGTTGCATCACACACCAAATAGCTAGGCATCCACACATAAATGGCGCTTTCTGCCGCGACGTATAAAAATGCGCCAATAGAAAAGCCAAGGGCATAGGGATTTTTCAGCAGTGCCAAGCTTTGGGTTACTGATACTTTTTTAACCTGCTCGCTGTTGCCACGCATATAGCTGGGATACTTTACCAACAGCGCCCCAACGATAAGGACTGTGCACACGCCACCAGCGATTACGTAAAGCCATTGCCACGCCACACCTTGATGAATTAAATAAGCAACAATAAGCGGGCCGATAATAGCCCCCACCCCAAAAAATGCTTCTGCACCGTTCATGGTCGCGGTATGTTGTTTAGTCGATGTGGAAATATCACCAATAAGCGCCAGTGCGCCGGTTTTAAAAACACCGACAGCAACACCAGATAAGGTCATCAAACTCACGATGAGTACGAAATCGTTAGCAATAAGAAAGCTGTAACATGCCACACCGAACAGGGCGAGACCTATAATAATTGTAGGCTTACGCCCTAACTTGTCAGCTAGAAAGCCAAGAAACAGACCTGAAAGCGCGATACCTAGCATAGGTAGAGAGTGCATTAAGCTGGCCTGTGCATTGGACACAGAAAACGCCACTTTTACTTCTTTAATTATCTCGCCAACAGAGTCTGATGTCATCGCGAACATCATAAACATCAAGTAGGTCAACCATCGGATAATTTTGCTATTAGGATCTTGATTGGTCATAGAGCATCTCATAAAAGTTTGTACGAAAGCGCTAGGCTTCATCAGCAACACACTTCGCTTTTCGCCACTTAACTGCAAACAATAAATACTTGCGCAAATTTATTTGCTAAAATCACTTAATCGTTTAAGATAAAAGTTAACAAAATTTAAACAGGCTGTAAACTTGTTAATTAGGCTAAGCCAATCCAACAAGTGGTCGCGCCTAAATGTGTAATGTGTTGGAGTCATTTATGAATTATGCAGCTGACAGTGGTTTATGTTTAGACCGAATCTTGGCATCGACTGATTTGTCAGGCCTGACAAAGAAAGATGCAGCTATGTTCACTCGACGATTAAAGGCGCATTTCCCTACGCTATTTGAAAAATACACGCATGTGTATGGTCACCAGTACGATTGCTATTTTCATTTACAAAAATTAGTCGAAACGTTAAGAGACGGTGTTAAGAACCGAAAAGCAGCGCTAAAAAAACTCGATGAAAATCGCTTAAAAAACCCGTTGTGGTATCGAGACCAAAATCAGGTTGGCATGGCCGCTTATGTTGACTTAATGGGCCCCACACTGAATGACTTACACGACCGCATTCCTTACTACAAAGCGCTTGGTATTACCTACCTTCATCTAATGCCACTTTACGATGCGCCAAAAGGTGACAGCGACGGTGGCTATGCAGTCAGCGATTACCGAAAAGTAAACCCGTCTTTAGGGACAATGGCTGATTTAGAGAAGCTCGCAGCGGCACTGCAAAAAGAAGGCATAAACCTAGTACTAGATTTTGTTTTCAACCATACGTCTGACGAACATCAGTGGGCAAAGGCTGCACTAGCTGGCAATAAGCAATACCAAAACTATTATTACCTTTTTGACGACCGAACAATTCCCGATCAGTTTGAAACCACATTACGAGAAATATTTCCGCAAGTGCGCCGCGGCAGTTTTACGTACAACGAAACGATGGAAAAGTGGGTGTGGACAACGTTCAATAGCTTTCAATGGGACCTAAATTACAGCAACCCAGAAGTATTCAATGCCATAACATCAGAAATGCTGTTTTTGGCCAATATTGGTTGTGCCGCGTTACGCTTGGATGCGTTGGCGTTTATATGGAAGGAAATGGGAACGAACTGTGAGAACCAAGATAAAGCACATGTTCTGATACAGGCGTTCAACAGTTGCTTACAAATAGCAGCACCGGCAGTAGTGTTTAAATCGGAAGCCATAGTGCACCCAGATGAAGTGGTTAAGTATGTCGACAAAGATGAATGTCAATTGTCGTACAACCCATTATTGATGGCGTTGTTGTGGAATTCATTAGCAACACGCAAAACACGCTTGCTAACGCGATCTATGCAAAAAAGTTTTCCAATAACAAGCGAATGTACATGGGTGAACTACGTAAGGTGTCACGATGACATTGGGTGGACCTTTGATGACGCGGTCGCACAGGAACTAGGAATTAATCCGTTTGATCATCGCTACTTCTTAAACCAATTTTACACCGGTCGTTTTGATGGCAGTTTTGCCAATGGTGTGCCTTTTGCTGAAAACCCGTCTAATGGTGATTGTCGGGTATGTGGTTCATTGGCATCGTTGTGTGGGCTAGAGGGTGCGTTAGAACACGGCGATCAAAAAGCAATAGATGATGCAGTGAAACGTATGCTTCTGCTTTACGGTATTACCTTTAGTATTGGTGGTATTCCATTGCTTTACTCTAGTGATGAAATAGCCAAGCTAAATGACTATAGCTATCGTAACGACGACAGTAAAAAGCATGATGATCGTTGGGTAAATCGCATTGCAGTTACCGAGCAAGATACCGCTTTAGCCCTCTCCTCTTCTAAAGCACTGAGCCCGCAGCAATCTGCGAGTAAAGCCGTTTTTGACGGGCTTCAAAAAATGCTGCAAATCAGAAAGACGAATGCGGTATTTGGGGACGCGACAACACACATTCTTGAGTCTGACAATCAGCATTGTTTCGCGTTCTTACGAGAAGGCCATGACAACCAAAAGTTATTGGTCATTTGTAACTTTAGTGAACATGTTCAGCAGGTAAGCGGGGATATTTTGAATACCATCGAACGCAAGCGCTGCAGTGATTTACTGACAGGAAGTACCATTGATGGAAATGAGGCGCTTATTACGCTTCGCCCATTTCAGCAAGTATGGCTGAGTGCCGACTAGCGGCTTGGCAAATCCGTAAGATTTTCTCGACCAAGGCAGTCACAACCGCCGTTGTGGCTGCACTACACTTCCCCCAAAAAGCTTAATTCCTATATACGCCAGACACTTAACATTTTTGTGTAAAATCACCCTGTGATTTTGCTGATGTGTTCTATACTTTCCGTTAAGCAAATCGAATTGCTTTCGCTTTACGTATAATGGTTGTGAACGTTGCTCTTGCGGCAATGCATCATCAATTATGTGGTGCCACTATACGGGGTAGACCTTACTTCATACGGATATGTGAAAATGGTGACGGAAAAAGCTATGCAAAGTGATAGTGCTTTGGAATACATGTGCCCGCATTGCGGCACAATTAATGAGTTAAGACGCGAAGCGCTGCGTGATATGTATCACGAACAGCACGAAACCTGTGACTGCTGTAAAAAAATGTTAAGTCTAACCCCAGCCGATGGTATAGGCGGACGTGTTAATCTAGTTATCGATGCTATCGAATCTGATAAGGCAATGAAATAATTTTAATTGACGTTAAGTAAAAAGCCGCTCAATTGAGCGGCTTTTTTATGTTCGTGGTTAGCGGAAAAAGTCCCGTCTAAGTTCGTTATCAGTTAAAAAACGCCCACCGAGGGCCGATGTTTTGGTATAAGAACTGGTGTCTCGAATACCCCTTGCTTTCACGCAATAATGTGTTGCATTAATGCTTACCGCCACATCATCGGTGTTCGCTAGGGTTTGAACCGCAACCAGTACTTGTTGCGTTAATCGCTCTTGCACTTGAGGGCGCTGGGCAAAAAAGCCAACCAAGCGGTTCAATTTTGACAAACCAATAACAGTGTCTTTCGGAATATAAGAAACCGTCGCCGTACCATCAATGGTCACAAAGTGATGCTCACATGTACTTGTCAAACTAATGTCTGACACTTGTACAGGTTGATCAATCTGCATTTTGTTTTCAATAGCAGTGATTTTCGGAAACTTGCGGTAATCCAGCCCACTGAACACTTCATTTACGTACATTTTAGCAATGCGATTAGGTGTATCGCACAAGCTATCGTCGGTTAAATCCAAGCCAAGCGTTTCCATTACATCACGCATTGCACTTTCGATGCGTTTACGCTTTTGTTCATCCGATAGGCCATTTTCAACCATAGGGGTTTCTAACCCTTTGGCTTGTAAGGCTTCTCGCACGCGCTGCGCAGGTTCTGAAATGGAGGGGTCCAGTGCATCACGCACAATTACCGCTTCTTTTGCTAACATTACTTTATCCGTTATTACTTCTTTTTTGATCTTGTACGTTAATCAAATCGTTACAGATCCATTACAAGGAAACATGACTTTTATTTAATGCCAATGCATCCTATTGGGTGTGTGGCACACTTTTGGTAAACCGTTACCCAACTAATAAGGCATTCGCGTTGAGTTCACCCATTTTAATTACAGGGGCCAGCCAAAGACTCGGACTGGCCATGGCAGAAAGTTTGTTAGAGACAGGTTACTCAGTAGTCATCACCTATCGAACACTTAAACCAACAATAACCGCACTCAAAGAGATGGGCGCCACCGTTTTACAGGCGGATTTTAGCACTGAGGCGGCTATTGATCGAGCAATTGATGAGATTAAAGCAATCAGTAAAACCTATCGAGCCATTATTCACAATGCCTCAGATTGGGCACAAGAGAAAGACAGTGAAGACAAGCACGCATTAATACACAGCATGATGATGGTGCACGCCGTTGCGCCCTATCGTATTAATTTGGCGCTTGAATCACACCTAACTAGCGATAAGGGACAAGCCGACATCATCCATATGACTGATTATGTCCAAGAAACAGGTAGCGAAAAACATATGGCGTATGCCGCTAGCAAAGCCGCCTTGCACAACCTCACGCTATCTTTTGCTAAAAAGCTCGCACCTCGCGTGAAGGTAAACAGTATTGCGCCAGCACTGCTCATGTTTAACGAGGGTGATGACGACACCTACAAGCAAAAGGCCATAAAAAAATCCTTGCTTGAAATTGTTCCCGGCGCACAAGAAGCGGTAAAAGCCATGCACTATCTCATGCAAAGCGATTACATCACAGGGCAAACTCTTCACCTAAACGGTGGGCGGCACCTAAAGTAATTCATTTCAATCAACGTATTTACGAATCGTCACAGCCAATTTATTTCATCACCCCTCACCTTGGTCATAGGCCTTGGTGAGGCTATAATCTCGGCTTTATTGTTTAATTGGAATTTACTATGCAAGGCAATCGCACTATGGCGCCCGAATGGCATGATATTGATGCCGTTATGTTGGCGTGGCCACATGCGCAAACCGACTGGGCACCTTGGCTTGAAGAAGCAAGAAGCACTTATCTTAATGTCATTGCTGCGGTAAACCGTTTTAATGCGGGCGTTATTCTGCTTTGTGCTGCTGACGATGTGGATAGTCTCAAGAGTCAGTTGCCTGACGATGCTCGTGTACTTATCGTACCCGCCGTTTTTAATGATACTTGGATGCGCGATTACGGCTTTATTACCTGTAAAGATGCAGAAGGCATTGGTTATCCAGTAGAGTTTCGTTTTAATGGCTGGGGAAATAAATTCAACGCAAGCGAAGACAACCTAGCAAACCAGCGTTATTTAGCGTCTATGTGTAATGCGGCACTGCGCAGCAGCCCAATCGTTGCCGAAGGCGGTGCACTTGAAATTGATGAAGACGGGCATTTGCTTAGCACCGCACAGTGTTTGTTAAACCCTGAGCGCAATGGCGATATGTCGCTGACGGCCTACGAAGACGCCTTTAAAGATATGCTAGGCTGTAGCAAGGTTACCGTTTTGCAACACGGTCATCTTGAGGGTGATGATACTGACGGTCACATAGATACACTTGTGCGTTTTACTCCGGATAAAGGCTTGGTCATTCAGGCGAGTAACAACCGACCACAAGACAGCCACTACGAGGGGCTAAAAGCATTGTGTGACGAATGCGCGTTAGAATTGCCAGAACATGAGCAATTCCACCTTCCGCTACCTTATATCGAAAATGAAGAGGGTGACAGGTTACCTGCGTCTTATGCCAACTACCTTATTTGTAACAAGGCTATCTTGTTGCCCGTGTACGGACAGCCAGAAGACGATGAAGCAATAGCCGAGGTACAAAAAGCGTATCCTGGGCACATTGTTGAACCTATTGATTGCAGTGTACTCGTAAAGCAGTACGGTAGTTTGCATTGTATTTCTATGCAAGTACCCACACATACATTAAAAGATTCGATTATTGCCACCTTAGAGAAAGGAGTGTCACTACATGCGCCCAACTAAGCTAAAAGTTGGTCTGGTACAGCAGGCCGTTGCCGATAACAACAAAGCAACGAACTGGAATAAAAGTGCCGAGCAAATAGCCAAGTTAGCCGCTGAAGGCTGTGAATGTATATTGCTTCAGGAACTGCACAGCACCATGTACTTCTGTCAGCAAGAAGATACTGACGCTTTTGATTTGGCAGAGCCAATTCCAGGTCCGGCAACGGAATTTTTCGGCGAGCTTGCAGAAAAACACAACATTGTGTTGGTCACCTCACTATTTGAAAAACGTGGTTCTGGGCTTTATCACAATACCGCCGTTGTGTTCGACAGAAGTAAAGAGATTGCCGGTAAATACCGCAAAATGCATATTCCTGACGACCCTGGTTTTTATGAGAAGTTTTACTTCACCCCGGGCGATATGGGTTTCACACCCATTGAAACCAGCGTTGGAAAACTTGGCGTATTGGTATGCTGGGACCAATGGTATCCAGAAGCTGCACGCCTTATGGCGATGGCAGGAGCAGACTTGCTGTTCTACCCAACGGCAATAGGCTGGGATCTAACCGACACCGATGACGAGCGCGCTCGTCAGCATGGCGCTTGGGAAACCATTCAACGAGCACACGCGGTAGCCAACTCAGTACCTGTTATCGTCGCTAACCGTACGGGCTTTGAAGCCTCTCCAGTAGAAGGCGACCCAGGTATCCAGTTCTGGGGGCAAAGTTTTATTGCGGGCCCGCAGGGTGAAATCTTGGCCAAAGCCGAAGCTGATGGTGAAACGACATTAGCCGTTGAGCTAGATATGGAGCGTACCGAGAAAGTAAAGCGCATTTGGCCTTACTTCCGCGACCGCCGCATTGACGCCTACGACGATTTGACAAAGCGATGGCGTGATTAATAAACACTGGCGAAAGTAACAGCTAGAGAAAAAGCGGCACAAAACTAAAAGGTTTGTACCGCTTTTTTTATGCTTGATTGACTATTTGGAAGAACACTCAACAACACCTTCTTTTCAGATAGTTTCACCTTAAAGCCCAACATCTTTTAGCGCTACACTTTTAAACGCTACACCTTAAAAAGAATGTCGTCATACATCATAAAAGTGTGCCGCGCTTTCTTAGGTAAAAGCGCCAGCATAACGTCTTCATCAATATCAAGCCCGCCCGTAAACTGCCCAAACGCAGGCATAATAAATAGCCCGTCGTTATGGGTGAAACATTTACCGGTAAAGCGACGCCGCGAAATAGCGGTGCGAGTCTTAGGGTGAAAGTGCCCTATTACTTGTGCTTTAACATTTGCTTGCTGAGGCTCATGACGAAACACAGCATCACCTAGCAGCACTTCAAAACACGGCGTTCCGGGTATGCCATCGGGTAAATCGGGATCGTGATTTCCTTCCACCCAAAACCATTCTTCTACGCGATGAACCAAATCACACAGGTAAATCCGATCTTCTTCTATCATGCGTGACATACTGTGTTTATCGTGAAAGCTATCACCTAAACTAATGACGCGACGAGGGTTATAGTCGCGTATTATCTTGTCTAATCGCACAAGCGTGGCCCTTGAATCTAGATTAGGTAACGGGTTTGCATAACTACTTAGGTAACTGCCTTTTTCCAAGTGTAAATCAGACACTATTAGCCAATCACAGGCTGGTAAATAGGCAACGCCACGGGCATCGAGGATCCATAGATAATCAGCAAATTTTGTAATGCTGAGCTGCCGCTGACCTAACTGCTGTGTCAGCCATGTGTCACTGATAGCCAAAATAATCCTTCTACTTCATCAATTAACGTTTAAACGTCATTTACTTACGCTCGGCAGTGGAAAGTAGCGCGCGCACTTCATCAAGCATACTTTCTGCTTCGGCATACAAATTAGCTTGCTCGATAATGGCTTGTGCCCCTGCGCCTTTTACTTGTTCACTGCGTACATCAAGCACAATGGGGATCGCCATGGGCGACGGTTTTTCTAAATTCACGAGCACCGCACTATCCACATAGCGAATAAGCAGGTTTGCCAAGCGCGTTAAGTCTAATAACTCGCGCTCGGCATCCGCCCGCGCAACCTTTAACAGTATATGGTCTGCGTCGTGTTCGCGCAGCGTATCGTATATTAAATCGGTAGAAAACGTGACCTGCTTCATGGTCTTTTGACTAGCGTGATAACGCTGCTCGGTCAAGCCACTTACCACCGCCACTTGTCGAAACGAACGTTTGAGCATAGGCGCTTGCAGCATCCAGTCTTCTAACTCATCACCCAAGATATCAGGTTGAAACAGCTGCTGAAGCTGTCCTTTGGAGAGTGTATTTACTGACGCTATTGACAGCCCGTAATCTGTCACACTGAAACTTAACGGTTTTATGCCCATTTTTTCCATTCGCCGCGTTAGCAGCATGCCAAGTGTTTGATTGGCTTTTCTACCGTCAAATGTATAGTAAAGGGTGTAGTAAGCTTGCCTAAAAGGGAACTGTTCGACCAATACATTGCCAGGTTGAGGTAGCTCAGAAAAGGCAGCTTGAAGGTTGAGCCACTCTTGCACCTGCCCGGGCAGAGCCTTCCACGTTGTCGGCGTTGCCAAAATGGCGCGTACACCGTCTGCTAAATACGTCGATAGGGGCATTTGCCCACCCGCATAACTGGGGATTTTAGGCTCTTTGGCTTTCGCGGGTTTTGCGTGTAGCTGCATATCGCGAATGGCCTCAAATTTGAGCACCTCTCCGGCAAAATAGAAGGTATCGCCAGGCGTTAGCTGCTGTGCAAAATACTCTTCTACTTCGCCAATAATTTTGCCTTGGTTACCCCGGCGGATACGCTTCACCTTAAGCCGCCCAGCTTCAACAATGGTACCGATATTTTGTCGATGACGCTGAATAACACGGCGATTGGCCGGAGAATAGGTGCCGTCTTCGTTTTGACTCAGGCGCTGGTAACGCTCGTAAGCATTTAGGGCACTGCCGCCGTCTTGGGTAAACTGCCATAGCTTGTCGAAATCATCCCTGTCCAACCCTTGATACGGCGTTGCCGAAAGTATCTGCGCATAAAGAGTATCTGGTGTATCAGGGTTACTGCACAAACAATTTAGGATAAACTGGGGAACAATATCGAGCGCGCCCGGTTGTGGCGATTCGCCATCTAGCTCTCCTTTTTCAATCGCCGTAATGGCCGCCTGACATTCCAACGCTTCAAACCTGTTGGCCGGCACTAGCAATGCTTCACTGGGTTCGTCTAAACGGTGATTGGCGCGCCCAATACGCTGCAGTAAACGGCTTACACCTTTTGGTGCCCCCACTTGAATTACCTTGTCCACGTCCCCCCAGTCGATGCCCAGTTCAAGGGCAGACGTACACACCACAGCGCGCAATAGCCCGCTTGCCATCATAGCTTCCGTTTTACGACGCTGCTCTTTACTCAAACTACCGTGATACAAGGCAATCGGGAGCGCCGCTTTATTTGCCTCCCATAACATTTGAAACAGAAGCTCTGACTGCGCACGGGTGTTCACAAAAACAAGGGTAGTTTGGGCGTTTTCAATGGCGTGATAGATATCATCAATGGCGTAGCGCGCCATAAAGCCACCAAAAGGCATGCGCGCTTTTGAGTGAAGCATCTCCACATTGGGCTTCTCGCCGGCTTTTACTTTAACAATGTGCGACTGGCTGTCAGTTCCAGCCAACCACGCCCCTAAGGTTTCAGGAAAGGCTACCGTGGCTGACAAGCCTATGCGTTTAAGCTGTGGTGACAGCACATTAAGCCGCGCTAACGCAAGCGATAAGAAGTCCCCTCGCTTATTGGCCATTAAGCTGTGGGTTTCATCAATGATTACACGCTGTAATTTGCCAAACAGCTTATCGGCGTCAGCATAGCTTAGCATCAGCATGAGCGACTCAGGCGTGGTTAACAGTATATGAGGCGGCTTTTTTCTCTGGCGCTGGCGCTTATGCGATGGGGTATCGCCAGTGCGCGTCTCTGCGGTAATACTTAATCCCATCTCCTCTATAGGTTGCAAAAGGTTGCGATGGATATCTTGGGTCAGGGCCTTAAGTGGGGAAATATAGAGGGTATGCAACCCTTTAAATTCTGCCTGTTTAGTGTGTTCATAAAGCTCCACCAAGCTTGGAAGAAACCCCGACAGGGTTTTGCCTGCGCCCGTTGGCGCAATTAGCAGAGTGCTTTTGTGTTGGTCCTTCTCTACCAACATGCGCTTTTGATAGTCGCGAAGCTGCCAGCCTTTTTGCTTGAACCAGTCAGTAAATACTGAAGGCAGTGATGTCATTTCTTGCTCGTTGTGGTTTTCTTTCATTATACGCAGGCTGCACTGAACGGTTTAGTTATATGAAAAGTGGCAAGAGATTGCGCCTTCTTACTGATTTTACGTATATATCGGTAGGTTTGTGTTCAAAATAGGTATTTAAACAGCGTGCATCCTGAAACATGGTTAAAAACAGACGACATTGGCCTTTATTGCGAACCAGGTGACTTTTATATCGACCCCATGAAAGAGGTCGCCACAGCACTTATCACTCACGGTCATGCAGACCATGCACGTGCAGGGCATCATAGCGTCTACGCCAGCACAGAGACGCTAGCTATCATGCGTAGCCGCTATGGCGAGGACATGGCTAAAGAGCAACATGCCGTGACTCTGGCCGAGCCGCTTTATTTCAACGATGTTTCAGTCACGTACTATCCTGCAGGGCATATTTTGGGCTCTTGCCAGTTGCTGATTGAATATGCTGGCTACCGCGTTGTGGTATCAGGCGATTACAAGCGTCGGCCTGACCCCACCTGCCCGCCATTTCAAGTCGTTCCGTGTGATGTACTTATCACCGAGGCAACTTTTGGTTTACCTGTTTTTACGCACCCACCCATAGAAAATGAAATCGACAAACTGCTGCATTCATTACGAGTATTTCCACAGCGATGCCATTTGGTGGGAGCTTACGCGCTAGGTAAGTGCCAGCGTCTCATAATTGCGCTGCGTCGAGCAGGGTATCACAAGCCCATTTACCTGCATGGTGCGCAAGTAAAACTCTGCGAACTCTATCGCCAATTCGATATTGACTTAGGCAATTTAATTCCCGTGTCAGACGTTGCAGACAAAGCTACGCTGGCTGGCGAAATAGTGATTGCTCCGCCATCGGCACTGGCAGACCGCTGGTCTCGAAGTTTACCCAATGTACGCACAGTGATGGCCTCAGGTTGGATGCAAATTCGCGCTCGCGCTAAACAGCGCAATGCTGAGCTTCCACTTATTATTTCCGATCATTGCGATTGGCCCGAACTCCTTCAAACTATTAAAGAGGTAAACCCCAAAGAAGTATGGGTAACCCATGGAAGAGAAGATGCGCTAATGTACCAAGCCCAAAAGATGGGCTACAAAGCGCGTGCATTGTCACTTGTTGGGTATGATGAAGCAGAACAAGGAGGTGACTAATGGAAGCCTTCAGTCATTTACTTGAGCAGCTTTACTACACCGCAGGCACGAAAGCCAAAGCGCAGCTTATTGCTGACTACATTGCCAATACACCCGACCCCGACAGAGGATGGGCTATTGCAGCCATGGCGGGAACTCTGCGATTTGATTTTTTTAAACGCAACACGGTTAAGAAACTAATAACCGAGCGCACCGACCCTGCCCTATTTGCCATGAGTTATGATTACGTTGGTGAGGTGAGTGAGACAGTGGCGCACCTTTGGCCTGACAATGAGCCAGTTTCCCCGCTGCCTTCGTTAGGAAGCATTGTTGAGACCTTTGCCAGTATTAGCAAGCAACGCGTTTCAGAGACCTTGGCTGACTACCTAACGATGATGACTCCCTCGCAGCGCTGGGCGTTACTAAAGCTTGGTACACGGGGGCTACGCATTGGGGTGTCAGCACGCTCCATTAAGCACATTCTCGCTGACTATGGCAATAAAGACATTAAGGATATTGAAACCCTATGGCATGCGGTCTCACCGCCCTACACCGAACTTTTGCAATGGCTTGAAGGGAAAGCGAGTAAGCCAAACATTGACGATGTGGTGACCTTTCACCCCGTTATGTTGTCACACCCCATTGAAGAGAAGGATATCGACGCCTTTGCGCCAAATACCTGGCAAATTGAAAACAAATACGACGGTATACGAGTGCAATTAAGCCTGAATACGCAGAAAGCAGCACCAGAAAAAGCGCTATATTCACGCACGGGCGATGATATTAGTCACTCATTTCCCGATTTACTCAGTGATATGTCAGGTCACATGGTGTTAGACGGTGAGTTGCTGGTGATCCACAACCAAGCTACAGACAATGCACTTCCTAATGTAGATACCTTCAACGCACTTCAGCAACGACTGAACAAAAAGAAACCCAGTAAAGCGCTAATGCAATCGTCACCCGTAGGCCTTATTGTGTATGACGCACTTATGCTTGAGGGTAAATCGATAACACAAATGCCTTTGAAGGCCCGCAGAGAAAAACTCGCCAACTACCTAAGTGCCAACCCACATCCGCAGTTGTTTTTGTCTGATGTACTAGATGCAGATTCACCACAGGACCTGAGAGCACTTCACAGCAGTGTGTGTGAAAACCGTGCTGTTGAAGGATTGATGATTAAACGCTTAGACAGTGTGTATGTGCCAGGGCGGCCTAAAGGGCAGTGGTTTAAATGGAAGCGCGATCCACTCTTGGTAGACGCGGTCATGATGTACGCCCAGCGCGGCCACGGTAAGCGTTCCAGTTTTTACTCCGACTACACCTTTGGCGCATGGGAAGGCGAGCAGCTATTACCTATAGGCAAAGCCTATTCAGGGTTTACTGACGAAGAACTAAAAAAACTAGATAACTGGGTGAGGCGACATGCTGTTGGCCGTTTTGGCCCGGTGAGAGAAGTAGAAAAAGCCTTGGTGCTAGAAGTCGCCTTCGATGCTGTGCATCCGTCTAACCGACATAAATCGGGCGTGGCCCTTCGCTTTCCGCGTATTCACCGCATTCGCTGGGATAAACCGGCAAACGAGGCAGACACGCTGGATACAGTAAAAAGCTTGATTGAACGTTAACGCTTAAAACCTGCGGGCTTTAACCTGCGGGCTTTTGCCTTTGCGCCCACATTGTCGTTATAGCTAGGCAATATCATCGTGCGTAGGAAGTGCACTGAAAGCCCCAAACTGGGTAACCGTGTAGGCGCCGCAGCGAATAGCAAACGCAGTGGCCTCATCAACCTGTTCAGCGTTTTCAACCCATTGGTTAAACTCAACCGTGTTACCAACACAAGTGGTGATGTAATACAAGAAACCGCCAATAAAGGAATCGCCTGCTGCCGTTGTGTCTTTTACATCAGCTTTTGGCGATGCAAGCGTGCCTTTGAATGTGGCAGTATAATAGTGAATGGGCTCGCCACCATCGGTAACAAGAACCAGCTTTACGCCGCTTTGTAACCACTGCTGAACTTTAATTTCTGCGTTGTCTTCGCCATAAAGCGCAGCAAGTTCTTCTCGGCTTGCTTTGATAATGGTCGCCTTTTTGGCCGCTTCATCAATGCGCGTAGGTGCGTTTGAAGTGTCGTCCCAAAATGCGGGGCGATAGTTAATATCCAAACACACCATCATATTATTCTGTTTGGCTTTATCTAACATGTAATGGGTACTCGGGAGCAGTTCTGGAGTAGAAATAGAACCAGAGCAAAAATGCAGAACGCTGTTGTCATCGCATTGAATTAACGACAGATCATCTTCTGAAATGTGCTTGTGCGCCGCATTATCAACGTAGAAATCAAATGAACGCTCGCCATCGTCGTCTAAATTAACGAATGCTAAGGCCGTTTTGCCCGCGTCAGTAGTCCACACAAAATCGGTATTCACTTGGTAATGCGCTAGCATTGCTTTAAGGAACTCGCCGAAGGTGTCGTTACCCACTTTAGATACCATTGCACTTTGCCCGCCTAGCTTTGCAACTGCCACGGCAACATTGGCAGGGGCGCCACCCGCGTAGGGTTGAAAGGGAAGCATTGCAGGTGCGCTATTGTCTTTTGGCGCAGCCCCCTGGCTTAACATATCAATTAGCACTTCACCTAAACATAAAATTTTCATACCCACCTCGACACTATTCATAATTCACTACTCGGGACGATTCGAACGTTACTGCGCTTCTAACGTCCACCGGCTTAGCAGACTTTCGCTGTAGTATTGACCATCACTCCAATTAAATCAACTAGATTGATTTAATTGTATTGTGCTTATGATTACACCATTAAGTGATGAGAATTGTGTGATAACCTTAGCGTAACTTTTGTCATAATGCTGATGCACATAGATAGTGAATACACCTGTAGACTTAAACGACAATAATGCACCTGAACTGTTAGATAATCGCTCGCAAAACGAACGAGAGGTGCTTGCACTTATACGTCAGCACGGTGCCCTCCCAAAAGCGACTATCTCAAAAATGACAGGCCTGTCTGCTCAATCTGCAACAGTTATTATTAAAAAACTCGAAGCCGACGATTTGGTTAAGCGACTTTCGCCCCTAAAAGGCGCGAAAGGCCAACCCAAGATCCCTTTTGCACTTAATGAAGACGGTGCTTTTAGTGTAGGACTTAAGATCGGCAGGCGCAGTTATGATATGACGCTCATCGATTTCGTTGGCAATGTAGTTGCCTCACTGCACGAACGCGTTGATTTCCCGAGTGTCGATAGCCTACTCTCTTTTTCACAGCGCGCATTTAATGTTGTTGCGAGCTCGTTAGACCAAAGCCTTACCACTCGGATCCGCGGAATCGGTGTGGCCATGCCTTTTGAAATATGGCACTGGGCAGAGGAAGCAGGAGCGCCAATAGAGGTGTTAAAACAGTGGCAGCAATGTGATATCGCAAGCCAGTTAAACGCATTGTTAGCCCTACCAGTTTTTGTGCGAAATGACGCCGCCGCAGCATGTAGCGCCGAACTATCGTTTGGCAACGCTCACCAATGGCGTAACTTCCTTTATATTTTTGTTGGTACTTTTGTGGGTGGTGGGTTAGTGCTCAATGGTTCTCTTTTAGAGGGCAAAAGCGGCAGGGCGGGAGCAATTGGCTCGCTGTCACTGTTTAATGGAAAGGAAGTACAACAACTCATAAAACAGTCTTCTCTTTATCTACTTGAGCAGCAACTTAATGCGAATGGCGAGAATGGCGGCCTTTTGTATGAGCACCCTTCCCATTGGCAGTGTTCTCCCCATGAAATAACAACGTGGATAAGCAATGCCTCGCAAGGACTCGCATATGCAAGTCACTGCGCAATGAGTTTGCTCGACCTCGATGGCATCATTATAGACGGCGCAATGCCCAACGACGTGAGGCAAGCGCTTGTAGACACAACGCAAAATGCACTATCGCGTTTAGATATGAGAGGACTGTCTCCTGTGACAATAACAGCGGGCAATGTTGGCGCCAAAGCGCAGTCCATAGGCAGCGCCAACTTACCTTTATTGGCTAATTACGCGTGAAGGTACGTTACCCATAATGTTTGCTTTAGAGTGCGAAATCTGCTGTCTCAAAATACATTACCGAGCGATGACTACAAGTATCAAATGCTGCATAAACTTGCTCAATACTTGGCGTTCGCGGCGCCACTGATGGTAGATGCTCTGCAGATGGGCAGCCCTCTGCTAACACAATGGCATCAAATGATGGCCTGCGCTCAATTCGATAGACATACATGGACTTTTTGCCATTTTCAGTTGGCAGGGAAACCCATTGGGTAGCATGATGATTTGGGTTGTGTACTGTTTGAGAGGCCGACGCGCCCCCCTTCTTGGAAGCTGGTAACTGTCGCTTATAAATTAGTTTCACAAATTGAAAACTCTCGTCTTCTTTCCATTTTGAACCACCGCGTTCAAAATGACCTTTATAGAATGTTGCTTTTATTTCAAAAGCATCACCGGCAATAAGCCTATTCAAGTCAAATGACTCTGGCAGTAGTGTTAGCAGCGCATTTCTCTGATCAACTTCTCGACGCGCTGTAGTAAGCAGGCTGATTAACTCACTTTGGTACCGACTTTCGACTTGATAAAGAATTTGATAGTCATGCGGCGTACTATATAGTGGGAGGTGGCTCGCATATAGGTGCAAGCCATCGCTGAACAACACCATACCATGCATACCCACTCGATGTGACTCATGACCACTATGCTCCCCGCCATGATTTTCAGTGTTGGCAACGCAATAACCTACAAGTGTAAAAAAGCACAGAAAAATTAAGCTAAATCTCATTTTTATTACTCGTGATGACGAAGACACAATACCTACATACCACTTGTTGCTCTTGGCATTCCTACAATGAATCCTGACTGTATGTGCGTATGGGTTGAATTGGCGAGAGTATTACATTGCGAACATTCACTTTTAAGCTATAAAATTTCAATATTCATTTCCAGTTAGGAAACGGTTTAATGGATACCGATGACTTGAAGAAATTTATAGAAATAGCGAACTGTGGCAATTTACAACGTGCGTCGGTCAAGCTGAATGTCACTGCTGGCGCCCTATCAAAAGTTGTTAAACGACTTGAGAACACACTTGGCACTACACTTTTCGATCGAATTGGGCGCAATATTGTACTTAATTCACAGGGAGCAAAGTTTCGCCAGTATGCATTGCATATTGTCCATGAGACTGAACAAGCGATTAGTGAGTTTATTGGTGCTGACCATACTACAACCGTAAAACTGTCTGGACCAGCGATCCTGCTCCAACATCAGCTAAGCGATATTGTAAAAGGGCTACACAGTATGTCCTTGGAATTTAACGTTGATGCAGTTTGGGAGGGGCAGGCGCTAAGTCATGTATCTACTGGGCAAAGCCATTTAGCTTTGGTCACCAAAGCAGGACTGCAAGAGCACGGTGCCAGAAGTGAGCTCACTTCTATTAGTTTAGGGAAAACGACGTATTGCATTGTAGCAGGCAAGTCTCATCCCATCATAAATTCATTGATAGATGGCAACGTCTCGATGGCAGGTTTGAGCAGTTTCGGTTTTGCCTGCCCTAATGTTTCCCCTCTTTGTGGCATTCGCCGAGGTATGGGCTCTGATGGTTGGCATGATGAAAAAATGCCAAGATACATTCAGTATCGCTGCAACGACTTTAGCACGCTTATATCTTTGGTGCGTCGTGGGTTGGCACTGGCATATGTTCCCGAGTTTGTAGCGACGACAGAAGAGCTCGCGACGATTAATATAGTAGAAAACCAGAGTTGTAACGAAGAGGAGGTCGTACTGGTTTACAAGCCCAGTCTGGCCAACGGTTGGCTCAACCGCCTCATGCAAACTCTCAAGAACATAGCTCAATAAAAAAGGCCATTTAACAACGTATATTTCATAAGTTGTTAAATGGCCCTAACGTGTTTTATTTTACGTTTTTAATGAAGGTTTGCATCTAGGAAATCGAGTAATCCCTGATACAACTCTTGTCTGTCACCTTCATCAAACACGCCGTGGCCTGCTTGTGAATACTGAAGATATTGAGGCGCATTGCCTACTTCTTCTAACTTTTCAGCAAGGGCTTCTGAGTTTATTTCAGGTACACGACGGTCTTTTGAACCATGGATAAGCATTACTTTGGCCTTAATTTCACTAGCATGACTAATCGGCGAGAACTCAGATAATACTTGTTTGTCGGTGCCCAGTACGCGCTGCAAATAAGCCTGACCGCCCCAGCTATTTGGAATATCACTTTCTGAATATACGTACTCTAGGTCGTAAATGCCTACATAGCCAATGGTACACTTATACAAATCTGGGTCGCGAACCACTGACATCAAGGCAGCGTAACCTCCGTAGCTAGCGCCGTAAGAACATACTTTGTTTCCGTCCACGTAGCCTTTATCAATAACGTACTTAACCGAGTCGTTAATGTCTTTAATCATCGCGCCGCCCCACTCTCGATAACCCAAGCGCTCGAAGCGTTTGCCGTAGCCGTCACTGCCTCTAAAGTTTACGCGTAAAACGGCATAACCACGGTTGGCAATCAACTGAGTTTCGGCATCATACTGCCAAAAATCTCGAGTTCCTTGTTGATGCGGACCACCGTGAATAATCACAACCAATGGTGGCTTGCCTTCGTTAAGCTTTACACTTGGCATGGTAAGGTAACCGTGAATGGTTTCACCATCTTCTGTAGGAATGTCGATAGGCTGCATTGCTGATAGGTAACCAGGGTCTATCCATGAGCTGTTCGCCCAAATAAATTCGGCCCCCATCGATTCACTATCAAATAAGTAGTATTCACCCGGATTTACATCGCTAGAAACGTGTACAAGAAGCGTTTTCCAATCTTTTGTCGCACTAGCTATATCAACGGTTTGCCCTTCAAATGCATCTGCTAGCATTTTGTGGATCTTACCAATCTTCGAGTTATTTTTAGCATAAACAAACGCTGACTTGTTTGGATAAGTAATACCTACTGCAGGCATTCCATTGGTATCTAAAATCACATTTTCAATATCGGTTGTATGCTCTGGGAACGCGCGCGCGTATTTACCTGTCTCAAGATTTAACGTGTACAGTGTGTACACTTCTTCTTCACCTGTGCGGCCAGACAGATAAATTGATTTATTATCTTCGCTAAGGCCTAGTGGGTATAGCCCTTCTTGAATTTCAAAAGCTTCGTTCAACGGCACCCATTCTGCGTCGTTATTTTTGCGATAGGCAGAGTGTCCGTTGCCATTTTCGTCGCGCCACGTCATAAAGTTAACCTGGCCTTTTTTCGTGGCTAGTGCACGGCTGTGCCCATAAGGTAATATGTCTAGTTTGCGCTTTTTACCACTGTAAATATTAAGACGGCTAATAATGGGAGGTCTTTCACGAGAGTCGTAATACAATGTCCCCTCTTTTGTCCATGGATATTCGGCAATAAGAATATGGTCTTCATCATCTTCTAGATAACTTAAGATCTCTTGGCTTGCTAACGTGTTTTCTTTACTTGATAAACGCGAACCCGTTCTTTCATCGCTAGCCCGATAACCATAAAGCATTTCTTTTTGCGAGCCATCGATATTCATGGCAAATAACTCGCCTGTCGGAATAGGACTATCGAGGTAACTTTGTTTTTCCGCGTATTCGAAAACCAGACGCTCATCATTTACCCAGTTAACCGTGTGGATAATGTCTTTATTACCTGGTTTGATACCGCCTACAATCTGCATATCCGCAGCATTTAATATGGCTAGGAATACTCGACCATCCACACGCACGCGCGCGGCAATGTGTTTACCGTTAGGCGATAGTTTTAAATCGAGGTAATCACCGTGTTTAATGAAGTATTCAAGTGGCAGCTGTTGCGAAGCGAAGGACGCAGCGCTCACAACTAATAGCATTAGCGAGAGTAAAATCCCTTTCATGATAAACCTTTAACGTTGTTTTTCGTAGTTCTAGCGCGTTTTTGCACGCCTGCAGTGTAATACAAAGCGTGCATTTAAAAAAGTACAGCACGCTTTGTTTAATGTTCTAGCGAGTCACCACGTTCTTGGCGCCTTTAATTAGGGCTTCTTTATCAATCTTATTAGGCACTTCTACACCGCGTCGCGCTGCTGGTCTCGCTTCAATGCTATTTTTCCAGCGAATAAGATTGTCCAGTCCCTCTATGCTAACGCCAGACCACTCATAAGTGCGTACCCAGCACCAGTTCGCCATGTCTGCAATAGAGTAGTCGTCAACCAAGTACTCATGTTCAGCTAAACGACCGTCTAAAACAGTGAAAAGTCGTCGCACTTCGTTTTGGTATCTGTCGATAGCAACTGGGATCTTTTCTTCTAGATAGCGATAAAACACGTTGGCTTGTCCCATCATGGGACCAATCCCCCCCATTTGGAACATAAGCCACTGAGTAACCTGACTCTTACCTTTTGCTGATTGGGGTAAAAACATACCCGTTTTTTCAGCGAGATAGAGCATTATGGCCCCGGATTCAAACACAACATGCCCCTGCTCATCACGGTCGACAATCACCGGAATACGTCCGTTGGGGTTCATGGCGAGAAACTCAGGTGTTTTTTGTTCGCCTTTCATTAAATTAACGCTATGGGCAGTATACTGAAGCCCCATTTCTTCAAGGGCGACAGAGGCTTTCCATCCATTGGGGGTTGCTGCGGTATATAAATCAATCATCAGGCTTTTGCACTCGCTCTGCTACTCACTGTCTCATACCAGCGAGCCAAGTTGGTTTGCTCTTCTTTCATTCGAATATCGACAACGCGGGCGAAGTCTAAGGCACACAATGCGGTAATATCTGCAATACTAAACGCATCACCGGCTATAAAGGGTTTTACACCAAGCCTACGCTCCAAGATATTTAAGTACTTCGATGCATTAATACCCGCTTCTTTTCCATACTCAGGTACCGGCACCATGCGGTCTTTAAAATAGCCCGTTGTATGTTGAAAGCACATGCCAACCTGAAGCATAAATGCAAACTCAACTTGTCGTTGCCACATAGAAATCGTTGCTTTTTCTACCGGCGTAGTGCCCATTAATGGCGGCTCAGGTTGCAGTGCTTCAAAATATGTACAAATAGCGTCGGTTTCTGCGATGCAGGTTCCATCGTCGAGTTCTAAAATTGGAATTTTCCCAAGTGGGTTTTTCGCACGCATTTCAGCAGTTAGATTCTCACCTTTTTGAATATCGACTTGAACATAGTCGACGTCTATTCCTTTTTCTGCGAGGAACATGCGTACTCGGCGAGGATTGGGTGCTGTTTTCGTTTCATATATTTTCATACTGTCAAACTCTCCATAGGCAACTCGGTAGGGCGAGGTGTGTATTGCTAATGTAGTCAGTGGAGAGTAGGCATTCAAATCACTCTGCTTAACAGTATGACTATTCAGCGCTTTTATGGTTATACCTATGTATGCGTTGAAGCTTAATCGGCCGAAGCTGCCGCTTGCAGA
Source organism: Alteromonas sp. KC3 (assembly GCF_016756315.1). Lineage (NCBI taxonomy): Bacteria > Pseudomonadati > Pseudomonadota > Gammaproteobacteria > Alteromonadales > Alteromonadaceae > Alteromonas > Alteromonas sp. KC3. The sequence goes on from NZ_AP024235.1 coordinate 4,132,144, forward strand.
GAAGTTATCACTCTTAGCCGTTTTAGTTCGTTGGCACTAAAATGAGCCTTTTCATAGTCGACAATTTGTTGTTTCACGACATCACTTTCTAGGTCTTTATTCCCTATTGATTGTCGGTAGCTCTCATACGCTTTAACGCGCTCATCCCATGAGCTTTGTGCTTGCCAGGTTTTCCTGAATCGCTCGGCCACCTCGTGACCAAACTCGGCAGCCACGGCGTTGTAACGCGCATTTAGCGATGTGTGTGCGCGCTTTATTTGCTGAATCTTGTGCATGTCTACTGTTGGCTTAAATGCGTGTTTTTCAGCGTCGCTCGCATTTTCAATTTGCGCAAAGATCAAGGCTTGGCGCTGTGATTTGTCGAGCATTTTCTCTTGCGCTATCTGTAGCCTATCGAACGCGGCTTGATCAATTTGGGCGTCTTGACTAAACAAGTAGTAATATTCAATGTCGGAAAAATACTCACGCCTTAATAGTTCTCTCTCATCGAGTTTGTACGCAACATCGCGTAGATTTGAGAGCGACATATCTACCTCGATGTCTTCGTCAGACAACGCCACTTTGTATCTTACATAACGCTCAAAGAGATCTGTCGCCACACTCTCGGTATCATCGCTAAACGTTTCTCTCGCATACACATTGAAATGCGCTATCACCAACTCAGGTGCGGTTTCCTGCCTATCAAAAATAAATTTATCGAAATCGTCCTTAACGGTGAAGCTCAAATAAAAGGCATTCTGGTTCTGAGTTACGCTACCTATATTACTTTCTACTGACGAGGTTTGCGGTAGTGCAACTTGCGAAGAAGGTAGCATTGGTGTGTCGGCAACTAAATGTTGTTCTACTGAAGCAGCAGACTGCTGTTTATTAAGTGCCAACGTGCCGATAAGGAGGGCTGCAAGCCCTCCTAGGAAAATAAGAATAACCTTCATTACAAACCTAAGTTTTTCAGCCTATTGGCTTGATTAACGAATACATCAACTGGGTTTGTTTCAAACCAATGGGTGATACCAAAACTTTGGTTAACTTCATCCAAATGGTTCATCTTGTAATTGTCTTTCAGCACTTTGCCTAAGTGAGAGCTACAAGTAGACACAAGGCCATCGTTAGCTTCATTAAATGCGGTGCCCGTAATAGCAAGAAACGGGTCAGCAATATCCAGTGCATTGGTGAACGTTCTCGCCCCGCTCCAAGAAAAATAATAAACACCATTTTCTGCAAGCATCTTTCCATCGTTGCGACAGTATGCAGAGGGCATACCTTCTGGATACTTGCGATTAAAAGCAATACTGCCTGTGGTTGAAAGCGAGTCCATTGCTGCAATAGAGTCAGTAGGTTTGTCACGCGGGTCAGAACCTGAAGCAATCTCTATAATATTCGCAAAAGCATCAACCACTACACTTGCAGCGCCTTCTTGAAAAGAATCTTCAGCTATCGCATTGCGAAGTTGGTCAGCGACTTTACTGCCCCAATTAACACCCGCAACTGAGGAGACTGATGCCACTTTGTCTGGAGCAACACTAGCGGCGTAACGCGCTGTTGGACCGCCGTGACTGTGCCCAATAAGATTAACTTTTTGCGCTCCTGATAATGCGAGTACTTCATCGATATAAGCTAAAAGCTGTTCACCACGTACCTCCGAGGAATTGGCAGGAGAGACTTGAGCAACATATACCTCGGCACCATTGCGGCTAAGTTTATGCGGTACTTTGTAGAAGTAATCAACAAAGAGCACGTCATCAAAGCCAAATAGGCCGTGCACTAATACTATTGGGTACTTGGTTTTGGCGTACGTACTGGCGTGAGCTTGGCTAACAAGCGCCGCAGCAACAATAGCCACGGTTACAACGAGTTTTTTAACTAGTTTCATTGTGTGTCCCATAATTATATTGTCTATTGACATGAGGTCTGTGGTCAGACCTTTGTTATAATTATGTAAACACAATGTAAAGATCAACATTTGATGCGACACAAATTAGACGCGCGGTGTCGTATTGCTCAAATTTTTAGCACCCTATTTTTTCAAAGTCATTGTAAATCAGTTTGTTAACTGTATCCGCTGAGTATGCTCTACCATACTATTTTTGTTGTGCATAGACTGCATAAACACAACTAATGTAAACGTATTACTTTCTGTGACGATAGGTTTGAATGTAATTGACGGCGAGGCTCGACGTTGTAGCCCATTCACCTTTAAAAGGATTCAACTTCATGCCTATTTGGTGATGAAGCTCAAAAGCATCGCCTACCCAGCTATACAACTCTGCAGGTTTAACAAACTTGCGCCAAGCATGGGTGCCTATAGGTAGATAGCGCATAACGTACTCGGCACCTACTATGGCGATGATATAACTTTTAACAGTTCTATTTAAGGTAGCTAATATGAGTAACCCACCGGGTTTAACCATACTCGCACATTCCCTGATAAGTTGTTGCTGATCCGGAACGTGCTCTACCACCTCTGCATTAATCACTACATCGTACTGAGACTGTTCTTTGACCACATCGCTTGACAGCATATGTTTATAGGTCACCTTTACGCCTTCTTTAGCCGCATGCCGTTTAGCTACTTCTACACTTACTGCACTTGCATCAATTCCGGTGACCTTGGCGCCGAGTTTCGCTAGCGGTTCACTGATGAGTCCACCACCACTGCCAATATCAATAATTGACAGTGCGCTGTAGTCTGAAACAACGCTGTTTATTCCAAAATGACGCTCAATCTGTGTTTTTATGACTTCTAACCGCGCTTGATTAAATGCCAGTGCAGTTTTGTACTGCCCTTTTGGATCCCACCAGCTTTCAGCAAGTGCGTCAAATCGTGCGACTTCCTCACGAGAAAAATTCTCGCTCCCCGTTTTTTGACTCTTATCCAGCATATCAATTATTCCTTGGCACGTTATACAATCGCTACCATGTGGCTCACATGAAGTACTATGTTATTCTAAAGCTAGTAATACGTTGTGAAAGGAGTATTTGATTTGGCAAACGCAAAAAATGTCTACGGTCGACCATTGCAACTGTGCTGTGGAAATACAGGCTTCACACGAGAAGGGTTCTGCTACGTACCCGATGCTGATGTAGGCAACCACAGTGTATGCGCTGTTGTTACTGATGAATTTTTGCAGTTTTCATTACGCCAAGGCAACGATCTTATAACGCCATGGCCAAGTATGGAGTTTCCAGGGCTGCTGGCCGGTGATCGTTGGTGCTTATGTGCTTCAAGATGGCTACAAGCTTACCAAGCGGGCGTTGCGCCAAAAGTGCGTCTTGAAGCGACGCATGAAAAGGCATTGGATATTATTCCGTTAGCCCTATTGGAAGAGTACGCTGCGCAGTAGGTGATCCATTGAGCACCTACTGCAAGAGAGTTATTGCGGGGTTCGAATTACCATTAGGCGAGTTTCAGTCATGTCTTCTATCGCGTAACGGATGCCCTCTCGGCCCAAGCCCGAGTCTTTGACACCGCCATAGGGCATATTATCTACGCGCCAACTAGGAACATCGCCAATCACTACACCGCCAACATCTAACACGTTCCACGCTTTGTGCGCTTTGTATAAATCTCGCGTAAATACGCCTGCTTGTAGACCATAGCGGCTATTATTCACTTCATCTAATGCCGCATCAAAATCATCAAACGGTACTAAAATCGCGAGTGGACCAAATGCCTCTTCTGCGCTTGCATCACAGTCTTTTGGTACATTCTCCATAACCGTTGCCTCAAGCATCGCACCATCGCGAGTTCCTCCACACAGGATAGTGGCACCTTTATCTTTAGCCTCTTCTATCCAGCCGTGTAAGCGTTTTGCTTCACCTTCTGAAATCATTGGCCCAATGAAGGTGTCTTCGTCGGATGGGTCACCCGATACCAACGCTTTAACTTGCTCTACGAATTGTTGTTTAAACTCATCGTAAATACTGCTGTGAACAAGTAAACGTTGAACGCTAATGCAGCTTTGACCAGACTGGTAAAATGCACCAATGATTACCCGTTCTATGGCGTCTTTAATATCGGCATCTTCATCGACAATACATGCTGCGTTACCACCTAATTCAAGTACAACTGGCTTCTTCCCCGCTTTTGCCTTTAGTGCCCAACCCACATCTGGCGACCCAGTGAAACTCAGCAGTTTGAGGCGCTCATCCGTTGTGAATAAGTCCGCCCCGTCGCGGCTACATGGCAGAATTGAGAATGCACCTTTAGGTAAATCTGTTTCAGCAAGTACTTCACCGATAATCAGCGCGCCGATAGGTGTGCGAGAGGCAGGTTTTAAAACAAAGGTACAGCCGGCCGCAATTGCAGGAGCAACTTTATGTGCAGCCAAATTTAAAGGAAAGTTAAATGGAGAAATGAACGAGCAGGGTCCAATAGGTACTTTCTTGGTCATCCCTTGATACCCCTTGGCGCGGGCTGAAATCTCCAAATTAACCACCTCACCATTTATGCGCACAGATTCTTCGGCCGCAATTTTAAACGTATCAATAAGACGGCTCACTTCTCCTTTAGCATCCTTGATAGGCTTACCCGCTTCGATACACAAGGCTTGTGCTAGCTCATCAGCTCGTTCTGTAAAACGCTTTACACAGTGCTCAAGTACTGCTTGGCGTTCGTAGGGTGCCATCGCCGTCATTGCAGGTTGTGCTTGCTCTGCTGCCGCAATGGCTTTATCTATTGTGTCGGCGTTAGCCATTGCTACTTTCGTCGCCACTTCACCGGTAAATTTGTTGGTAACGTCTAAGTCGGTGTTCGCGAAATGGGCTTCGCTCGCAAGGTAATACGGGTAACTGTCCTTCAACATGTTTAGGCTCCTTTTCTCTGCCTTTGCCTTTGCATTTGCGTTTTACAGCTTAGCGCTGAGCGCTTTAATGGTGTGGTTCAGGGTTTCATCATTCATGCTGTAGTCAACAGGGCAATCAATAATATGAACACCTGGTGTATTCAAACACTTTTCCACCATTGGAATCAGTACATCGGTATCATCAACACGCCAACCTTGAGCACCATAACTCTGCGCATATTTAACGAAATTCGGGTTTCCATAATCCAAACCAAATTCATCAAACTGCATATTCGCTTGTTTCCACTTTATCATTCCGTACGCATCATCGCGCAAGATGATCACAACAAGGTCGAGCTTAAGCCGCACCGCAGTTTCAATTTCTTGACTGTTCATCATAAACCCACCATCACCGCATACACTTACCACAGGGACATCAGGTTTGACTAATTTCGCCGCAATCGCTGAGGGCAGCCCTGCTCCCATAGTTGCGAGCGCATTATCGAGTAACAGAGTATTAGGGTGATATGCGGGATAATTTCGAGCAAACCAAATTTTATACACACCATTATCAAGTGTCACAATACCGTTGTCGGGCATAACCTTGCGTATGTCTCGTACAAAGCGCTCTGGTAAAATAGGAAAGCGACTGTCATCCTCGGCCTCGGCTCTGTGATTGACATAAGCTTCGTGAACATCTTGATAGAAGTCGAGTTTCCAGCCCTCTTGAGGTGTAAGGCCTTCTTTAATTTGCCATATGCTATTGGCAATATCACCGACGACTTCTAACTGCGGAAAGTAAACTGGGTCAACTGCAGCAGGCTCAAAATTCACATGAATTACCTGTTTGTCGTTGTGATGCATAAAGAAAGGCGGCTTCTCGACAACATCGTGCCCTACGTTAATAATAAGGTCTGCGCGCTCGATAGCGCGATGAACGAAGTCACCATCCGATAGTGCGGTATTGCCAGCAAAGCGCTTGTCGCTCTCGTTTAACACGCCTTTACCCATTTGCGTGGTGACAAATGGAATACAGGTTTTATCAACGAACTCCCTTAGCATTTTTGCCGTCAGCTTTCTATTTGCACCTGCACCAATAAGTAGCAGTGGCGACTGAGCTTCTTCAATCATAGATATTGCTTGCGCAATAGCTTTATATTCTGCAATTGGCCTGCGGGAAACGCTCGGCTCAAGTAAATGGGCAGACGTCTGCTCTGCCGCTATATCTTCGGGTAATTCAATATGTACTGCACCAGGTCGCTCCTCGTGAGCTAAACGAAATGCTTCTCTCACCGTAGAAGGAATGCGATCGCCACTGACTACTTGCGTCGTAAACTTCGTAATCGGCCTCATCATATCGACGATATCTATGACTTGAAAGCGGCCTTGTTTGCTGGTCTTTATGGGCTTTTGCCCCGTTATCATCAGCATAGGCATTGCACCTAATTGTGCATAAGCTGCCGGAGTAACTAAGTTTGTTGCGCCTGGGCCTAGCGTTGATAAGCATACCCCCACCTTACCGGTAAGCCTACCGTAAGTGGCGGCCATAAATCCTGCGCCCTGCTCATGGCGTGTAAGTACTAATTTGATGGAAGATGAACGGAGTGATTCTAGAAGATCGAGGTTTTCTTCGCCTGGAATACCAAATACATATTCAACACCTTCTGCTTCTAGGGCTTTTACAAATAGGTCTGACGCTTTCATTTACTGCACGCTCCTTGTAGAGAGGTAGTTCGATAGAAGTGAACACGCTTTTGTTACGCCTACAGTATAGAAAACGATTGATAATTTTATGACATTTATTCAGAGGTTATCTGTTCTCAGACTCCCATTGCGCTAATTTTTCCTGCGTAGCAGCGTCGACATGAGCCTTGTTTTCGCTAATCCACCAGCGTTCCATAATCCGCACGTTTTTCTGATTAGCCTTGTAAAAGATATCAGCAATATCGCCAATAAAAGGTATGAAGCCCAAGCCAAAATCGATAGCTGAGTTCTTAATCATTTGCGCAATGAGCGCTTTAGGCATTCCCATGGACTTGCCAAGCCATACAATTCTCAGTGACACAAACAACATAAGCGCATCACCTGCCCCGGGAATAAGGCCTACGAGAGAGTCTAACCCCACCCGAATGGGTATAATCGGTAGCTTTACTGCCGTATCAAGTAAGTTAGCCATTTTTTGTGCCTTTAGCAGGGCTTTGGGCGCTTTAACGTCCATGTCATTCTTCCTTCATAATGTTCAATGGCTACTTGCTGGCTCCCAGTGCTCTTGCAAGACCTGCGCGTAATCCATTGTCAGTTTCAACTGTCCAACCGTTAAGGTTTTCTTGGATAATTTCAAACAGTGCATCAATGTGTTCTTTGTCGCTGTTGAGCGCCTCAATGTATTCGTAGCGCTCCCCGCCTGCTTCCATAAAGTACTCGCGATTCTCTTCACCAATTTCTTCAATGGTTTCAAGGCAATCGGCAGAAAAACCGGGGCACATGACCTGAATGGATTTGACCCCTTTCTCAGGCAGCCCTTTTAGGGTTTCATCGGTATAAGGTTTTAACCACTCTTCCCGCCCAAAGCGCGATTGGAATGTTGTCATATACTCGTCGTGACTTAGCCCTAACTTTTCCGCTAGCAAGCGAGATGTTTTGTGGCACTCACAGTGATACGGGTCGCCGTTCATCAAGTAGCGTTTTGGTATGCCATGGTAAGACAAAATAAGCTTATCAGCCCGTCCATGTGCTTCCCAATGTGCTTTCACTTTATTTGCCAGCGCGCTGATAAAGCTTTCTCTGTCATTATAGTGATTAACAAAGCGAAGCTCTGGTAGCCAGCGACGTGACGTAAAGTCTTTGGCGATGGCATCGAACGTTGAGCCTGTCGTTGAAGCGCTGTATTGAGGGTATAGAGGTAATACAACTAACTTACGCACGCCTTGAGATAACATATTGTCGAGAACATCGGAAATGGCAGGTTTGCCATAGCGCATAGCAAAGTCAACAACCACATCATCACCATAAGTGGCTTTACAGCGCTCAGCGATTGCACTGGCTTGCGCTTTGGTAATTGCCATCAATGGCGACCCCTCGTCAGTCCAGACGGTCGAATAAGCATGAGCAGAACGCTTAGGACGTATATTGAGAATGATCATATTTAGCACAAACCACCAAATGGCTCTTGGTACTTCAACAACCCGTGGATCAGAAAGAAACTCTTTTAAATACGGGCGCAACGCCTGTTTAGTTGGCGCCTCTGGTGTACCCAAATTAGTAACCAATACACCTATTTTGTCTGCCTGACCGTGGGAGAACCCTTTGTTAGATTTATATTTCATTGAAAACTGATTCCGAGAAGTACTACGCTGTGAATTAGCTTTATTACTTTATCTGTTATAAGTAACGCTTTAATAAGTAATAGTATACTGAAATACCACGACTTATGATCTTTTACACGGCGAAAATAAAGCGATTGCAACGTACAAATGAAGCGATTAGCCACTGGGTGCTTTCACAAAAAACAAAAAAAGGCGGTGGTTACTCAACCACCGCCTTTCGCGTGTCACTATAAGTGTTGTGTAATTAAGGCTGGTAATAGGTCGCCGCGCCTGGGCCAACTGGCATGCCTAGCAGGAATACCCAGATGTAGAACAACAATGTCCATCCGACGATAAAGACCATCGAGTACGGCAACATCATTGCGATTAAGGTGCCCATTCCCAAGTCTTTTTTGTAACGGGCGGCCATGGCAAGGATAAGACCGAAGTAACTCATCATAGGAGCAATTACGTTCGTTACTGAGTCACCAATACGATACGCAGCTTGTATTACCTCAGGTGCATACCCAATCAGCATAAGCATAGGCACGAAAATTGGTGCGGTTACGGCCCACTGTGCCGATGCACTACCTAAAGATAAATTGACAACGCCGCACATCAAGATAAACAAGATAAACACAGCTGGACCATCCAGACCGGCAGCTTGTAGTAACGCAGCGCCTTTTACCGCAAGCACGGTACCTAGGTTAGTCCATTTGAAAAACGCCACGAACTGCGCCGCAAAAAATACCAAGGTGATATAAAGACCCATTGCGCCCATGCTTTTCGACATGGCATTAATGATGTCTTTATCGTTCTTCATTGAACCGGTGACTTTACCGTAAACAAAACCGGGAATGGCAAACGTGATGAAAATGAACGCAACAATCCCCTTCAAGAAAGGAGAGCCGGCAACTTCACCCGTTTCTGGATGACGTAAAATACCATTTTCTGGCACCACAGTAAGTGCTAGTACCGCACACACTAATGCAAAAGAAATACCTGCCCAGCGCAACCCTTTTTTCTCGACATCAGTGGGTGCATCCATTGACTGATTACCCAAATCGACCGATGCTTCTGATGCGTCGAATTTACCGAGGCGCGGTTCCACCACTTTCTCCGTAACCAGCGCTCCCATGGTCGCAATTACGAATGTGCTGATAAACATAAAGTACCAGTTCACCTCAGGACCCACTACATAATCGGGGTCTATCATGTGTGCAGCGGCTTCCGTAATACCCGACAGCAATGGGTCTACAGTTCCGAGTAGTAAGTTTGCGCTGTAACCTGCTGATACGCCGGCAAAGGCAGCTGCGAGACCCGCTAACGGATGTCGACCCAGCGAATGAAAGATCATTGCAGCCAGTGGAATGAGTACCACATAACCGAGTTCTGATGCGGTATTAGAGACAATACCTGCAAATACGATGGCAAAAGTTACAGCACGCTGAGAGGCATTCATTACTAATGCCCGCATAGCGGCAGATAACAGGCCAGAATGCTCAGCGACTGACACACCTAATAAGGCAACCAATACGGTCCCTAAAGGTGCGAACCCAGTGAAGTTAGTCACAAGACCAGTCACTATCCGTTGCAAGCCTTCAGCACTCATCAAAGAAATAACTTCAATCATGCCATCGGCTTCTCTGCCTTTTGCCCCTACAGGACGAGGATCTGCAACCGCGATATCGAAGTAACCTAAAATACCGCTTAGCACTACAATGAACACGGCTAATAGCGCAAACAATGTCACTGGGTGAGGTAGTAAGTTCCCTAAAAATTCAACCGTAGCGAGAAATCGCGAGAATAAACCACCCTTTCCGCCGTTACTGTCGGCAGAAACTGTATTTGTGTTTTCCGTTGTCAAAATTTTCCCTCTGTCGTTTTTTTAGCACCTACATCATCGACTCACTAGCTGGGAAGGCTGTGTCTTCGTACAAACAGTGGTGCATCTTTTATCGTAAATTCGATGGTATTTTACCCGATTTCATTCAATTTTGGCAGTCAAAGGGTGAAATGAAACAGTATCTCTTGTTACCCTTTCTTATCCTAACCCTCTCTTTTACTCATAAAAACAGTAACTTAACAAGAAATGACAGATACAAAAAAGCCAGTCATAAAGACTGGCTTTTTGAAATTTACGTGCACAAATGCAATTAATTGCCTTTTGACTGATTCATATACTTAAAGAATTCACTGTCAGGTGCAATAACCATCACGTCTTGCTTACTATTAAAGCTCTTCTTGTAGGCATCCATACTGCGAAGGAAGCTATAAAAATCAGCGTTTTTAGAGTATGCATCTGCGTATATCTGTGCTGCAAGTGCATCACCTTCACCGCGAAGTTGTCGAGCATTACGCTCTGCATCAGCAAGCATAACCGTTACTTTTGCATCGATATTTGCGCGAATAACCTCTGCTTGCTCTTGGCCTTCTGAACGGTGTTCACGCGCCACACCGGCGCGCTCTGCGCGCATACGCTGGAATATTGAATTACTCACCTCTGTTGGTAAGTTAATTTGCTTAACGCGAACGTCTACAATTTCAATGCCCAGTTCATCAGACGAGGTCGCCGCTTGCTCCATTGCTTGGTTCATCAATGCAGAACGCTCACCAGACACAATTTGTGCAATGGTGCGAGTACCGAATTCTGAACGCAAACCATTGTTTACTTTCTGCTTTAACAAGGCTTCAGCCTGAAGTTTGTTGCCGCCGGTAGACAAGTAGTAACGCGCAAAATCATCTATACGCCATTTTACGTAAGAGTCGACAATAAGGTCTTTTTTCTCGCTGGTAACAAAGCGATCTGGAGTTCCATCCAACGTCTGAATACGTGCATCTAACACACGTACCGAATCAATAAACGGCAATTTAAAGTGAAGACCAGGTGTGAACACTTTCGTGTCGCCCGTTTCGTTATCACGCTGCACTTTACCAAATTGAATAACAATGGCACGCTCACCTTCTTTCACTGCAAACAAAGAGCCTGAAGCAAGTAAAACAAGAAGAACTGCTGCTGCAATAAGTAAATTCTTCATAGCTAATTATCTCCCCTCTCTGAAGCTATCACCGCGTAGACCCGATGATGGTGACGAATTGCGGCTTCGACCAGAAACGTCAGTCACTGGGTCTTGAAGCCCTTCTAGGGTATTGCGAGAGCGGGTAGTCGTATTTGATTGTTGACGTTCCATTATCTTATCTAATGGAAGATACATCATATTGTTGCCGCCTTTGCTATCCACCAAAATTTTGCTGGTGCTGCCTAATACTTCTTCCATCGTCTCAAGGTAAATACGGTCGCGAGTTACTTGCGGCGCTCTCTCATACTGTGGCAGAAGTTCATCAAAGCGGGCTACTTCACCTTGCGCTTCAAGTGTTACGCGCTCTTTATACGCTTGTGCTTCTTCGTTCATGCGATTGACCTGACCACGTGCACGCGGCTCAATCTCTCTGGCATACGCTTCAGCTTCGCGGATAAATCGCTGCTCATCTTCTTGGGCAGCAATGGCATCATCAAACGCGTCTTTCACCTGCTCAGGTGGGCGTGCGTCACGGAAGTTCATGTCGATAATAGAAACCCCCATGTCATATGGTTCAATGATGGCTTGAAGCTCTTCCCAAACACGTTGACGGGTCACCTCACGTCCATCAGTAAGTACGTCATCCATTTTTGAATGACCCACTACATAACGTATCGCACTATCTAGTGATTGGCTAAGGCTCTGCTCTGGGCTTTCTACAGCAAACGTCCAGCGGTATGGATCAACAACACGGTACTGCATTTCCATTTGCACACTAACGACGTTTTCATCTTCGGTAAGCATTGAACCCGATGAAGACTGATCGCGAATAGACTGCACATCCACAGGAATCACAGTATCTACAAACGTAGGAGCCCAACGAAGACCTGGTTCAACTTGTTGGTGGTATTCGCCAAATCGCAACACTACGCCACGCTCGGCTTCGCGGATGGTGTAAAAACCGCTAACACCCCAAATGACAATAAGCAAGACTACAAGAATACCAGCCCCGATACCGCTTAGGCTTTTACCTGAGCCATTACCGTTACCGCCAGACTTACCAAACTTGCCGAACAAGTTTTTAAATACATCGTCTAAATCAGGGGGACCTTGCTCTTTCCCACCGCGATTTTTCCACGGGTCATTATTATTGCCACCCGGCTCATTCCAAGCCATGCTGATACTCCATAGATTACTGTTATATTTTTTGAATTACGCAACCATTACCTAGGTCTAGCCTAGACTAATGTCGCACAACATACTCTGATATTCCGTTTTCCAGACGTTTTTCAAGTCTGTTCCAGTCGGCTGTAGGCATTCTGACATCAACTACCCAGTCACCCTGACTGTCGTATTCTTCACTTGCTATACAGTTTAGCTCGTACAACACACCACGTATTCGACTTTGGGCTGGCGGAATCTTCAACGTGTAATTAACCATGCTTTTACCGAGACATTCGGTCAACGCTTGGCTCAACAACTCAGAGCCTTCTCCTGTTTGCGCAGATAGCCACACACGAACAGGCATGCCCTCGTCATTTCTTTCTATACGTGGATTAACATCGTCCAGTTTATCAATCTTATTACAGATTAGTAATTGTTGTATCTCTGAAGCGTCAATTTCTTCAAGAACATCGTTCACTTCATCCATTGTCTCGCGATATTTCGCATCTGCAATGTCGACAACATGTAGCAAAAGGTCGGCCTCTTGGGTTTCTTGAAGCGTTGCCTTAAACGCAGCCACAAGATCATGAGGAAGATGTCGAATAAAACCTACAGTGTCAGCCAAAATGGCTGGCCCAACGTCTTTTAATTCGATTTTGCGTAATGTAGGGTCAAGAGTTGCAAACAACTGATCAGCTGCATAAACGTGAGAATCGGTAATGGTGTTAAACAACGTTGATTTACCCGCGTTCGTATAGCCAACTAAGGATACCGTAGGAATTTCAGCACGCTTACGCGAACGACGACCTTGTTCGCGCTGCTTCTGTACCTTCTCCAAACGACGAAGAATGGCTTTGATACGCCCTCGAAGTAATCGACGGTCTGTTTCTAGCTGCGTTTCACCAGGACCACGAAGACCAATCCCCCCTTTTTGACGCTCAAGGTGGGTCCATCCTCTGATGAGACGCGTTGAGATATGCCTCAACTGAGCCAGTTCGACTTGAAGCTTACCCTCATGCGTTCTCGCTCGCTGAGCGAAAATGTCTAAGATAAGCCCCGTGCGATCTAACACTCGGCATTTACACACGGCTTCTAGATTACGCTCCTGCGAGGGAGAGAGCGCGTGGTTAAAAATAACAACATTGGCATCGTGTGCCTTTACAGCAGCTGCTATTTCCTCTGCCTTACCTGAACCAACAAAGAACTTGGCATGCGGTGCACTGCGTGACGTTGTAATCACTTCAACCGCATCAACCCCAGCAGAAGACACAAGAAGTTCAAGCTCACTTAAGTCTTCTTTACTGTTCTCGTCGGAAAAATTTACATGAACAAGTACAGCCTGTTCACCGGCTTCATAACGGTCAAACAAGCGCGTTACCTTTTAATTTATTCACCTTTAGTATTTTCAGAATCTCCTGCACTTGGCATGGTAATAGCGCGCGCTGGTACCACTGTAGAAATTGCATGCTTGTACACCATTTGGCTTACCGTGTTCTTCAGTAGAATGACGAATTGGTCGAAAGACTCAACTTGTCCCTGAAGTTTAATACCGTTTACCAGATAAATTGATACTGGAATACGTTCCTTACGCAAAGCGTTTAAGAATGGGTCTTGTAAAGATTGCCCTTTAGCCATTTGATATCCTTAGTTTTTATTATTCGCGGCGGCCCTTACACCACCACTGCACGTCTAATGTATACCACACTCCAACATTTAAAGTGTGACTTTCGCTGTAATTTTAGTCAAATTATCGTTAGCAAATGTGTCTAGCCAAGTAACGTTCTCCCAGCCCCTTAACCACGTGAGCTGACGTTTCGCGAGTTGGCGGGTTGCAATAATGCCGCGTTCACGCATCTCTGCATACGACAACTCTCCGTCTAAGTACTGCCACATTTGTCTATAACCCACAGAACGTATAGAAGGTAAATCTTGGTGAAGATCACTCCGTTCGTAGAGTTCTTGTACTTCTTGCTCAAACCCTTGCTTCAACATGATGTCGAAGCGCTCGGCAATACGCTTATGCAATACGGCTCTGTCTTGCGGTGCAATTGCAAATTGAGCGATATTATACGGGCATCTTTCACCTTGCTGCTGTTGCCAGTCGGTCAAGGTCTTACCCGTAGAGCGGAACACCTCAAGCGCTCGTGTAATACGCTGTGGATCATTAGGGTGAATTCTCTCACCACTAACAGGGTCAACACGACACAATTCGTCATGTAATTTGTCCCATCCCTCGCGTAATGCCTGCTCGTTGATTGCTTCTCGCAATGCCTCATCCGACTTAGGTAGTGGCGAAATTCCATTTATCAAGGCATTAAAGTACATCATTGTGCCACCCGCCAAGATTGGTTGCCTTCCTCTTTCGAAGATTTCACCAATTAACTTATTGGTATCGTTGACAAATTGCGACACAGAGTAACTCTCTGCAGGATCGATTATATCGATCAAATGATGTACAACTCCAGCTTGTTCCTCGACTGTCGGCTTCGCAGTACCGATATCCATACCTTTATAAACAAGGGCCGAATCGACACTAATAATCTCACTGTCTACCTGCTTAGCAATATCTAGTGCCAGATCTGTTTTACCCGATGCGGTAGGGCCCATAATTGCTATCACAGGCGATGCAGAATTTATGCCACTAGACATATTATTCTCCCCATACATCAAGCACTTCACTAATGGGGCGAACTTTAGCAAATTGCGATATATATTCCCATTGTTTCGCTTCGCTTTGCTGCTCCAACCAGTACCACACTTGAGTTGCAGTCTCATCATCAATGTCATGTGCTGGTAAGGAAATCAGCGAAGAAATCTGAGCGTGAGCTGTCTCAACACTAGTCACATCTAAAGACAACATATGGCTAAACCACTTAATCCACGGTAAGTGACGTGTGCCAGCGGGCACTTGTTGAAGACGAAGCTTGCCAGCCACCTTATTGATATCAAAATGCAGTGCTTTCAATAGGGCTAAGTTTTCTTCTTTTACACCATCATATTCCAACGCAACTGGCATTAGCAGCGGTTGTCCATGCTGTGCTTTTAAAAATAGTTCGCTCAACCAGATACTTGCAAGTTTTTCCACACCAATTAGAAAAAGTTTGTCTTCTTGTGAGTACAAACGTAATGTCGGCGTGAGGTTGATACACTCAATAGCGTCCAATTTCCCAGTGCTTTGGGACAAAATGTCGCTTTTTGGCGTCATTAATGCTGAATAATTCGTTTGGTAAGCCGCAGTAGGCCCTTTGGCGCTAGAAATAGGACGACTCGAACCTATACGCGCATTTGCCCCTTGAGATGACGTGCCTGACGACTGTGTTTTAAGAGGTCTTATGTAGTCGTGAGCCACATCTCCTGCCAATACACCTTGTGTTGGTCTACTTGTCTGATGTAAATCGTCAGTTAACGGTAAATCATCGGTGAGCGCGTGAAGCGCCTCACTGACCGTTTTGCAAATAAAGTCATGAACAAGCCTGCCCTGCTGGAATCGCACTTCATGCTTTGCGGGATGTACATTCACGTCCACATCTCTTGGACTCAACGACAGATACACAACAAAGCTAGGCTGTTCTATAACACCCCAAACACTTTCATAGGCTTGACGGATGGCGTGCATAATCAGCTTATCGCGCATACCTCGACCGTTAACGAAGCTAAATTGGCAATCGTTACTACTGCGCAGCATAGTTTCATTACCCAGCCAAGCATCAATACTAATACCTTCATATTGCGTGTTAATATGCACGGCATTCTGTATAAACTTTTGCCCAACAACCGCGCCAATTCGCGTGGCTAGGCTTCCCGCTTTGTCAGCGATGTAGCGCTTAATCACTTTATCGTTGTGCTTTAGAATAAATGAAACACTCGGATAACTCAGTGCAATACGCTTAATAACCTCTTCAATGTGCTGAAACTCGGTTTTTTCAGTGCGTAAGAACTTTCTTCTTGCTGGCGTGTTATAGAAGAGATCGGCAACATCAATTGTTGTGCCTACGGGATGCGCCGCTGGTTGCACATTTACTGCCATATCGCGGCCTTCACAATACGCTTGCCAAGCTTCAGTTTGCGCTTGCGTGCGCGACGTTAAAGTAAGACGGCTAACCGAACTAATACTGGCTAACGCTTCGCCGCGAAAACCCAGTGACAATATTTGCTCTAAGTCATCAAGGGTAGTGATCTTGCTTGTTGCATGGCGACTTAGCGCCAATTGCAACTCGTCTTTGACTATACCAGAGCCGTTATCTTTGATGCGTATTCGTTTGTGCCCACCTTTTTCAATGTCCACTTCAATTTTTGTTGCACCAGCATCTAAGCTGTTTTCTAAGAGTTCTTTCACAACAGATGCAGGACGCTCTACCACCTCTCCGGCGGCAATTTGGTTGGCAAGTTGCGGAGATAAAAGCTGTATAGGCAATGGCTTACCCTAAAATATGATTTAATTGATACAACGCAATCGCGCCGTCTTGCACGCAATGCACTGAAACGAACACGAACTTTGGTAAAACGAAGATGACTTTGACCGAATTAAAAACGCGTTAGGTTCTAGGAATAGTCAATACCTGACCCACCCTCACCACATCGCTATTTAGGTCGTTCGCCGCTTTGATACTGCTCACTTTAACGTTATAGCGCTGTGCTAGCAGTGAAAGTGACTCACCACTACGTACTTTATGCGTTCTGTTATTCGCTTTCTCTTGCGCCCACAGTGTACCATCTGGAGGCGTCTGCTTAAAATATTGCTTCGTTGCAGTAAACACCGCTTTGGCCAAGCGCTCTCTATACTTTGACCAGTTGAGGTTTTTCTCTTCCTGAGGATTAGAAATAAAGCCTAACTCAACCAAGATAGATGGAATATCCGGCGCAGTCAGCACGGCAAAACTGGCTGCCTGAGGTTTTCTTTTATGAAGACTTGTCACCTTCTTTAGCTCATCAACCACCTTGTTTCCTAAATCATGACTGCTCGCCATGCTGTGATCCATGGACAGTCCTAGAATGGTCTCTGTGAGATAGCGCTCGCTTGATTTATCATTGATAACTTCAGCAGCGCCACCTAATAATTCAGCATGTCGTTCTGATTTTTCTAGCCAGCGACCAAGCTCTGTGTCAGCTCTTCTCATAGATAACACCCAAACGGAGCCACCTCGCGGCTCTGGCTGACTAAAGGCGTCTGCGTGAATTGAAATTAGCAAGTCGGCTTTTTTCTCTCGCGCAATTTCAGGTCGTCTATTGGGTGAAATATACGAATCGTTGCTACGCGTCATAATCGCTTTCATGCCAGGCTCTGCGTTAATCATTGCCTGCAGCTTTTTGGCCACACTTAACGTAATGTGTTTTTCAAACGTACCTGCCGGTCCTATTGAACCTGGATCTCTACCACCGTGCCCCGCATCAATCGCAACGATGATATCGCTATCCCGTGGACTCGTTTTGTCATCAATCACTACTGATGGAGCTGATGCTGTTAATACAGCAGTACGATTAGGCTCACTGTCGGCCAAATCAAGTACAAGACGGTGACCAAAAGCGCCTGCCGGCGTAATAGCGAAAAGAGAAGGTGTCGCTTGGCGATTAAGCTCAATGACCACACGCGCCGCACTTTTATTTTTTGGTGTGGAATAACGAAGACGTTTTATGAGGTCGCCGCCGTTATCAACATTTGACAGTGAAAAGTTATTATTGGTGTTAGGTAAATCGATGACTAATCGCTGAGGATTTTTAAGCGTGAAATACGTGAATTCCGGCGCGTACTTCATATCAAACACAACGCGCGTGGTGTCGGATGATGGTGATACCCTTACACCATCAATGGTATTCTGGGCCGCATGTGCCATTTGCACAACAACCCACAAAAGCATTACCGAAAATATACTACGCACCATATTATGCCTTCACGCTCTTTTGCTTTTCGCTTTTCTTATTATGTGATTCTCAACACTTACCCGCTACACACGCTTGCATTGCTGTAACAATTTTGCGCCATGTGCACTTTTAGCTTCGATAGTGAACTGCCTACCAGACGGTGTAATATTTATACTAATCACTAAGTCAGGGGATGCCAAGTATTCCCCACCTTTTTCTGACCACTCTACTAACGCTATCGCGCCACTTGTGAAGTAGTCACGGATCCCCATGAACTCAAGTTCTTCAGGGTCGGCCAATCGGTATAGATCAAAATGATAAATATTGACGCTTTCTAGCTCATAAGGTTCAACCAGTGTATAGGTTGGACTTTTAACGCTACCTGAATGGCCGAGTGATTGAATAAAATAACGACTGAACGTGGTTTTGCCCGCCCCTAAATCGCCATTCAAAAAAATAACAGCATCGGTTGGAAGTTGACTGGAAACAGCTTGCGCAAGGTCTTTGGCAAGCTGCGCGGTATCATCTACTTCGTTAGCGAAAAAAGAGGTTTGCGGGTATGACATCGACAATATTCCACAGTGTTAAAAATCCGAAAAACACAGTAAATGCCACCCCTTTTGCGGGAATATCACGAAAGTTAGTGATTAATCAGTGCACGTACTGCGTCAAATAAATCGCTCGCTATCATACCACGTTGCCCATAAAGTTGGGCAATATCGTCACCTGCCTTTGCATGTAGCACTACACCATATTTAGCAGCAATATCGGTTTCGACGCCTTGTGCCAGTAAAGCACCTAATATACCACTGAGTACATCGCCACTACCCGCTGTAGCCATGCCCGGATTGCCATGGCGGCATACCCATGTCTTCTTTTCGTTGTCGATTAACGTTCCAGCCCCTTTTAGTACGCAAACCGCGTGGTAGCGCTGAGAACATTGCCTAGCGTAATTAAAGCGGTCACCTTCTACATCATCAACTGAAACGCCAAGTAGACGGGCCGCCTCGCCTGCATGTGGTGTAAGAATGCTGTCCGCTATGGTGTAAGCCGTCGACTGCTTACACAATATATTCAGGGCATCGGCATCGATAACCACAGGCTTGTTATAAGTCTGACAATGCTTAAGCGTCATTTCGAATGTAGTGTTAGCCCAGTCGTCTTGACCGAGACCAGGGCCTATTACAACACAACTTGCCCATTCAAGCGCATCAGTTAGGTGTGAGTCTGTTACCATAAGTTCAGGACGCCCTGCACTCACTTGCACAACCGAAGACTCATGGGTATACACGCGTACCATGCCAGCTCCACTGCGAAGTGCAGCTTCTCCCGCTAAGCGAATAGCTCCCGCCGTACCTCTATTACCACCGATGCACAGAAGCCTGCCGTAAGTGCCTTTATGGCTATTGATTTCGCGAGGCCCCATGCCTTTAAAGTGATCAATGTTAAGCATCGTTGCACTGGCTTTTGCGAGCGATTGAAACGCCTTACCTATTCCCAAATCAGCATAAACAAGCTTGCCACAAGATTGTTTACCTGCTCCGGTTACAAGACCTGGCTTAATACCAACAAAAGTGACTGTGATATCAGCTTGGACACAGCGCCCTAGGCTCTGCCCTGTATTTGCATCTAGTCCTGATGGTACATCGACACTCACCACGGGGGTCGACGAGGCATTCAGGGCATCAATAATATCGGCGAACTCGTTGCGGATATAACTGTTGATACCCGTTCCCAACAGTGCATCGATAACCACATCCGCCTTTTCAAGTATGTGTGATTCAAAAGCGCTAATCTTTCCGCCTGCATCACACCAACGCTGCTGAGCTTTGCCAGCATCACCTTCTAGAATTCGTTGTGGCTCGACCGCGCACAAATGTACCTGCTTACCCGCTAATTTGGCATTCATTGCCGCTATGTAGCCGTCTCCCGCATTGTTGCCCTGACCGACCAGAACCAAATAAACATCAGAATTAGGCATCAGCTCTTGGCATTGTTTAAAAACAACATCGCCAGCGCGCTGCATTAACGTAAACATATCGCAGTTAGAATCTGCGGCAGCTTGGGCTTCGTTTTCACGAACCTGATCGGCTCTAAATAGTTTGTATGATAAACTTGACGTGAGTTGAGTATCTAGCATGAGCAAATGTCCGCAATTAATTCCATCGACCTCGTTGAATTAACAAACAATATCAAGGCTTGGGGTGTAGCGCTAGGCTTTCAGCAAGTTGGTATCAGTGATATTGATCTGCATCAGCACGAGGCCCATTTACAAGCGTGGTTAGACGCAGGCTATCACGGTGACATGACATTCATGGAAAGTCATGGAATGAAACGCGCGCGACCTGACGAACTGGTTCCTGGAACCTTGCGCGTAATCAGCGTAAGAATGAATTACCTTCCGCCTGATGCCTCTTTCGCTAAGCATTTGAATAGTCCTGACATCGGCTACATCAGCCGCTACGCGCTTGGTCGCGACTACCATAAAGTGCTACGCAAAAGGCTCAAGCAACTGGGCGAAAAAATCACCAACGCATTATCTGATACTCAGTATAGGCCTTTTGTAGACTCAGCCCCCGTTCTTGAGCACGCTATTGCTGAAAAAGCAGGCATCGGCTGGACAGGAAAGCACAGCCTGACACTTAACAAAGATGCAGGCTCTTGGTTCTTTTTGGGGGAGCTTTTCATCAACTTGCCGCTGCCCGTAGATACCCCTGTTGAAGAAAATTGTGGTACGTGCACGGCCTGCATGACAATCTGCCCAACCAACGCGATTGTTGCGCCTTATAAAGTAGACGCTAGGCGCTGTATTTCCTATTTAACGATAGAGTCAGATAGCGACATTCCCGAAGCACTCAGGTCGAGTATGGGTAATAGGATTTACGGGTGTGACGATTGCCAATTAATTTGTCCGTGGAACCGTTTTAGCGATATTACCACTGAAGAAGATTTCCACCCTCGCCAAGTTCTTCATGGAAAGTCCTTAAATACGCTATTTAGTTGGTCAGAAGAAACGTTTTTGGCTAATACAGAAGGCTCACCTATCAGACGCATAGGCTACGAAAAATGGCAACGAAATATTGCGGTAGCTCTAGGTAATGCCCCTTTTAATGAAATGAGCATACAACTTTTAATACAACGTCGGGGTATGGTAAGTGATTTAGTAGACCGGCATATTGACTGGGCGCTCGCACAGCAACAAGCAAAAGCCAGTAGCGAGACAGATGCGACCCGTCAGCAAAAACGTTTAATAAGAGCGATTGAAAAGGGGTTACCTCGCGACGCTTAAAACCCAGTAGCTAACCTGCTGTCACAGCAGGCTGTGAATGTGCAATCGCTTTATCTTCACTTGCCTGTTTAGACGAAAACGTCAAATTCACCTTCACGCCACGTTGAGCCAACTGAGTTTTGAGTACAGGAGAAGTAAATTGCCACCAAGGTTCAGCTTGTAAGGCGTTAACGAGTTCAGATAGCTCCTTTTCACTCTTATTGTAGCTGCCAACCACTTCGCACAGACCCGATAAGCATTCGATCTTTTCCAGCACCACATCTTCACTGTGAGGATGATTGGCGAAGAAGTGCGTTAACGAGGTTTCAATATCTGAATCTAACAATATTTCAATAGCAGACGCTTCAGCATTTGCGCTCAATTGAGGGCCTGACAAATGCAAAGGCTCATCACTCAATCCGGTAGACTTACTGTCTGCTGAGTTTACAAGTAATTTAGGCGCTGCTTTGATGACCTTAAGATCACTGGTATCGGTGGCGCGAGAGCGTTCTAGCACCGAAGTTAGACGCTCTTTTTCTGCTTTAGACTCACTAAGCTGATGCTGGTAGCTAGAAAATTTATATCCCGCTACCCCAATAAAGGCCACCAACAATAGTAAAAACCACCGCTTCATCCAGTTTCCTTGTTGCCTTAGTACTTATTTGTGGTACTGCTGGCTTAATTTGTGAACTGCATTGACAAATACACCGGCGTTTTCTGGCGGAACGTCAAGGTGGATACCGTGTCCTAAGTTAAAGACATGCCCAGTACCTTCTCCATAACCCGCTAAGATAGAGCCTACTTCTTCTTCAATTCGAGCTGCAGGTGCGTAAAGCATTGACGGGTCCATATTGCCCTGCAAAGCCACTTTATCGCCAATACGTGCGCGGGCTTCTTTAATATCGATTGTCCAGTCAAGGCCAACCGCGTCACAACCTGTTGCAGCAATAGATTCAAGCCACATTCCACCGTTTTTGGTAAACAAGGTTACTGGCACTTTACGCCCTTCGCTTTCGCGTGTAAGACCATTTACAATGCGTTCCATGTATTGCAAAGAAAATTCTTTGTAGTCACGCGGTGATAGCACACCACCCCACGTGTCAAATACCATTACAGACTGCGCGCCAGCTGCAATTTGCGCGTTAAGGTATTCAGTAACTGAGTCAGCAAGTTTTGCAAGAAGCGCATGAAGGGTTGCTGGCTCCGCAAAAGCCATTTTCTTGATTTTGGTAAACGCTTTGCTTGAACCGCCTTCAACCATATAGGTCGCCAACGTCCACGGACTACCAGAAAAACCGATTAGCGGTACTTCACCTTTTAGTTCTCGACGAATAGTACGAACAGCATTCATCACATATTGCAATTCACCCTCTGGATCGGGCAAACCAATTTTATCTACGTCTGCTTTACACGTAATCGGGTTTTTAAAACGAGGACCTTCGCCAGTTTCAAAATATAACCCTAGCCCCATAGCATCAGGGATTGTAAGAATATCTGAAAACAAAATGGCGGCATCAAGGGGATAACGACGCAGTGGTTGCAGTGTCACTTCGCAAGCTAATTCAGCATTTTTGCATAAAGACATAAAGTCACCTGCAACTGCGCGTGTCGCTTTATACTCTGGCAAGTAACGTCCAGCCTGTCGCATCATCCATACGGGTGTCATGTCAACCGGCTGTTTAAGTAACGCACGTAAATAACGATCGTTCTTCAACGCGGGTTTATCAACACTGGGAATATTTTGCGACATATAGCTCACCTAAATAACTGTAGATAGAATAGACAAAAGGCAATAGCAGCCTGAACGCGGGAGTATACCAGTATTATTCACGGCGTGTGCTAAAACCTAATGGAAAAAATTTGACTTGCGACATACTGTCGACAAATAAAGACGAATAATACTTGAATTTGTAACTTGCACTTAAAGTGAGTGTTTGCTATTACTATACACGTTAACTAAAAAGAAGCCCTACACGGGACCGTGCTAATCTTATTGAAACCCTGCTTCGGCAGGGTTTTTTATTTGTTGCCAATTAGCGACACCGTTTCTGCAATGAGTTGGCCTGCAATCGACACTTTAGGTGGAATATTTGGCAACCTATCAATATCAAACCACTGTGCGTCGTCTATTTCATTTTCCTGACAGCGAATCTCTCCCCCTGCGTATTCAGCAATAAAGCCAACCATGAGTGAATGGGGAAACGGCCAAGGCTGACTGTTAAAGTAACGCAAGTTTTTTACCTTTACGCCAACTTCTTCAAAAATCTCTCGATGGACTGCTTCTTCAAGGCTCTCGCCACTTTCGACAAATCCCGCTAGTGTTGAATACATATTGGCTTCTTTATGGCGTACGCCTTTTGCCAATAAGATTTGTTCGTTATTGTGGATAGATACAATCACACAAGGCGACACGCGTGGGTAGCTGCGATGCTGACAACGGTGACAGTGCATTGCCATTTCCCAATCAACACGTTCTGCTTTCGCGCCACATTGACCACAAAATTGATGAGTACGTAGGAAATGCGTGTACTGCCAAGCCCTTCCAATGACTGAAAAAGCAATATCCTGTGCACTAACCAGCAACTGTCTTAGGGAAACACGCTCCCACTCTGCAGCCTCTAAATGCTCAGCCCCCATATCGACTACAAAAACAGGTAACTCCTGATGCGCACTCTCGTTCAACGGGGGAAGCTGATGAATATCATCAATGTAAGACGACAAAAACGGTAGTTCCGTCAAGTGGGCTACAGGGAGCATTTGTGACTTTGCATCAACCACTAACTTTCCACGGCTGAAAACCACCCACATTGCTTTTTGCGTTTTTAAACGGCTTTCGTCCTGTCGTATCATCATTGTCGTTACCTCACATCTAATTTCATCACGATAACATATAATTAGCGCCCATTTATCTTTGTATTGAGCAAAAGAATTGCCATACTCTTACATGTCTCAAAATTGAGACAGTAATTGGCGTGATAGTGAGGATATTGTGCGCAAAATTTGTGTCGCTATGGCACAGTGTTATACTGATCAAGAATATCGCTAGGCAGGTAGCAAAATTATCATGTTGCAGCAATTGGAAAGCGTTAAATCGAAATGGGGCGGAAAGAGCCACGTTATAGATAAATGGTTGCTTGAAAGGCAGGCGTTGTTAGTGTCGTATTGCAGTTTAGCGGGCATTAATCAACAAACCGAATGCCTACCTGATGCGGATGAAATTTCTGATTTTTGTAGTGCGCTTTTGGACTATTTGTCTGCTGGACACTTTGAAATATTCGAATTACTTGTCGAGAACGACGAAAAAGGGCAGCAATTAAAAGAAGATCTTTACCCTCAATTGACAAAAACTACTGACGCCGCGCTGTCGTTTAATGATAAATTTGCAGAAGCAGTTAGCGCAGAACAAGCATCGGGTTTTGATGTTGCACTTGCAACGCTTGGGGAAACACTCGAGGAGCGGTTCGCCCTTGAAGATGAACTAATTGCTCACGTACACACGCACAAAGCGTGATCCATACATGGCGCTTTATTATAACAATGAAAGTCGAGTTTACGGTTTCAATTCATGAATAAAACCACACTTATCCACAAAGCCCGCGCATATTGCGAACAGCGCGGTGCACGATTCACTCCGCTTCGAGAGAAAGTGTACGAAATTCTCGTTTCAAAGCACGGCCCGATGGGCGCTTATGAGCTTCTCGACTCACTGAAAGAAACAGAATCAAGCGCTAAACCCGCTACCGTATATCGCGCATTAGATTTTTTGCTCGACTTCGGCTTTATTCATCGATTGGAATCAACAAACGCATTCGTTGCATGTTACCACTTTGGGTGTAATCACCCAGTGCAATTTCTTATCTGTGATAGCTGCGGCGATGTGGCAGAAATTCAATCTGAAGGTCTTCAAGAGACCTTGGAAAACCAAGCTCAACAGCATGGTTTTCGAGTATCAAAACAAACAATAGAAGCACACGGCCTATGCGCTGATTGCCAAAAAACGGAAGACTCATCTCTTAAGGAGAATGTACATGAATGCTGATTTTGTGAACCCGTTCATTTCTGGTTTACTGAATGTAATGGAAACCATGGCGCAAACTAAACTGACGCCTGGTAAACCCAAGCGTAAGCAAAGTGACGTTGCCAAAGGTGACGTATCAGGTCTTATCGGTATGGTTGGTCCCAACGTTCGAGGCTCAATGTCTATCACATTTGATGAAGCGCTAGCCTTAACTATCATGGAACGCATGGTAGGGGAACGCCCAGAAAAGTTAGACGCTGAAGTAGGCGATATGGTTGGTGAGGTTACCAACATGATTTGCGGCAACGCAAAGCGCGATCTCGCAGAGCGAGGCTATGAATTCGGTATGGCTACGCCAATCGTAGTATCAGGCAAGCAGCACACCATAAGTCATCAGGTTGACGGAGCAAAAATCATTTTGCCATTTATGTGCGATGAAGGCTTAGCGCATTTGGAAATCTGCTTTGACAAATAATTTCTGGCAGTCTGAAAAAATTACACTGCCCAGTTACCCCCGAGGGTTTCACCTTATAACTAACGACGTTATTGCCGCACTTCCATCTATTAAAGTCGTGGAAGTGGGCTTGCTCCACTTATGGCTTCAACACACAAGTGCGAGCTTAACCATTAATGAAAATGCTGACCCCACGGTTCGCCAAGATATGGAAGCGTTTTTTAATTACAGCGTCAAAGAGGAACTTTCCCTTTATACCCATACGTATGAAGGAAAAGATGATATGCCAGCGCATATAAAATCAAGTATACTGGGGTGCCAAATTACCATACCCGTTCAGCAAGGCAGACTTGCGCTGGGCACATGGCAGGGTATCATGCTCGGTGAACACCGAGATCATGGTGGTAGACGAACAATTGTAGCCACATTACAAGGGATTGCATCTTAGCCCATATTATAAATGGCACAATTTGTGCTGGTTAATTTAACCAAGCACAAACTATAAAATTATCAAAATCGATAATCACTCAACGTTAAACAGGATGTGACTATGAAACAACAATTCAAAATGGCAGCGCTATCGTTAGCGGTAATGGCCTCAACTAATGCCTTTGCACAGGACTCATCAGAACCAGCATATCAAAGCTGGGGTGGTATCTCAGGTATGTATTATAATACTGACGAATCACGTCCACTTGAGTTAACGCAAGGCGGTACCATTGATAACGGTCAAGGTATTACTTTCGAATATGGCTTCCGCTTTACACAAAGCTGGGCTGCGCGTGTTGAATTTACTGCACTAGACCTAGACTACTCTGCCGCAGGCGACGAAAGTGGTGAAATGACTGGCGTTGACGCTATGTACTTCCTACCAGACGACATGTGGTACCTATTCGGTGGTGTTAAGCGCCAGGCTGTTCTTGAATCTACTACTCTGGGTAATTTAGGTATTGGTAAACACTGGGATATCCACGAAAATGTAAAACTAATTACAGAAGTAGCGGCGTACCATGATTTCGGTGAAGACTACAACGATTACAGCGTAAAAGTTGGTCTTGCGATCCCTTTCGGTCAGCGTACTCCATCTGCGCCTAAAGACAGCGACAACGATGGCGTAATGGATAATAAAGACCAGTGCCCAATGACACCAGCAGGTGTTCGTGTTGACGCTACAGGTTGCTCGGTAGATAACGACAATGACGGCGTACTAAACAACGTTGATCAGTGTCCTAACACGCCAGCAGGCACACAAGTTGACGCAACAGGTTGTGCACTTAAAGATGCAGACAACGACGGCGTAGTAGACAGCAAAGACATGTGCCCTGACACACCAGCTGGCGTTAAAGTTGATGCGAAAGGTTGTACTTTGTTTGACGAAGAAACCGTAGAAATTACACTACGCGTTCTTTTCGATAACGAAAGTGCTGTTGTTAAAATGCCTAAAGATCCAGAAATTTCTGAATTTGCACAATTCATGAAAGAATATCCGTCTACTACTGCGGTAATCGAAGGTCACACTTCTGCACCAGGTGCTGAAGCATACAACATGGGCCTTTCAGAGCGTCGCGCAGCTAGCTTCAAAGAAGTAATGGTAGACATGTACGGTATCGATTCATCTCGCCTTGAAACGGTAGGTTACGGTGAGTCACAACTACTAGACACAGCGAACAACGCAGAAGCGCACCGTGTTAACCGTCGTATCTCAGTGACGGTTAAAGGTACAGTTAAAGTTGCTGAAGAAAAATAAGTCAGTAACGAGATAATAAGAAAAGGCGCCGCTCTTTCGAGACGGCGCCTTTTTTGTTTCTGATGTTAATACTCATCGGCAATTGCAGGTCCAGCGTAATTATCGAAACGTGAGAACTGCCCTTGGAACGTTAAGCGACATGTGCCGATTGGGCCGTTACGCTGCTTACCAATAATAATTTCAGCTATACCTTTATACTCACTGTTTTCGTGATACACCTCATCACGATAAATAAACATAATAAGGTCGGCATCCTGCTCGATTGATCCTGATTCACGGAGGTCAGAGTTAACTGGGCGTTTATCTGCTCTTTGCTCTAGCGTACGGTTTAGCTGTGACAATGCGACCACAGGAACCTCTAGCTCCTTTGCTAGCGCCTTAAGTGAGCGTGATATTTCCGCGATTTCCAAAGTACGGTTATCGCTAAGTGAAGGCACACGCATTAGCTGAAGGTAATCCACCATAATAAGGCTGATACCACCGCGTTCACGAGCCAACTTTCTCGCTCTAGAGCGCACATCCATTGGTGTTAGACCCGACGAATCATCCACAAATAAACAATCTTTATCTTTAAGCATTGCCATAGTGTTAGAAATTCGCGCCCAGTCTTCATCATCAAGCTGAGCAGTACGAATTTTTGTTTGGTCAACGCGACTTAGTGACGCAAGCATACGCATCATGATTTGCTCTGAAGGCATCTCAAGGCTGAACACTAACACTGGTTTATCTTCTGCCATCATGGCATTTTCGACCAAGTTCATTGCGAATGTGGTTTTACCCATTGATGGACGTGCTGCCACAATGATCAAATCTGAAGGCTGAAGACCACTGGTCATCTTGTCCAAATCGGTAAACCCAGTGGTAACACCGGTTACCTCTTTATTGGTTTTGACCAACTCTTCAAGGCGGTCAATAGTTTTACTTAAGATGGATTCTACGCCGCGAGGACCTTCGTTTTCGCCGGTTCTACGTTCGGCAATCTCGAACACTTTGCTTTCGGCAAGGTCTAGAATATCTGCACTATCTCTACCTTCAGGGTTATAGCCCACTTCGGCAATTTCAT
Source organism: Alteromonas sp. KC3 (assembly GCF_016756315.1). Lineage (NCBI taxonomy): Bacteria > Pseudomonadati > Pseudomonadota > Gammaproteobacteria > Alteromonadales > Alteromonadaceae > Alteromonas > Alteromonas sp. KC3. The sequence continues at coordinate 4,160,823 of NZ_AP024235.1, forward strand.
GAGCCACCCCAATAAGTTCACGAGTGATCGCGCGCTCACTAATAATTTGTGCATAAGAAACTACGTTAGCTGAACTCGGCGTATTCTTTGCGAGCTCGCCTAGGTAAGCAAAACCACCTGCATCATCGAGTTCATCGTGCTTTTCTAACTCTTCTGAGACCGTAATAAGGTCAATAGGATTACTGGCATTAAGTAAACGAGTAATCGCGCGGAAAATTATTTGGTGGGAGCGATTATAGAAGTCGGTGTCGGTAACGAGTTCTGCAACTTTGTCCCAACTATCTGGATCGATAAGCATGCTACCTAAAACAGACTGCTCAGCCTCAATACTATGAGGAGGAACCTTCAATTTCTCTACATTCTTATCGCTTTTAGGAGCAGAAGCCACAAAACAACCCTTTACCAATCTTCAAAAGTCAGTTGGTTATTATGCGCTTTTAACGCTTAACCCTCAACAAACGAACAACCAGAATTATGCTAAAAGCATAAATTCTGACTTGATATGGTTTTGTGGATAACGCTTACAGTGTTTTTTCTAATTTAAAGAAGACACCATCAATGGTGGTATATGCATACGTATTTTCTTGGAACAGCAAGGTCGCACCAAGTGGCTTATCGAGACTTGCACAATCCAGCTGCACTTGAGTAATCGTGTCATCTGAAAAACCAAGCGCCTGTGCAGAAACGTGATACTGACGTTGTAGCTCCTCTACATTCAAATCTTCTGAAGCATAAGTTGGCGTATCACATTGATACTGATCGAGCTTGGCGAAACTGGCCTCATAAGTAATGGAGCGGCCTAAGATACGCTTTGTTTCAAGTCCAGAGCCTGAATCTGCACCTGATTGATAAGATTCAGTCACTACCCATGTGCCTTCATAAAAAGCGGGCTCTTGTACGGCGCAACCTAGTGTCAGTACTGAAATGCTCATTGCGCCTAAAATTAGGCCATGAAAACGCCAAAACCGTTTGAAGTGTCCTGAGATACTCAATGTTTTCTCCTTAAAAACGTGCCTTACCTTCTAACATGATTCAACGACATATGTGGAAAAACATAGAGCAGTAAAAACAGAATTTGTTGTGTAATTGCGCTCAATTACCACGCCTTTACGATGAAAAGAAAAAGCTGCTTAGAGAAGCAGCTTTATGACTCATTGATTAATAAATGTGGACTAAAACACTTTTTTCAACCCACAACAACGATTGCGTTGACTATAGCTTATTCATTTTTCGTCTACTACGATGCGACCGTGAACTGTCGAGATATCTACATTTGCTGCACCGCCATTATTGATAAAACGTAACCAGCTGCTAGGTCCATACTTAGGCTCTTTAGCTTTTTCATCGCTGATTTTGTTGATGATGTCGCCACCAGCATGGGCTTCAATATCGAACTGCGCAGACACATCTTTCTGGAACACTAACTCAATCGTGCCGCCAACTGAATTTGCTTTAACACTACCGTTATCATTAACCGACAAACTTGCATAAGTGCGTCCATTTACCGTATTGATGTGAAGAGTATCAACCTCTTGCAAGTTTAGCTCAATGCGACCGTTAACCGTTTCTACCTGTACGTCTGGGCTGTTAGATTCAACGCTCACTTTGCCATTTACTGTGGCAACAGACACCTCTTCTTTACCCGTATGCTTCGCGTCGATGTCACCATTCACCGCTTCCGCTTCAAGTCGCCCACGCACATTTGTCATTGAAATATCACCGTTGACCGATTCCACCTCAACTTTTTCGCCTACATCGTTAATTGACACATCACCATTAACAACTTCAATATTCACCGAACGCTTGATACCCTCGGCTTTTACGTCTGCATTGACCGCTTCATAGTGCAAATCACTGTCAGCTGGAATGAAGATAGTGAGGTCATCACCGTCTTTACTCTTTTTGTACCAACTCTTGTTACTGCGCTCTACTTCAACGTGGATAACGACAACATCACCGCGCTTTTCAAATACAAACTCTTCTGTATCATCACCCAATTCGCCTGTAACCCTTACCTGAGACTTGTCCCACACGCGAATGTCTGCCTTACCATTGACGTGCTCAATATCGACTTTAGGTGACGAAGAAGTATCAAGGGTTTTGTCTACTTTCTCCCCTGCGCTCACACTAAGTGCGATTGTTAGTAACACCGTTGCGCCAAACGCCTTTGTCATCATTTTAGATAGTTCCGTCATTTTCTTACTCATCATTGTCTTACCCTTATTAAATTTGCTGCCACTTTGGCGCGTGCACTCGCTCAATTAAGGCAATTTGCTGTTGATATACGTGATGTAACATTTTGATTAGCGCCGAATTATCAGGATCTTCCTTCAACGCGGCTTTAATGGCATCTGCTGCATCATCTAATTCTTTTAATTGCTGTTGCCAGTCTTCAGTTAACGCTGGCGTACTTTGGTAACTTGCTAGCAAGCTACTGACTTGTTGTTGCTGCTGCGTACTCATTGCATCGATTAAGGCGTAATTGTCACTGCGCGGGTCATCAGGCTTAAAAGCAAAAGGCGCCGAAAACCACAATACCGTAACTAGGCACACACTTGCGGCAATGGCCATCCACTGCTTGGGCGTAACGCCTTGATTATTGGTATTTGCCTCGCTATCTCTTTGCGCTTCAATACCCAGTTCAATTCCGCGAAATAAATCACGCTCGGGTTGTTTTTCTTTGTTCAGTTCAGCGATATGTCGCGCGAGTTGTTCATCAAAATTACTCATTGTCATACCCCATAAATTCTTTCAAAAGCTGCTTTGCGCGAAAAAACTGCGCTTTACTTGATCCCACCGCCATGTTCAGCATATTTGCAATATCTTCGTGGCGATAACCTTCCAATGCATGCAGTACAAACACCATTCGTGCGCGCTCTGGCAACCGTACAACAAGTGCTTCTAAATCAATGTCAGTGCTATCTGACTCAGCCGTCATCTCATGGATGCCACTCGCTTCAAGATTGAACATGCGTTGGACCCATCCTTTTTGCTTACGAATGTAAGAAATGGTTATGTTTGCCGTTACGCTATGTAGCCACGTTGAAAATTGACTTTGACCATCGAAATTTTCAAGCTTTCGCCACAGCTGAATAAACACCTCCTGAGAAGCATCTTCAGCCATTCCTTTGTCACCTGTAAGTCGATAGCATAAGGCGTAGACTCTACCAATATGTTTGTCGTACAGCTGGCGAAACGCGTGCTTGTTACCCTGCTTCGCCGACGCGATCAAACTCTCTTCGTCTTTGCTACCAAACACCACATTGGCGTGTACAACACGTTGTTGTGTGTGTTCCATGTTGTTCTCTTAATCGTTATATGGATTAGCGCCTTTTTTATCGTGGCACTTGTTAGTGTTATAAGGTTAGTCGTACCCTATAGGAGAAAGGTTTAAATGCACAAAATTTTTTTTTGGAGAAACCATGACGTCATCGTTTAAAGTGAATGGACTTTTTGCTGGGAAGCCACAACCACTAGGGCCTAGAGGTGCACCCAGTAGTATTATAAAAAGTGCAGTAAATACATTAACCGTCAATATAGATAGCACTGATGAAGATGAGCAAGCGAATCTACGTCTTCATGGTGGACCTGAGAAGGTACTTCACCAATTCTGTCCAACTAACTATCTTACCCTTGCAAAACATTTTCCCGATGGCGAATTTTTTGTGGGTAGTATCGGTGAAAACATCAGTGTTGAAGGCATGGATGATGCGACTGTCTGCATTGGCGATATATGGCAGTTTGGCGACGTGGAATTGCAAGTGAGCGCGCCTCGCGCGCCATGTAACAAGATATCGCTGCGCTATGGTATCGCTAATCTGGATCGCTTTGTGGGCGAGCGAGGTATAACGGGTTGGTACTATCGCGTCATTAAAACCGGCACTATTAGTGTAGGTGACACAGTCACTCTCCTGCACCGAGAGCCTGACACTGTTGATGTGCATACGTTAATGCAATGCGCGCATACAAAAGTCGATGCTGCACTGGCAGCTAGGCTTGCTGCTCTGCCTACGCTGGACGATGAATGGCGTTTAAAGTGTGAGAAAATAGCAAATAAATAGTACTGTCTAACCAGTTTTGCGGTGCCCCCGCTTCTTCTTTGATAAGTGGGGAGAACTGCTTGTTAACTGCCTGTAATAGGGGCGCAAGCTGCGATGGTGCGTTAACGTATATAGACAGCGCACAATAATGCTCTGAACACGTTAAATAATAACCCACCTCTTCTTGGCGATATTTTTCAAATATCGACTTTACTGTACCTTTGAAGACGTATTGTTCTGAGGGGTAGGCAACCGAGTATTCAACTGTTGTTGTACAACTCTGTATACACACGTTAAATGGCGCTGGCTGTGTGACAGGCGCTTGTTTCAAAAAGTAGCTGCAAGCGCCTATATAACCGAACAGGCTAAAAGCAAAAAATAAGACGACTTCCTTGCGCGTTGTGAGCATATTCAATCCCTGAATGTAAAGCTGCATTGAAGAAACTGGAGAAATATTAGTCCAAACTTACGTACTCTACAAGATTAAAATTTCACCGACTCTCCTTCATTTAACACATACCACGGCACATCAGTATTTAGCTGTTCTTTCATATGTAGCAATCGAAATAAGGCTGAATGTGATGTTTTATCTCCCATTCGCCAGCTAGCATTGCCATACCCCCAAGGGATCACAACCTTACAGCTGAGCTCTTGAGCGGCAATAATCGCATCTTCTGGCGTTGTATGTACTTTTCGATACCACCTAGGGGATTCTTCACTGAAATACGACGCGATAGGTAAAAGACACACATCAATGGGTCCATAGCGTTCATTGATGTCTTTAAAGTGCGGTGAGTAGCCAGTGTCGCCAGCAAAAAATAATGTGTTTCCGTTATTCTCTAGCACCCATCCGCCCCACAGCGTAGCGTTGTTGTCTTCGTGAATAAAGGGAACCCAAATGCGATTACTAAAATGGTGAGCTGGCACGAAGTGCGCCGTTGTGCGGTTTATTTGTTGCGAACTAAACCACGCCATTTCTTTAATGGCATAGCCGTTATCCTCGAAATGCTCGGCAAACCCCAAAGGCACAAGGTAAGTGGGCTGATTACCAAGTTCACTTATATCGGCTTTGTTAAAGTGGTCATAGTGAATATGGGAATATAACACCGCATCCGTATTCGCTAACTCTTCATCAGTTAGCAATGAAGCTGGCTTTCGATTGAAGCCTTCAGACAGCCTAAATGCCCAGTTAACAGGCCAATCGAATTGTCCAAATACGGGGTCGATAAGAAATTGCTCACCACTGTCTGTGGTAATTGCAAAACTAGCATGTCCAAGCCATTTGATCGAAAAACCAGTATTTAAGTTTATCGACGGGCGATCCCCTTGGTACTGACAATGCTGCATAGTATCCTCGCACACAATATCTTTTGTGGCAGGGTAACAATCGCCTTCACACGTTACGGGGTAGTCTTTGAAATCATCATAGATATTGCTGAATCTGTCTTCGTAGCCTTCAACGTCAGTGTATGTGATGACAGAATTTTCACCCACAACACGCTCTACATTATTTTGCGTTGCACATCCAACTAATATACCCACTGATAATGTGAGCGCACTGGCCTTTATTGCTGTACTTGCGTTGCGATATAAACGGGTGCTGACTATTTTTTGCTTCACTAAACATACCTGATAAACACCATTAATAATCAGGCACTTTACCTAATTTGTGGGGCAACTGCCCCACTTAAGCGTAAGAAATTATTAATTTTTGGCGGTTAGCGTACTGTTTGTTTCTTCGAATCTTACTTTCTGACCTTCGCGTAGACGCTCTGCGCCACGCACTACCACATACTGGGATGGATTAACTTCACCGAACACTTCAATACGTTCGCCTAGGCCAACACCCGTGCGAACTTTGACCTGCTGAGCTTCGTTATTTTCATTGAGCTGATAAATGTAAGTCCCTGATTTTCTCAGTACCAGTGCGTCGCGAGGGATCGTAACGCCGTCATGGGTATCGCTACTGGGAATCGCGACCCTCACTGCGCTGCCTATTGGAAAGTCGCCGGGTTTTATTGCTATGCGTAGCTCCATCATTCTGGAGTTAGCGTTACCCACAGGCACAATGGCTCTAATCGCTTCTTCTACCTGGTGCGTTTTACTTTGCACACTGACAGCCATACCACTTTCAATATAAGGCAAAACAGTGAGTGGTGCGCGTACCTGTACTTCTACGTTATCTGGATTCACTACACGTAACAGGGTTTGCCCAACACCTGTATATTCACCGGGTGATTGAAGTCGTTCAACAACCAATGCGGTAAAAGGCGCTTTTACCCTGCTTTGAGCAAGTTGGTATTCGGTAAACGACAAGTCGAGCTTTGCTTGTGCCAACTCTTGCTTTGCATTCTCTAAATCAGCCTCAACAGCATCAAGTTCTCCCTGCGACATGTTGTTATTGGCTTTAAGGTTTTCATAACGCGCTAGACGCTTTTCAAACAACGTAACTTGAGACTGCCATTGCGCTATGTTCGATTTGTTTTGGTTTAATGTGATGTTTAGGCGCGTATCATCTAAAACGACAAGCGGTTCACCTGCGCGGATAATATCCCCTACTTCAGCCATCCACGTAATGCGACCGTCGACTTCAGAAGCCAAGTTCGCATCAGTTTGACTTAGAATAGTACCTGGTACCCACGTGAGTTGAGATATAGCTTGTTCACGGGCCTCATCAACTTGCACTAGCACCGGCGGTGGAGCGCTATTTTCCTGTGCCAATGATGCCTGCGAGAAGGAAACTAACGTCAATGCTGACATACCCAAAACAACTGAACGCGTTAATGTTTTCATGAGACTAAATCCTTTATAAATGATCACTGTGTTTGTTTAGTTTCACTGCTCTAGGTGTAATACCTCCCACAGTGTCATGTGAAATTGGGGTGACGGCTTTGCTGCCCGTCATTCTCAACAACGTAGGCAGAAGCAATAAAGTGAACACGGTACTCACGGTCATTCCACCAACGATTACGGCAGCCAAACCGCGGTATATCACACTGCCTGCACCAGGCATAAGTAACAGGGGCAACATGCCAAATATTGATGTCAGCGTGCTCATAAAGATGGGGCGCAGGCGCAGTTCAATGGCTTGCTCAACGGCTGCGTCACGACTTAGCCCCTTCTGTTCACCAAGTCGGGTTTGATGCACGAGCAAGATGGCGTTGTTCACCACCAAGCCTAATAAAATAATGAAGCCAATCATGGTTAATAAATCCATGGGTTGGAACATGAAGGTATTCATTATGCGTATCGCTACCACACCACCCACAGTGGCCAGAGGAATAGACAGTACAACCAACACACTATCTTTCAATGACTTAAATAGCCCTGCCATTAGCAGTAATAATAGAATCATGGCAAAGAGGAAGTTATCAGCCATTGATGAAATAGCGCCTTTAAGGCTATCTGCGCTACCACCATAGTTGATGGCACCGTCAGATGGCATCATGCTCATGATGACGGGCTCTACCTCTGACTTAATGACATTCATGGCTTGTTCAAGACTCATTCCTTCGGGCGGATTGACGTTTATCGTCAACGTACGACGACCTTCAATACGCTGAATTCGACTTGGACCTACCGCGCGTTCAATTTCAACCAAATCAGCTAGTTGCACCACTTCACCAACTGGCGTCATGATGGGGGTGCTACCTAAATCTTCAGGTGTTTGCCACGGTTCAGAGCGAAAAATAATGTTCATGCGCTTTATGCCATCGAAGTACTCGCCCACATACATACCGTCGCCCATAGCACGCACGAGGTTACCCATGCCGCCGCGATTAAGTCCGACTTCCATCATTCTGCTATCGTTTGGATAAAAACGCAGTTCAGGTTCAGCCTGTTCTAGCGGCGGATTAGAGCGCGCATTGGCATTGGGAAAGACTTCTCGAAGCTTATCTAAACCAGCTTGTGCGGCAATACCCAACATATCTTGGTCAGTACCTTGCAGATGAATAGCAATGGAGCGCCCATTACCAAAACCGCCAAACAAGTTACCTTGTTGGGCAAAGGCCTGCGTATCAGGAAGATCTTTAAGGATTTCATCACGCACGATAGTTTCAAGTTCTTTCACTTTGGACTGGTCTTTCGCCCGCACCCCTAATGTACCGCCATTAGGCCAGGTGATAATGTAGTAATTTTTTAGGGCAGGCTGCTTCTCACCATTCATGTAGGGCTTTAGTCGTTCAACAACAATCGGGATAACTTCTTCTGAAATGAAATTTTCACTGGCACCTGCTGGCAGACTTAAGAAGGCGTCGACAGCATCGCGCTTCACTGGCGGCAGATAGTCCATCGAAGGCATTAATAGCATGCTTCCCGTAATAGGAATGCCCATTAATGTAGCGACCATAACAACCCTTCTTAGTGGTGTTGAAGACAGACGCATTATCGTCTGGGTTATTTTTTCCCAAACACGTTTCAAACTATCTTCAGGCATATCGCCTTGTAGATAACGGGCCGCCACAACGGGTAGTACCGTAACCGCCACAATTAACGACATACATACCGCGATGGCAATAGTAAGCGCTAGGTCCGCAAATAGCTGTCCTTCTACATCTTCGAGAAACATAACCGGAATAAATATAGCTACTGTTGTGGCTGTTGACGCCATCAGTGCACCAAACACTTCTTTAGTGCCCTTATGTGCACTTTCTTCGTCGCTACCTACGCTCTTTCGCGTACGTACTATGTTTTCAAGCACGACAATGGCCGCATCGAGTACCATGCCAACGGCAAATGCAAGCCCTGCCAATGAGATAATATTTAATGAGCGCCCCGTCATTTGAAGCACGACAAAGGTACTTAGAAGCGAGATTGGGATAGCCAATGCCACAATGAGTGTTGCGCGAAGCTGTCTCATAAATAGCCACAGCACACCAATAGCAAGTGCCACACCTATAAACAGGTTACTTGTTACTAACTGCACCGCGCGATAAATAAATACTGATGCGTCAAAGCTTTGTGCCATCACCAATTGCTGCGCAGCAAGATCATTGCGATTAATTTCGTCGACCTTTGCCTTAACCGCCTCAAGCGTTGCCAGTACGTTGGCATCATTTTGTCTGTCAACGCGAATAGAAATTGCTGGGTTGCCGTTTTGTACGCTTGCGTTATTGCCATCAGCACGTGTAATTTTTATCACAGCAATATCATTTAACGTTATCGGGCTACCGTCACGCCATTCAAGGATCATCTCACCCATTTGAGTAGGTTGATAACGCCCTTCAAAGCGCAGTGTGTAACGTCTGCGACCAACATCGACGAACCCGCCAGAAATATCATTGGCGCGACCAAGTTCATTGGCAACTGCACTTAGGTTAATACCCAGTTGTGCAGCTTTAAATGGGTCAAAAACAATTTGGAATTCTTCAACGCCACCAACGCCACTTTCCATCCTTGCTCGTGCTACGCCAGGAATAGATTCTAGCTGCGGCTTAATTACATCAGTGAAATAAGTAACGTAAGTATTAATTTCATTAGGGTTGCCGGGCAAGCGTTGTAAGAAGAAATAGGTAAGCGCGGGGGCATCACCACCGCTGCCAGCAAGCATTATGTTGGGCGATAGGGCATCCCGTGGAAGAGGTGGAACACGGTTCATGCGACTAATCACTTCAATAAGCGTTTTTTGCATGTCCGTACCTAAACCAAACTCAAGGTTTATCCATGCATTACCTTGGTTTGCCCATGCGCTCATCGACTCAAGCCCAGGTATACCCTGCAGAACCTCTTCTTGAGGCTCTATAATCTCTGATTCTATTTCTTGCGGGGACGCAGCCCGCCACGAAGTTTGAATATTGATATAGGGGCGATCAATATCGGGAAATAACTGAACGGGTAAATTAAATAGACTGTAAAGCCCAAGAAATACCAGCAATGTAATGCCGATACCTACCCCAGTTGCGTTTTTTATTGCTGCACGAGTGATGTCCATAACGTGGTACTTATGCTTTTTATAGTTCGATTTACTATAGGTCGCAGAAGTGACAGAAAAAGTTTAAAACCGTGATACGAAGATTTTTAGCGATAATTAACATTTCTTTTAAATGTGGCTTAAAAACCGCTATTTATCGCAGATAAGTGGACTTGGATTTTAGGTTATTGGTCGAGATTGTAATTAATTTGTTACATTTAACGCAGCCGTATGACATACGAGTATCAGCGCGTAATGACAAACAGGCACAAAAAAGCCGCTCAAAAGAGCGGCTTTTTCAAATACGTCAGCGATTACGCTTCAGCAATGATGATCACTTTGATTGAAGTGATAACGTCAGAGTGAAGTTGTAAGTCGATGTCATACTCACCAGTCTCACGAAGAGTACCAGTAGGTAGTTTAACTTCTGCTTTTTGTACTTCAACGCCAGCTGCAGTGATTGCATCAGCGATGTCACGAGTACCAACAGAACCAAACAGTTTACCTTCGTCACCAGCTGGTGCTGCGATTGTAACTTCAGCAAGCTCAGCAATTTTCTCACCGCGTGCGTTAGCAGCAGCTAGTTGCTCAGCAATTTTCGCTTCAAGTTCAGCACGACGTGCTTCGAACTTTTCAACGTTGTCTTTAGTTGCAGGAACCGCTTTACCCTGTGGGAAAAGGAAGTTACGAGCGTAACCAGACTTTACAGTCACTTGGTCGCCCAGGCCGCCAAGGTTGGCGATTTTATCTAGTAGGATGATATTCATCTTAGCTAACCCTTATTTTCGCCAAATTACTTGTGTGAATCAGTGTACGGAAGCAACGCAAGGAAACGTGCGCGCTTGATCGCAGAAGACAGCTGACGCTGATATTTTGCGCTTGTACCAGTAATACGGCTAGGGACAATTTTACCGCTCTCAGTGATGTAGTTCTTAAGAGTAGCGATATCTTTGTAATCGATTTCAGTCACACCTTCTGCAGTGAAACGGCAGAACTTACGACGTCTGAAAAAACGAGCCATGGGTGATCTCCTTAAGCGTTGTCTTCAGTGGTTTCAGTTTTCTTTTCCGCGCGGTCTTGGCGAGGAGCAGAATCGTCACGACGCTCACGACGAGGCTCTTCTTTCATCATTGGAGAAGGCTCAGTCACAGCAGTCTTAGTGCGCATAACCATGTTACGTAGGATCACGTCGTTGAAACGGAAAGCATTTTCCAATTCATCAACAGCTTCTGCAGACGCTTCAGCATTGATTAGTACGTAGTGGGCTTTGTGCAGCTTTTCAATTGGGTAAGCCAGTTGACGACGGCCCCAATCTTCTAAACGATGAATCTGACCACCGTCTTGCTTTAGGATTGTGGTATAACGCTCGATCATACCAGGTACTTGTTCACTCTGATCAGGGTGAACCATAAATACGATTTCGTAATGACGCATTATAGCTCCTTACGGTTGTAGCCTCGACAGTACAGCCGACTGTATGGAGACAAGGAACGAATTGGGATGGCTGTAAGGGCGCGCATTATACGCAGCGGTTACCAATTGCACAAGCATTAATCACCTTTAAAACGGCTTGTTACCCTTCTCTCACTACTAAAACTCAAACATTTAATTAAAATACTGTTTATTTATACAGTAAATTACTGTACAGTTTTTGCGTCTTTAATAAACAGGGGACCTACCATGGCCATTACCACACAGTATGTTGTTACGCACAAAGGGGTAGAAAAATTGGTAACTACCGACAAAAAAGAAGCCGATCAGTACGACAAAATGCTCGACGCAGCAGACAACCTTGCCGACTACATTCATGCGAAGGGCATCAAGCTAGATGACAGCGTAGTGGAAGAACTGACAATTATGCTGTCAAAAAACAAAGATAAAATTAGCAAAATCTTTAAAGGTGCTACTGCAGAAAGCGTGTTAGAAGACGAAAGCGCAGAAGTGGTGAAGCTACAGGCTAATGGTTAACGTTTTAAGCTAGAACACACCCAAAATACAAAGCTGCACTCGACAACTTAACTCGTTTCTGCGAGCAAAAACTTATCTGATACTGTAGTCGCGATTGTTATTTGATAACATAACGCGACTACAGCGCTTAGGTCCAAACCTTTATTATTTTTTACACGGCTTTTATGGTTTATTCTTGTGATTTGGCCTTGTGGTTTAGCTGTGTGGTTTTGCCATATGGTATTGAGAACACGCTGTAATTTGAGCGAGCTGAAAAACATAGTGCTAAGCTAAAAGCGCTTTAGTTCACTGCTATTAGGTTGTCAGAAATAACGGGTTTAAAAGAGTGTGATAGAAAACGAATTGCCGATAGTCCACAACGCGCCAGCCATCGAAGTAAACCAGATGCGGTTTGCTTACAACAAATCAGTGTCACCAATACTGGCCATAGACAAATGGCAAGTTGCAGAGGGCGAACATATTTTTCTCTCGGGCCCCTCAGGCAGTGGTAAAAGTACATTGCTCAACTTACTAAGCGGCACACTCACACCAACAAGTGGCGAAATATCCTTACTCGACCGCCCATTTTCAACATTATCAAATCGTCAGCGAGATAATTTTAGGGCACAGCATATCGGTGTTGTATTTCAACAGTTCAATTTAATTCCCTATCTAACAGTCGAACAAAATATTCGTGCTGCTGCTTACTTTGCCAAAAACACATTAGGTAGTGACGCCCTCAGCCAGAAAATTCAACGCTTAATCGAAAAGCTCCAATTACCCAATAATGTGTTAAGCACACAAGCTGATGCTTTGAGCATTGGACAGCAACAACGCGTCGCTATTGCACGAGCACTTGTCAACGCGCCACAAATTTTAGTTGTAGATGAACCAACGTCTGCGTTAGATGTAGCCGCGCGAGATAGTTTCATGTCTTTACTTAAAGAAGTTGCAAAAGACAGCACCTTATTGTTTGTCAGTCACGATCCAGCAATGGCCGCCTATTTCAAAACGCATTTAGACATTAAGGAACTACTTGCCAGCAGCACTAAAAGGCAGGGTAATGCGGGTGAAGGAGCGGGTCAATGCTAACGACAATTGCACTAGCGAGTTTAAAACGACGCAAGCACACCGCATTGCTGACCCTGTTAAGTATCACCATTAGCGTTTGTCTTTTGCTCACGGTTGATATTGTGCGTACTCAAGTTAAAACCAGCTTCACACGCACGGTCTCGGGTGTTGACTTAATTGTTGGCGCACCAAGCGGGCAGCTTAATTTGTTACTTTCGTCGGTTTTCAACGTTGGCACACCATCTAAAGGGATCCCATGGAATAGCGTTGCATCGCTTGAGTCGAACAAGCAAGTGGCATGGATAATTCCATTGTCTTTGGGCGACACCCACAAAGGGTTTCGTGTTATAGGCACAAACAATCAATTTTTTACGCACTTTAAGTATGGTGATAAGCAAGCGCTTGCTTTCGCCCATGGAAGCAACTTCACCCAACCTCTGTCTACCGTGGTAGGTGCCGATATTGCGCAAACGCTCGGCTATAAGGTAGGCGACAAAATCGTAATATCCCATGGCTTGGGTAACGTGTCGTTCAATAATCACGATACCCACCCATTTGTCATAGCTGGGGTCCTTGAAAAGACAGGCACACCTGTCGATAAGGCCGTTTATGTTACCCTTGAAGGGTTAGAAAAAGCGCACAGCCACCAAACTGGGGGCAAAAATAGTTCAATGCGTTCTATTAGCAAGCCCAAACTCGATGAGCATGAGCATGAGCATGAGCATGAGCATGAGCATGAGCATGAGCATGATGAGAGTAATATAACTAAACATGGCGCAACTGAAATTCGCTACAACAGTAATGAGTTCGCACCACAGCAAGTGTCTGTGGTTATGTTGGGGCTAAAAAACCGTGTTACCGCGCTTCAACTGCAATACCAATTAAATCAGAATAACAACACACCGTTAATGGCAATTTTACCGGGTATGGCGCTTGCTGAGTTATGGCAAATTATGGGGAATATCGAAGCCTTGCTGCTAGGCTTATCATCTATCATTGTGATTAGTGCGTTAGTTGGTTTAGCAACAATGCTATTGGCGAGTATGCGCGAGCGCTATCAAGAAATAGCCGTGCTACGCACTATTGGCGCTGGGCCTTTTACTTTATTACTGCTTATTCAATTGGAAGCGCTATTTATTACGCTTGTCAGTCTGATACTCAGTGTAGTTTTGGTAGCGGGGCTAATCACAGCGATAAAGCCATGGCTTAGCAGTGAATATGGTTTGTTCATCACTGGGCAACTTTTTGGTCAAAGCAGTGCAATTATCGGCTCACTTGTGCTTGTTAGTACTTATATCGTTTCATTATTCCCAGCAATTGCCGCTTATAGACGTGGCTTACATGCAGGTCTAAATAGCAAATAGGCGGGTTGCCCCGCCTATTCAAGTTATTCGCCTACGCGCTTGTTGGTACTAAAACGTAAAATGAGCTCATGAACTTGATTAACCGTGTTTTTCAAGTCGTTACTTGCTGCCAGTGACGCTTCAGAAGAACGCTGCGTTTCCGCTGCACCATCAGCAACTTCTACGAGTTGTTGGTTTATATGTTCGGCCACCGTACTTTGCTCTTCAACAGCAGATGACATTTCAACGGTGGCATCGGCTATCCCTTTAACCGCATTGTTGATTTCAAACAGGGCTCCTCGGGTTTCTTCAACAATATTACTGCCGTGCTCAGCAGACGCTAGTCCTTCTGTGGATACGCGAACGGCTCGGTCTGAGCGTTCGGCAAGCTCGCTGATTATATTGTGAATTTTGTCGGTAGACTCACGGGTTTTTGATGCCAGCGTACGTACTTCATCCGCTACCACAGCGAAGCCTCGACCTTGTTCGCCTGCGCGCGCTGCTTCAATGGCTGCATTTAGTGCAAGTAAGTTTGTCTGCTCAGCAATGGTAGAAATTATGTTGGCTGCCTCGCCGATGTCGCTGGTGGATTGCGCTAGCTCTGTGACGGTTTCCGAGATCGACTCAACCGCTTTTCTCAATGAGACAATGGCCTGCATAGCCTCTTCGGCTTTTTGATTACCAGTACTGACATTTTCAGCGGCAGAGCGCGCACTTTTTGCGTTACTCTCTACTCGCTCAGCGACTTCTTGTATAGCTTGGCTCATTTGCGTTACCGCAGAGGCTATTTGTTGTGTCGCTTGATTTTGCTGAACGACCGCCGCACTTGTACTTTCAGCTTGCTCATGCGTCGTATTTGAAATGGCTTCCAACCCAGCAGAAGCGTCTTTAATACGCGTTAGCGCCGTTCGCGTCCTTGCAAGCTCGCAACCAAGGGCCAATTTAGCTTGCGCCACGTGTTTCGCATCAGGAAAATAAGTTTGCGCCACAATGTCGTTGCTGTAGCTTTCAGGGCTCAATGAAAGTACCCCATTCCACTCGCTGCGCGATTTTGCATCTTGGGCAAAAGTAGATATGAGAAGTGCGCCCAATGCAATTAGTGCTGGCATTAGTCCACTGGTCGCGCCTAACGATATGACCAGTAACACACCTATCAACAACGTTGGCCACAAACGGCCTATCATTTGACTTAGCTGTGTCGTGGCAGGAATAGGCGATTTGCCACTTTGTAAGCGGGCGTACACTTCACTTGCACGTGCTATTTCGCCTTCAAGTGCAGGAACACGAACTGACTCGTAGCCTGAAATACTGTTACCTTCGTAAACGGGTGTTACAAACGCCGACACCCAATAATGGTCGCCGTTTTTACGTCTATTCTTTACTAATCCAAGCCAGCTTTGGCCTGATTCCAGTGTACGCCACATCTCTTTGAAAACAGGGGGGGGCATATCTGGGTGACGGATCAAGTTGTGGTTTTTCCCGATAAGTTCGTCCCGGGAGTATCCACTCGCTTCAATAAATTCTTGGTTACAATGCTTAATAACACCGCGTTTATCGGTCGACGAAATCAGCCTGTGATGTTTGGGGAATTTATATTCTTTTTGGGTAACCGGCTGGTTGTTTCTCATAAAATGCTCTCTCCGTTCAGCAATGTCATATTCCATCAGAAAACTGAACATGTACCTTGTTAAGACTAGATCAAAAAACCGACACGTCTAGCCAAAACGAAAAATCGTAGAACGTTACTATTTTTCAGAGAGTTATAGCAAGCACTTTATACTTTAGACTAATGGCAAAATAAGCGTTATTTGCGTGCCCTTACCTTCTTCACTTTGTATACAAATTTCGCCATTGTGTTCTTCAACTATGGTCATGGAAATGGACATGCCTAGCCCGGTGCCATCACCGGGCGGTTTGGTGGTAAAAAAAGGCGTAAACACTTTCTGCAAGACATCGTCAGACATACCTATTCCTTCATCTTCGACGATGAGTAGTGCTTTATCAACACGCTTTTCAACTTTTAGATAGATATGCTTTCCTTCCGGAGTTGCGTAAATAGCGTTAGTTAAAAAATTCACTAACACTTGCTGAATCTGCCCGGCATTTCCCATAAATGCCACATCGCCGTGCTCGGCCACCAATGACACTTGGTTTTTATAGCGATGTAGATTGTTGGTGAGTTTCATGGCTGAATTCATAGACTCAATGGCACTTAACTTCACGTGTTTTCCAGAGCCCGGGTAGGAGAAACTTCTCAGCGCTTTCACTATTTCAATGATGCGCTCAATACCCTCTAGCGACTCATCAAACATTTCCTTTATCTCAGCTGCACTCTCCTTTAACGAGTAGCCTTTTTCACATTCGTGAAACTTATCCTTTAGCACGCCCCCGGCCTCGTTACATAGTCTGCCTATGTCCTCTAATGCATGTTGATAGTCGTTGAAAATCTCCTTAGCTACAACAGTGTTACTTCTTACGTAACCGATAGGATTATTAATTTCGTGAGCTATACCTGCGGCAAGTTGTCCTAACATTGCCATCTTGTCTGCACTAACTAATCTCGCTTCCAATGAATCACGATCTTTTTTGATAGAGCTCAGTTCATCTTGCTGATGGGTAAGCAAACTTTTTTTACTTTGATAACGAGAGTTAAAGTTGATGTAGTGCTTTGTGGTGTCCAGCACAAATAACATTTCTTCATCAAGGCTATCATCGTTGGTCAACAAGGCTAACCAGGCAAATTCCCCCTTAGTTACCTCGTGCATAAAATGCAACACGCGAGCCTCTTGTTTAGTGTCAGGCCTCTCTACCACACTGATACACCAGTGCTCATAGCTTTCCTCTAAATGTAAAGGCAATGTCTCGCGAAACAATGCGCTAATGTCAGTATTGCTTTGCCACTTACCTTTGCCCATTAAGATGCTGTCGTCATCTCCGACAACGATTTTTTTATCCTTAACAATGAGAGCTTTGCCACAATAAGCGCCACTGAATTCAACCGCAGATGACAATGCAGAATGAATAAACCCCTTAGAGCTCTGCGACTTGGTAAGTTCTGCTGCGGTGCGATTGAGATAAAGAAGTTCACGCTCTCGCTTTTTCGAGTCGCTTAGCGACTTGCGAAGCGCTTGATTTGCCAGATAGGCATCTTGAGAATAACTTTCTAGAAAGGACTCTGCATTTTTTCGTGCAATTTTTTGACGTTTTAGCTGACGCTCTAACGAATTGACCCGAGCTTCAAGCGAAGCAATTCTCTCTTGCTCTGCAGAATAGGAACCACTCACTCAAAGCCCCTTTAGTCAATGGCGCATCAGCCGATGCGCCCCAGTATGTTAGCCTGCCAACCTATCTAGCAATGCCATCACACGATGACTGGCCTGCTCCATTTCTAAGAGCTTGGCATCAGCCTCGGCAGTATTGCCATTAAGTTTTGCTTGCATAGCAGCGATACCGTGTTTGTGAACTGCTGCATGCGGCGCTTCCAACTCTCTAAATGCAGCGTTCTGTGAAACTGGCTTGCCTGAATTTTCACTATACCAACGGCCAAGACGACAGCTTGTATGATCGCCAAAGTCAGATACCGCTTTTTGGCTGTAGCCACACAACACCGCATATACGTCGGCTTTCCACACAACGTGATCAAGCTTCACAGTTTGAATAAATGTGCTCAACGCGCCATCGTTAATGGTGTTTTTCATGCTGTCACAATGCTGAACCATGCTTTCATAGCTACCGTTCAGCTCATTGATACCAGCCTCAAGCTGCTCATTGTTACCACGTAATTCATTAACACCTGATACCGCTTTTGACGTTGACTGGATGATGCCGTTAACGAGTTCAGATACTTCTGTTGCCGACTTATTGGTTTCAGTAGCAAGTGCTCGTACTTCATCTGCCACAACACTAAACCCACGGCCTGCATCACCAGCTCGCGCCGCTTCAATTGCCGCATTAAGTGCAAGTAGGTTTGTTTGGTCAGAAATACTGGTAATTGTGGTTACAAATTTATTGATGTTGTCAGCCGTTGTCGACAGGCCAGAAATACGTTCGCTCATGCTGCCCATTTGAACATTAAGACCGCTCATGTCACTCACAATTTTCTTTAACGTGGCTGCTGACGAGCTAAAAATGTCATTAATGTCGGCACTAGATTGATTCTCAGCATCTATGCGTTCATATGTGGCCAACACAGTTTCGCGGATACCTGCCATTTGCGACAACGCATCTACCGCACATTTCATCACAACAGAATCGTTCTGCACGCTTTTTTGCGCAGCCGATTCAACAGATGCCAAAAGCTCAGCATTTTCTGCTTCTAACGCTGCAACTTTGTCCATAGCGTCTTGTACGCGCGCTTCTAGCTGACGAACCTGCGCTTCTTTTTCTTCATATTTACTGCGAGAAACAAACATAAGTATTTACCAGTATTGTTGTCGTTATAAGTACTACTAGTCAGATTAACAGAATTATGAGTAACTTAACCATTAGTCTGAAGTAGAGTTATTAGAACATTTGAGCTTTGCAATTGTTATTAGTAACAAAAAAATAACAAGGAAAGCCAGTAATAATTAGAGCGTGTTATCGTTTATCGGCAAAGATAAGAAAAAGCTGACAATTTATTTCGGCAAAAGATGGGGGACTAGAGGTGGACGTCTCGCAGAAACTTTAGGGCCATACCATGTCGACAAATAATCGAGAATATCTTCTTCTGCATCGCCCAGTGGCCACAACTTTTGGGTTTCTTGCATCCAACGTATGGTTTCCAGCCAACGTTCTCTGCTCATAGCGTTTTGCGTGATAAGTGATGGTGAGTGACACGCACTGCAGTGGGCTTGAACCAGACTCATACCCTTAGCTACTACAAGCCCAGATTGAGGGTCGATGCTTTGGGTTGAATTGACTATCTCCGCGCTGTTGTCGGCGGCCACAGCATGCACTGACGGGGACAGTAAACACAGCGTTAATGTACAAACATAGGAAAGAATGCGAAAAGTCATGCCTACACCACTTTAAGTGCTATACGGTGACATGCATTATTCAAATACCCTTTAGGGTTCCATCCTGGTAACACCATGGGTTGCGCTTTACCTTGCTTATCTACAGCTTTCGCCCACACCTCGTAATACCCTTGCTGAGGAAAGCGAAGCTTAGCGTCAAAGTGTTGCCATGCGTGTTTATTTACCGGGGCGGTCAAGGTAGTAGCTTGCCACGTTTGCCCAAAGTCGATAGACACGTGTACGTTATCTACCGCACTCTCACCACACCATGCATGCCCTCTTATTTTCAGTGGTTCAGACACATTGTGGGTACTTCCTGATTGAGGGAAAGTGATGAGCGATTTCACCGGCATCGCTTCAATAATACACATGTCTTCGTCGGCAACAGACGCACCCGGCGCTACAGGTTTGCACGGGACGCGGTAGGCTTTACCAAGCATTTTCGCGCCGTCGTGAACTTTATTGCGTACGACTATTTTTTTAAGCCACTTTCCGGAAGTTGAAGCGGGCCAGCCGCCAAACACCAATCGCAGCGGGTAGCCATTCATCAGCGGTAAGGGCTCACCATTCATTTCCCACGCTATTAACGACTCATCTTCCATGGCTTTATGAATAGGTACACCTCGGGATATTGCTGCTTTCCCTGGTGTGCGACTCAAGTGCTGATCGTCTCCGTAGTAGCCAATGTACACTGCATCTTCTTTTACACCGACAGCCTGTAGAACGTCTTTCAAACGAACTCCCGTCCATCTAGGACACCCTACCGCTCCCGTTGTCCACTGATTACCTGTTGCAGCGGGAGAGAATTCTGCACGACCATTGCCACCACACTCTAATGTAAGTTGATAGGTGTAATGCGTAAATTCGGCTTTCAACTCGTCAAGGGTGAAGGTTCGCGACTGCTTTGCAGATTCCCCTTCGATTGTAAGTGACCATGAATTGGCATTGGGGTTTGGTGGCACTATGCCGTTGTTGCGCACGAAAAAGTGTTTTGCAGGCGTAACCGCATCGTCAAGTAAATGCGCGGGCGTTTCTGCATTGACAGGTCGGTCATTGAGTACAACTAATCCTTCCTTACCTTCAATCGTAAATGGCGAGTCACTTTGGGCAAACGCAGCGGGAATAAGACCTGCTGGCATAAAGCGTCCGTATACCACTTCGGCCCCAAGTAAAATAGATAACCCTTTTAGTCCCGAGAGAAATCCTCTACGTGTTAACGTATCACTTGTTCTGCCAAAAACAGCTTTGTCAGCTTCTATAGGATTTTCAGCATAAAGCTCATGAAGACCGCGCTTTTTCATCACTCACACCTCTTAACCAAACACCACAATGACAGTGTGGTAAACACCACGCTTATTGTGGGCGCCAAAACGCCTAAATTAGAAACAAATAACCCAGAATGAGTAACGCTATCCAAAGCGTTTCTGTGATAATCATAACGATGGGTAAGACGCCAACTTCGGCCAGCTTTCCTAAATTAGATTTCATGCCAATAGCGGTTATCGATACCACCAAAAAAAAGCGAGAGACCTGTGTACCGGTTTCAACCACCACAGTGGGCAAGGACACAAAACTGTTCAACAGCATCAATAAGATAAAGCCAACAAGAAACATTGGCATTTTGGGAATATCCCCCTCACCCGCATTGGCGTCTGCTTTATAAAAGCGTTTAATCACCAACATCATGATAAGTACCACCGGCATCAGCATCGCGACGCGAACTAACTTTGTCAGTGTCGCCATATCACCAGCACTATCAGACACTGAATAACCCGCGCCGACCACCTGGGCGACATCGTGAATGGTGCCCCCAAGAAATATGCCGGCGTCGGTATCGTTCATGCCTAATTGAGCAGATAAAATGGGGTACAAAATCATGGCAATTGTGGACATGGCAGTCACACCAATAACGGTCAGTAAGGTATCTCGCTCGTGATTTTGGCCTTTAGGAAGAATAGTGGATATCGCCAGAGCCGCAGAAGCGCCACAAATGGCAACAGAGCCACCCGTTAATGCCCCGAAGCGTTTTTGTAAGCCTAGCGACTTTGCAAGAAAAACACCCAAAACAATCGTTGTAAAAATTGCAAAAGCGAGCATTAAGGCAGTTTGCCAGCCGAGTACTGCAAGATCGCCAAGCGCTATCCGCAGCCCCAGTAAAACAACACCGGCTCGCAACAATGTGCTGGCGGTAAAATCAATGCCACACGCACACGGCGTATCGTTCTGATAAAGAAACGACACTGCCATACCTAGCAGTAGCGCAAATAACATGGCCGGCGCATTGTAATGCTCACTAAGAAAGAGTGCTGCCATTCCTGTAATGGTTGCAATACCCAACCCCGGCCAAATATTTTTGCACTTAACGGCTAAGTCATTCATTTCAATTATCGCTCTGAGGCTACCAATGCCACAAGAACTACGCGCTTTCTTTCGCCCGAATAGGGACGTCGACCATGCATTGCGCGATAGTTATCAACAATGGCTACATCACCGTCTTGCCACTCTAGGTCAAAGGTAAAATCTTCTGCCAATTCAGACACTCGCTCTAAGCCGTCTTTTGGAATAGCACTGCCGTCACCAAATGTAATGGCTGACGAGGGTTTTTCTCGAACACCTTTCCACCCCATGTAGGCAGCAATTAGCTGATTGTAAAACACTTCAGCACCATCATCTAACTCGATCACCGCAGGTAAGACAGGAGTTACCGCTCTTAAGCTTCCATCTTCCAGCCACTGCCAGCTGTAGCCTAACTCTTGTAGTTTCGCTTCAGCTTCTTCAAGTGTCTCAACACTTAGTGTGCTTTTCCAACTTCTACCTTGGCCAGAATTAGCGTCATTCGCAGCCGGCATTGTTGTGGTGTATTTCAACCCTTTTTCTTTGAAATCGCTGGCAAGTGATGGGTTCTCTACCTTTAGGGCTTCAAACAATTTGTCCGAACGACAAAGAGGCGTAGCACCGCCCTGCTCTGCAGCAGACTGACAAAAGAAAAACAGCTTGCTGGGCGAAATGGGAGTTTGCGCCATTTCGTGATGCAGGAAAATCTCTACGTCTTTGGGCGCTTCGTTGGCGGTAAAAACACGTTCGGTAAAGTTGATGCGTACCGCGTTAGATAAAGACTCTTGATAAGTGAAATTTGGATAGCCAAACCCAGCAGAAAAAACGTCAAAGGCCTCAGCGGAGTCAATGGGGAAGCCGCGAAACAGAAGTGCTCCAGCCTTGGCAAGCTTGGCTTCTAGCTCAGTTTGATTGGCGTTTACAAATGCCACTGTATCAGCCACTGTTTTGCATTGCCCGTTATTTACCACGATTTGAGGAAACACATCATCATTGTAATGATGCTGAGTGGCGACATTTGCATACTCAACACTTGAGGTCTGGTTGACGTTTTTCATGTTTTACTCCTAGTCGTAAATAGGGTGGAAGCGATTGAAAGCAGCTTCACAGAAGTGACCTGGGTCATTAAATCTGCGGTTAACGTTCAATCCAGAAATTGCCTGCATTTCATCATCGCTAAGGGTGAAATCGAACAATGCAAGATTCTCTTTCATACGTTCAACTTTCGACGTTTTAGGAATGATGGCATTGCCACGTTGAATCCCCCAACGCAACACAATCTGCGCTGGTGTTTTACCGTGGGCCTTTGCCGCTGCTTTTACGACACTCTGCTCTAACACAGACTCGGTTTGATCAGCCATTTCTAATTCCAAATACGATAAAGCGCCAAGTGGTGAGAACGCTGTTACAGCAAGGCCATAATCTTTGGCTAAGCGAATTAACCTTTCTTGAGTTAGGTAAGGGTGTGATTCAATTTGTAGCATAGCGGGCTTGATGCGCGCGTAGGCCATAAGATCATGGATGAGGCCTGTATTGTAGTTACACACACCAATCTGCTTTACTTTACCTGCATCAGCTAATGATTCCATTGCTCCCCACGTCTGATAAAGCGGGACAGGGGCAAGTTCCATCTTAGGCTCGTCGGCCTCAGGGTCGGCAAACCACTCTGGCGGGTAGCGTGTCTCAATAGGGACAAATTTTTGCGCTATAGGAAAATGGATAAGATACAAATCAAGATAATCCAACTGCAAATCAGCCAGTGTTTTGTCTAGTGCCAACTCCACATGCTCTGGCGCATGAAAGGTGTTCCAGAGCTTTGACGTTATCCAAAGTTCATCTCGGGTACAAAGACCATCTTCAATGGCGCGCTTAATACCCGCACCCACCTCTTTCTCGTTGCCATAATCAGACGCACAATCTAAATGGCGATAGCCCGCCTTAATCGCTTCATAAGCAGTATCGGCACAAATCGCCTTATCTACTTTCCAAAAGCCAAAGCCTACTTCTGGTATTTTATCCATCGCGTATTCAACCTTAGTTATCTGTTGTTGAGATAAAGTAAGTTTATCACTACACTTTAGTCTTGTATAAGACATAAGTTATTATAGCGACCAAACATTGTCAACAAAGTGTTAACAAACTTATTGAGATACGACAAAAAGCCGCAAGTGGAGCCTAGATAGCTACAACTTGTTGGGCGATAGAATGTGACTGAGAGTAGGTAGAGAGGAATAACTCGGCTAATCAATAGGATTTGACCAGCCGTTTATCAAAGACAAACACAGAATCATTTTGAAGAAATGATGAACGCGTTAATCCAACTCAACTTGATAGTGATAATGATCGGTGCGGCATTTACTCTCTCGATACTCGATAAGCTTACCGTCGATAGATTCGGTTACGCGCGTGACTAAAAGTAATGGTGCACCTTTTTCAACAGAAAGGCTTTTTGCATCACTCTTTGTTGCCAGCACAGCTTTGATACTGTCTCGCGTTTTAAATACGGTTTGGTTGTAATCAGTTTGGTAGAAGTGATAAAGCGTATGCGGAATATCTTCGCGCTTATCAATATCGGCGAATAACTTACTTGGTAGATAAATGGTTTCTAACATACAGAATTCATTATCTAAAATACGTCTTCGCTTAAGCTTTATCACTTTGTCTTTTGCTGAAATAGCCAGCGCTTCTTGAACTGCTTCAGTAGGCTCAATTTGTTCTTTACTGAGCAACTCTGCTTTTGGCAGGTCAGCACCTTTGCCATCAGCTTGCAGAGGAAAAAAGCGAAAGAGTGCATCTTGGGCGGTGTGCTCAGACACGAAGGTACCGACGCCTTGTCGACGGGTCACAATTTTTGTATCAGTGAGCAACGTAAGCGCCTTTCTCACCGTTCCCTGACTCACTTTAAATTCGTCGGCAAGTTTAAATTCACTGGGTAACATCTCGCCAGGTTGCCACCTACGCTCTACAATAAGTTGCTTTATATACTCGGCAACCTGTTGGTACAAAGGCTGGAAAGCAAGACTTGGACCGCCAAGCTTGTGGTCAAATTGAGATGTCGACATGAAACCGTAACCTAATGCTTATTATTCTGTTGTTATATCATACACAAGAGTTATAGCGCATTTTTGATTTAAATCACATACATCGTAGGAATTACACTAGATGCTACTGGAAACACTCGTGACCATGTTTGCCCTGTTAGGTCTCGCTACCGTACTACAAACGCTTAGCGGCTTTGGGTTTGGCTTGATGGTAGTATCTAGCTTTACGTTATTTAATATTATGCCGCTGACAGCCACCACGTTTTTAGTCAGTTTCTTGAGCCTATTTAACTCTGTATCGCTTGTGATTAAGAACACACACCAAGTGAACAAGCGTGCCTTCTCAATAATGTTGTTAAGTGGTGTGCCATTTATGGCAGTCGGCTATGCGTTATTGGAGTATCTCTCTAGCAACATGACAACTTGGCTAAACTTATTACTCGGTATTGCCATACTCAGCTGTTGTTTGTTGCTTTTGATTAAAAGAACAAAAGCGCCCGCTTCTGGCCGAGACTCTGGTTTTGCGATAGCCGGCACTGTTGGCGGGCTTTTAGGCGGGTTGTTTTCGACATTTGGCCCTCCTGTTGTTTTCCAGTGTTATAGACAGAATTGGCCAATCAACGAAATTCGCTTTACGTTATTAGCGGTATTTAGTGTTACCGCACTTATTCGCCTATGTATTGTTCCTTTTGGCACACTACCTACTTATGACGTTGTGATCGCCTGCGCTTGTTCCATCCCGGTCATCCTGATTTTTACTCGCGTTGGTCGATTACTTGCCGCTAAAGTAGAACCTAAAACCGTTCGCGCCATCGCCCTTGCTATGCTTGCTATCAGCGGCCTGACTTTAATCGTACAAAATGCCCCTACCTAACACCAATCCATATAGGCGATTGTCTTTTCAGCAGCGCTCACTGGCTTTTAGATTATTGTTATAAAATACCAAATGCACATTGACACCAAAGTTACATTTCATTAACTTATGTCTTATATAAGACATAAAGAGTAGTGTACTAATGAGCAATGCCTTTAACACAGTAGAGCCAGACTGGAACAGCATAGAACCCGCGGATATTGTCCAGACACCTTATTTAGCAAGTGATGATATGCTTGTTGTACCTACTCAATATGGTCAACTTAAGCTATCAATCAGTCAGTTTGGTCTGCGTATTCAAAACACTGATGACGACCAACACGTCTACGGCATGCTCACTGGCAAGTGTGAAAATGAGACACTGGTATTGTCTGGCGATAAAGATCACTGCACATTACTTGGTGGTGACTATCGTCTCGAGTTGTTCGCTTCTCCGCTTCACTTTAAGCTCTACAAAAACGATGAACTTGTACAGCAAAGTGCGACTGATGGGCATTTTGTGCGACAGCACCGCCTTCCCCCTTTTGCTAAAACTGATGGTCAATGGATTGTGTGTCTTGAACTTGGCTATGATGAAGCGGTATACGGCCTTGGGGAAAAATGGGCTAAGCTGGACAAACGCGGCCAGCTCGTTCGGTCATACAATCATGATGCGCTCGGTGTGAATGCCGAAAAATCTTATAAAAACACACCATATGCGTGGAGCCCGCAAGGCTGGAATTTATTTATCCATACCCCTGCGCCTGTTACTCACGGTGCGGGTTACGCCCTATGGTCGCAGCGCGCTTATGTGTGCGTTGTTGAAGATGCACTATTAGATATGTTCCTTTACCACGAGGCGACACCAGCTAAAAGCATTCATACTTACAGTCAACTTACCGGCTTCGCTCCTACACCACCGACATGGAGCTTAGGCGTTATTCTCTCAAAAGCATATTACAAAGACGCCGAAGAACTCTTGGCAGTTGCACGAGAAGTGCGCGAGAAAGAAATGCCTTGTGACGTAATCACCTTAGATGGCAGAGCGTGGCAGGATACTGATACGCGCTTCGCTTTTGAGTGGGACCCGAAACGTTACGCAGATCCAAAACCCGTCATTGACGAGCTAAAAGCGCTAGGCTTCAAGATTTGTGTGTGGGAATACCCGATGATTTCGGTCAAAAACCCACTCTTTAAAAAAGCAGCAGACAACGGTTGGCTGATTAAAGATAAGCGAACGGGTGAAGCCTATCGCTATGAGTGGGATTTAAGCCCGTTTGGCGAAGTGCTTACGCCCCTTCCCGACTCAGGTATTCTGGACTTCACGCACCCAGAGGCCTACGAGTTTTGGCGAGAGTCACATAAGCCTTTGTTTGAGTTGGGTGTCGATATGATTAAAGCCGATTTTGGTGAGCAAATCGAAGATGACAACATGCTTTCATACAGTGGCGACTCAGGTAATCGCCTACATAATGTTTATAGTAAGTTGTACAACCAATGCGTTTATGAGGCTGCTCAGAAATATTGTAAAACCGGCCCCTTTCTTTTTAGTCGTTCAGCGTGGACAGGAAGTCAGCGCTATCCTTCACAATGGGGAGGCGATCCGCAAGCTGATTGGCACGGCCTCTCGGCGAGTATCCGAGGTAGTTTGTCTTGGGGCATGTCAGGCGGTCCTTTTTTTGCCACTGATATAGGCGGCTTTTATAAAGATACTCGCGATGCAGAGCTATATGTGCGCTGGACTCAAGCTTCTGTATTCAGTGCTCACATGCGTCTTCACGGCATAGGCCCTCGCGAACCCTGGTCGTATGGCGACGCTGCGTCAGCCGCTGTGTTTGAAGCATTGAAGCTGCGCTACCGATTAATTCCCTATTTACAAAAAACAGCCGAGCAAGCTTCAGTATCTGGCTTACCAGTGCAAAGAGCTATGGCGTTGGCATTTCCCGACGAACCGTTAGCGCATGCTTTCGAACAGCAATTTATGTGTGGCGATGACCTGTTGGTTGTACCCTGTGTCGTACCCGGTGGCAAAATAAAGTACTACTTACCCAAGGGCGAATGGGTGCGCCTTGGCACGAATGAGGTGTTAACCGGTGGCGATTATAAAGAAGCCATACTGGCGCTAAATGAAATGGCAGTGTTTATACCCAAAGGTAAGCACATTACTTTTGGACCAGAGGTTCAACACACCGATATGGACATGTCTGACACCACTGTGTGGCCAGCGCAGTAGTTCACAAGGAGTAGTTCATGGATATCACCCTCACCCTTTTATCATGCATCGCGTTTATGGCGCTCGTTGCTGTTATCTCTTACATGAAAACAAGAGGCGAGGTAAATACACAAGATGGGTATTTCCTTGCGGGGCGGGGGCTGACTGGTACCTTTATTGCCGGCTCCATGATTTTAACAAACCTTTCAGCCGAACAACTTATTGGTCTCAATGGCTCGGCGTTTGGCTACAACCTAAGCGCAATGGCATGGGAAGTCACCGCGGGCGTTTCAACCATTATCATGGCGCTTATCTTTCTACCTCGCTATTTAGCTGGTGCATTTTCAACGCTGCCAGAATTTTTACGCGATCGCTTTGACGATAGTGTGCGTCGAATGACAGTGGTACTGTTTATGGTTGGCTACTCGCTTGTCACCATTCCTTCTGTGCTTTACTCAGGCTCAATTGCGGTGCTTCGCTTATTTGATGTGCCAGGGCTTTTCAACATAAGTTATGAAGCCAGTCTGATTCTCACAATTGTTATAGTTGGCACTATTGGTGCGCTTTACGCCATATTCGGCGGCCTTAAGGCAGTGGCAGTGTCTGACACTATTAACGGCATTGGCCTGCTTATCGTTGGATTACTTGTCCCTGTTTTAGGGCTTATTGCCTTGGGAGAAGGTAATTTCAGCGATGGTCTTGCAACCATTGCCACCACTGAAACGGAAAAGCTAAATGCCATAGGCAGCGCGGAAGACCCTGTGCCTTTTGGCACCATATTTACGGGTATGATTTTGGCTAACCTTTTTTATTGGGGAACAAATCAGTACGTTATCCAACGAACGCTGGGTGCAAAGAACCTTGTTGAGGGTCAAAAAGGCGTTCTATTTTCAGGTTATTTCAAAGTGCTAGTGCCCTTTATGATGATGCTTCCCGGTGTCATTGCCTACCATCTTTATCAAGACGACAACTTACAAACTATCGACTTGGCATACCCGCACTTAGTGAAAGATGTGCTTCCACAATACCTATCTGGTTTCTTTCTAGCGGTTTTATTGGGCGCGGTCTTCAGCTCATTTAATTCTCTGCTTAACAGCGCGGCAACTTTGTTTTGCTTAGATGTCTACAAGCCACTTAAGAAAGATAAGGTAAGTGATGAAAAACTTATCCGCGTAGCCAAGATAACAAGCTTGGTTATCGCCATTCTTTCGTTTATTACTGCGCCGCTATTAATGTTAGCACCCGAGGGCTTGTGGCAAATAATTCGAATATTCACCGGCTTTTATAATATTCCGGTTATCACTATTGTACTTGTTGGACTATTTACGAAACGCGTGCCAGCGCTAGCTGCCAAGGTCGCCATTGTGTTTCATGTAATCGCTTATGGTCTATTGAAGTTTGTTTGGGACGTTGAGATAAACTTCATCCACATCTACGCCATTTTGTTTGCAATTGAGTTGGCCATTATGCTGGTTATAGGCAAACTCTACCCTATGGCGACACCATGGCAATTTATCCCCAAAGCCGAAGTTAATATGACGCCGTGGCGATACGCTATTCCTTGCGCTATTGTGCTTGTGAGCCTAATTGCCACACTCTACCTAATGTTTTCTCCTATCGGCTTTGTGGGAGGCTTAAGTAGTGCTTTCACTCCCATTTTATTAACACTTTGGGCCACTTGCTTTATTGCAGTGGGTGTAAGTCTCAAGTGGTGGAGAGTGAAGTATGAGAACGGCTTAAAGCGACTGGCGAGCGCCACGTCGCAATAAGTCAAACGCGAGGCGTCTGCCTCGCTCCCCTTATCAATTTCTGCGCTGTATAGAAAAAACACAAAAAAATTAACATAGCGTTTGCAAATCACTTAACAATTGTTTAACTTAATCACTCTTATATAAGACATTAGACGCAAGATAACTCTTATACATAAGACCGTTTATTTAAAATGAAAATCGCGTAGCGCTGTACCCTACGCCGCGACAATAAAAACCAAGCACTTTTTACCTTCATACGTTCACGCCTTGCTTGATACCGAAGGATGAAAAGCGCGATAAGCGAAACACCCCTGGAGAACAACATGAAAACAAGAAGGTCGATTGTAAGCCGAGCGGTTACGCTCGCAATGACATCTGGATTACTCGTAAGTGCACATGGTTATGCGCAAGACGCAGAACAAACCGAAGCGCAAAACGATGAAAAATCATTTGAACAAATTGTCGTTACATCGCAAAAGCGCGTTCAGAGTATCAGCGATGTGCCTGTTGCTGTTTCGGTATTGCGCGGTGATCAAATTGAATCGGCCTTCGCCAATAATGTTGAAAACTTGCAAGCACTTGTACCCTCAGTAAGCTTTAGAAAAGGAACAACTACCCGTAATTCAGCACTTACTGTTCGTGGTATTGGTACTATTTCATTTAGTATTGCCGCCGAGCCTAGTGTTGCTACAGTCGTTGATGGGGTTGTGTTAGGTCGTTCAGGCCAAGCATTTGCCGACCTATATGATGTGGATAGAATTGAAGTGCTACGTGGCCCGCAAGGAACGCTTTTTGGTAAAAACGCCTCTGCGGGCGTGGTTAACATTACCACAAAAGATCCTTCTCAAGAGCTGACTGGCAGCTTATCTACCGAGTTTTATCAAGACAATGAATATCGTTTAAAAGGTACCGTAAGTGGCGGCCTAACCGATGAGCTTTCAGCAAGCTTGACGTTATTCCAAGGTAAGTTCGATGGTTACATCGACAATGTATATAACAACGAAAAGGTTAATGGCTACGATCGCGAAGGTGCTCGCGCAGTCGTGCTATATGAGCCCGCAGACGACTTGACCGTTAAATTTATCGGTGAATTCTATAGTGCAGATGATGATTGCTGTGCTGATTTAGAAGGTCTCCCAAGTGGCAGAAACCCTGACTCTAAAGCTGCACCAAACAGCAATGGCATCGTTGATGGCGTTGCCGATATAGACCTTGACCAGCGTCGAATCGATCATGATTTTGAGTCTCGTACTATTGATGATCATTCAGCGTTCTCTGTACAGGTAGATAAAACGGTAGGTGACTACACGTACACATCAATTACTGCACAGCGTTCGTGGGAAAACACCGAATACCGAGAGGGTGACTTTACGTCTATCGCGGGCGACAGCAACGAACCTGTATTTGGCGTACCTTTTCAATTACACGATGTAGGCCCTCAAGAGTGGAGCCAGTTTTCTCAAGAGTTCCGCGTAGCATCTAATTTAGACGGTCCGTTTAATTTCTTGGCAGGCCTTTTCTACTGGAACATGGACTCTGAGCGTAACTTTACGCGTGATGCGAGCTGTCAAAATAACAACGGGCAACTTGATCAAGCCCTTACATTTTACGCAGAGAATAATTTATCAGGTGACGCACTAAGCACTGCACTTGGTGATTTAGACGCTTATGCCGCTTCACTAGGTGTAAGTTGTAATGCAAATGATATTGTCTCAGCAACGGCGTATATGAGCACCGAGTTTAATAACTGGGCACTTTATGGCGATGGCACCTATGACATTAGCGATGACATGCGTCTTATTTTCGGCTTGCGCTATACCGACGACGAAGTGTCTTACACCCATCGTCGTGTCAATAACGACGAGTATGGTCGCCGTGGCGTAGGTGTGCGTCCGGCTACTGAAAATACTGACACTCAGGGCAGCGTAGATGAAACCAATCTATCAGGACGTATTGGTATTCAATATGATGTCGCCCAAGGGCAGATGATTTATGGTATGTACTCTCAGGGTTATAAAGGCCCTGGCTTCAACGTTTACTATAACTTCAATCCCGCAAATGATGGGCGTCCTATCGGCGCAGAAGAGTCAGATGCATTTGAAATTGGGTACAAATACGCTAGCCGCGATGTACTATTTAACGTTGCATTATTTACCACTGACATTGAAGGTTTCCAAGCGAATAACTTCGATTGTTCAGACGGTGCCTGTATTACACGTTTAACCAATGCCGGAAATGTTACTACACAAGGTATTGAAGTTGATTTCATGTGGAATGCTACGGAAAACCTAACCTTAATCGGTGGTGCAGCTTACACGAAGGCAGAAATCGACGAATTTAATTGCCCGGTAGAAGTAGACCCTGACGCATGTACTGACCGTTCAGGTCTTGATGTGCCGTTCTCACCTGATATGAAGTACTCCTTATCAGCAGAATACTTTATGGAAACGTCACACGGTTTTGACGTGTATTACAACGCATCATACGTGTATACCGATGAGCAATATTCTGACCTGCCAGGTAATACCGGTAACTTCAACCCCGCATCGCTGTTGCCAGATTACAACATGCTTAATGCGAGCATAGGCTTGTCGTTCAAAGATGATGCGTTCCGCGTGTCATTGATAGCTAAGAACTTGTTGGATGACAGCTATGCTACTACGTATAGCGGTGACAATTTCCGTTACCAAATTCCGCGTGATGCAGACCGTTATTTCGGTGTGGCGTTTAAAGCACAGTTCTAATTATTTTTGTAAACCGTGTGTGTTCATTAGGGGCGTCTAACGCCCCTTTTTTTATTACTAGGTGAGTTCGTCGTGCTGATGATCATGCGCATGGGTATGAAGATTGTCCGGCTCATCACGACAAGGCTCTCCAGGCAATTCAAACTCAATCGTTGTGTGAGCAAGATTGAATGGCGCCAACAGAGAATTTACTTGGCGCTTCAGTTCGCGAAGCGTGTCGTTACTAATACTGCAGTCAATAACAACATGCGCAGTTAACACATGCTGCTCCCCATCTAACGACCAAAAGTGTACGTGGTGAATCTCATCAACGTGTTTTATCGACAGTAGCGCTTTGCTGATCGCTTCCCTCACTTTTATATCTGGCACACCTTGCAGGAATAGTCCCATCGTTTGCACTACGTATCGCACCACATTAATTAGAATGAAGAGTGTAAAGACAATAGAAAGGATAGGATCAAGAATGGGCCAATGGACAAAGTGCAATACAATCGCGACAACCAACACTGCCACCCACCCCATGGTGTCTTCAATTAAATGCCAATTGAGCACTTTCTCATTCATAGAATGACCGCCGTGGAGTTTGTACGCGGCAAAACCATTGACCGCAATACCCAGTATTGCAAGTCCAATCATGCCTTGTGTCATTGGCATTTCAGGTTCCATTAATCGAGGAATCGCCTCAGATAGCACCCAAACAGAACCTATCACTAAGATAACACCGTTAATCATAGCGCCCATTAAGCTCAAACGTTTAAAGCCATAGGAATATTTTTGTGTGGCCGCTTTTTTGCCAAGCTTACTTAAGTACCACGCTAAACCAATGGACAAAGAATCACCTAAGTCATGTACGGCATCAGCCATAATGGCGACACTGTTGGTTAGCCAACCACCTACGAACTCGATAATGGTGAAAATAAAGTTCAGCCAAAATGCCCAACCAATACGCGTTGTGTCGGCATTGTCAACGTCATGAGTATGTGCATGGGAATGATGATGGTGATGCATGGTTAATTCTCTGCAAAGGGAATGCTACAGCATACACAAAAAAGCGCATTTGGCCCTAATACACGGTAGATAAAGCCCAAAGCTTCCTCTAGCCCAAGGAGATTGCTCTATGGATTGTTATTATCAATTAACACTGGACACGATAATTTGTAAACAGTGCGTGAACTGAGCAACACCAAATTTTAAACTTTTGGATAAAATAACGCTGAAGGCCTTTAAAAATAATGAGCACAAGCAAATTTTTCAGAAAAAACGCATTTTGCAAATGTTAAAATTTTGAGAACAGTATTGATCTTTACGTGTCAGTGGCTTAATGTAATGTAAGCGCTTTCAAAACAGCCGTTTTTATTTAACCCAATTTGTAAGCGCTTACAAAACGCTTTTTACGTGGCCATCGCCGCAACATAACAACCTAATTTCTTTGGATCAGGGCTGAAAATAATGACTAAAAAAGCAACTCAACTTACGCGGATAGCTGCCGCGTTATCAGTCACAACCCTATTTGGCTGCGGTGGTGGATCAACCACTTCCACCGATATCAACGTTGTCGACCCAGTAGAGCCAGTATCAGACTGGCAACTCGTGTGGGCTGATGAATTTGACGGTACCAGTATTGATGATGATAACTGGACACACGAAGTTAACTGCGACGGTGGCGGTAATAACGAAGCGCAATGTTATACCGACAGTGCAGATAACTCATATGTATCAGAAGGTAGCTTAAAAATTGTTGCCTTGCCAGCTGAGGAAGGTGCACAAAAACCTTATACGTCAGCACGCTTAAACACTCGCTACAAAGCAGATTTCAAATATGGCCGTATTGAAATGCGCGCTAAAATGCCATCAGGTCAAGGCAGCTGGCCAGCGTTCTGGATGATGCCTACTGATGAAGTATATGGCGGATGGCCTCGTTCTGGTGAAATCGACATTGTTGAGGCAGTTAACCTAAAAGCTGCTGATATCGATGGTAATCCAGAAAACCACATTTACGGTACGTTGCATTATGGTCAGGAATGGCCAAATAACGACAGTTCAGGACAAGCCTACTCATTGCCAAGCGGCGCGAACCCTGCCGACGATTTCCATACTTATGCTATTGAATGGCAAGAAGGTGAAATTCGCTGGTATATGGATGGCTATCTATATGCAACGCAACGTCGCTCAGAAGTTCGTTACAACGCCAATGGTGATGCAACCGGTTTATCGCATCGCGGTTGGTATGCTGAGTACTATGAGCAAGGTACTGGTGAGCTTACAACGCATTGGGACAATGCCCCTTTCGACCAAGAATTCCATTTAATTCTTAACTTAGCGGTTGGCGGTGCATGGCCGGAAGCGGTGAATGAAACTGGTATTGATGCTGCTGCTTTTGCAGACGGTCAGACTTATGAAATTGATTACGTTCGCGTATACGAATGTGCGTCTGATCCAGAAACTGGCAAAGGTTGTGAGACCGTTCGTCCTGGATACGATTCACTGGAAGATGCACTTGTAGAAGGCGCTGCTCCTATTCCTACGCCACCATCAACAGGTATTGCCCAAGACCTTACCATATTCGACGGCACACCGAACCCGAACTGGCCGGCATGGGATTGCTGTGGTGGCACAACGCCAGCACTTGTTGAAGACGCAGACGAAGGTCAAGTTTACGAATTCTCTATTGGCGAAGCGCCAACCGTAATGGGCTTTATTAGCCGCGCTCAATTCATTACCGATCCAGAAGGTGAAGCGTCACCGTTTGATGCATCGCCTATGGAAGAAACTGGTAGCGTTAAGTTCGACTTGAAAGTTGTTTCACTACCGAACAATGCAACAACTAACTGGTTGTTCAAAATTGAAAGTAGTGAAGGCTCTACTGCGGCTGAGCTGCCATTGATGGATGGTTATGTTGGCCCAGCAGACGTAGCCGGTGCAACACCAGAACAAGGTGTATGGGAGTCGTACGAGTTCCCACTGAGCACACTAGCAGCAGCGGGCTTGGATACAAGTGCAATTGACGTAATCATGGTATTTCCTGCGTGGGATACAGGTAACGGCGCAACGTATCGCATGACCAATGTTGAAATTTCACAAGAAGGCGGCGCTAGCTACCCAGAGCTTGTTATCTTTGAAGACGGTCAAAACCCAGACTGGCCAATGTGGGATTGCTGCGGTGGTTCTACACCAACAGAAGAAATGGATGACGAAGACCACGGTCTAACTGCTGAGTTTAGAATTGGCGCAGATCCTACAGTAATGGGCTTCATTACTCGTCCAGCAGCAGGTGGTGGCGATACACCGTTTGACGCAACGGCACTAACTGATGGCGGTCTACTACAATTTGAAATGCGTGTTGTTAATGCACCAAGCAACCCTGATGCTTCATGGTTATTTAAAATTGAATCTAATGACGCCGCGACAGCTGTTGAGCTTCCTCTTGCAGAAAGTGTTGAAGGTCAAGCACCTGTAGAGGGTGAGTGGCAGACTTACACATTCACGCTGTCAGATCTACAAGCACGTGGACTAGATGTAAGCGCGATTGACGTCATCATGGTATTCCCAGCTTGGGGTACAGGTGAAGGTGCAGTATACCGCCTAGACAACGTTAAGTTTTTCCACCCTGATAGCGGTGAAGCACCAGCGGGCGGCATTACGTTGTTTGCTGATACTGCCGCTGACCAATGGTCAATTTGGGATTGCTGTGGTGGTTCTACACCAACTGAAGAGGTCGACGATGCCGATCACGGTACAGTTGCCGAATTCCGTATCGGCGGTACGCCAACGGTAATGGGCTTCCTTGCTGATGAAGGTACTTCATATGATGCATCAGCACTGCTATCAACTGGCGTAGTTCGCTTTGAAATGAAAGTCAGCGCTATGCCAAATGATGCATCAGCACCGTGGTTATTCAAGATTGAGTCGATAGGCGCATCTACTGCGGTTGAGTTGGCTATGTCAGCCAGTGTGGAAGGTGCAGACCCTGTTGAAGGTGAATGGCAGACTTATACATTCCCACTTCAAACGCTATACGATGCAGGCTTAGACATCAGTGCTATCAACGTGATCATGATGTTCCCAGCTTGGGGACAGGGTGAAGGCGCAGTCTATCGTGTGGACAACCTTGAAATAGCAGCGCAGTAACAAAGCAACTGCCGCTTGTAACAGTGCAGGCGGCAGTCTTGAATTGATAAGAATTAGTAGGGCAATTATGAAACGCACAACTTTTAAAAAGACCCAGCTTGCCACATCAATGGCTTTGTTGATGGGCTCATCCCTTGCATTTCCTACCTTTGCACAAGAAGCAGAAACAGCTGAACCGTCTGAAGGTGAAGTAGAAGTTATCCAGGTTAGCGGTATACGCGGTAGTATGATGCGCTCGATGGATCTTAAGCGCAGTTCTAATGGTGTTGTTGATGCTATCTCTGCAGAAGAACTGGGTAAGTTTCCAGACACCAACCTTGCAGAAGCACTGCAACGTATAACCGGTGTGACAATAAGCCGTAACAATGGTGAAGGTAGCCAAATCACTGTTCGTGGTTTTGGTCCAGAATTCAACCTAGTTACACTAAACGGCCGCCAAATGCCGGGTACAGGTTTCACCCGTTCATTTGATTTGGCCAACTTGTCTTCAGAAGGCGTGAACACGCTTGAGTTACAGAAGACAGCACGCGCTGAAAACCCCAGTGGTGGTCTAGGTGCGACAGTGAATATCATCACTATGAAGCCGCTTTCTCAACCTGGCCAAAATGCAACCATCTCTGTGAAAGGCATTTATGACTCGTCCAACGAAGAAGGCGACGATGTAACACCTGAAATTGCGGGTGTATACAGCAACACCTTTGCCGACGATATGTTTGGTTTTGGTTTGTCTTTCTCACATCAAGAGCGTGACTTCCAACAACAATCTGCAAATATTCAAGGCTGGCAGCTACAAGAAAATAGTGCGCTTCCAGAACTTGATGCGGCAAACGTTATTGATAATCGTACGAACCTTACCGATGTCGCTTTCTTCCCGAAAGATATGAACTATGGTATCAGCGACGTACAGCGTGAGCGTCAAAATGCGCAAGCGACATTCCAATTCCGTCCTGTAGATAACTTCACTGCGACCGTTGATTACACAGCATCACGTGCCACTACTGGTACTAACTCTGTGGGTTGGGGTATCTGGAACAACTTCGGTGCTAACATTAATGCTTATGAGCTAGATGAAAACGGCACTGCAGTTTATGCTGATATTAGTGGTGATGACGGTTCATTCACTGCAAGCCGCAACACAACACGCGTAGATGCTCGCTCATTAGGTGTAAACCTAGACTGGATGGTAAACGACGACTGGCACTTCAAGCTTGACTACCATGACTCGTATAACAAAACAGACAATGGTTATGACAAAGGTCTAGGCAGTGCTGGACAAGTTATTCTTGGCTCTAATCAGCTAGAATCAAAAGTGTACGACTTCCGTTCAGGCGAAATCCCACAAGTTTTCGTAAACTGGAACAACGGTACCAACGAAATTCTACCTAGCGAGATTGACTCAAACTTCAGTCAATTCATCTACTCGCCTGGTCGCTCTGATATTGAACAACTTCAACTTGATGGTACGTGGTACAACTCTGCGTTCGATATCCCGCTTGTTAAAGTCGACTTTGGAGTTGCACGCACTGAACAAGCGCTTAGCGGCTTTACTGCGTGGAGCGGTTTACGTGGTGGTCCGGGCTTTAACCCATCATTTACACAAATTTTCCCTGATAGCATGTTTATTCGCAACGACACCTCAGGCTTCTTAGATGCCTTTGACGGTGGCGGTGCAGGTATGAATCCAGGGTACTACTATACCTTCAACTTTGATGAAGCCATTGCCCGTCAGTTGGCGTTTATCACTGCTGACGTAGTAGGTGAAGGCAACGCTTACTCTATTGACCCATACTTTATGGGTGCACCGTCAGTCAGCAATGTTGAAGAGATCACAGACTCAATATACGTACAAACTGAGTGGGATTTCGAAGTAGGTGACTACCTTGTGCAAATTAATGCAGGTGTTCGCTACGAAGAAACCGAAGTACCAAGTTCTGCGGAAGTACGTGTACCAGTTCAGGTTAACTGGGTAGCGGCGTCTGAGTGGATCACGCAGTTTGAAGATGACTTGCAGTTACAAGACTTCACCGGTGAGTACGACGTTGTATTACCAATGTTCGACGTAAAAGTAGATGTAACCGACGACATCGTGGCGCGATTCTCGTGGGGTAAATCAATTACGCGTGCTCCGATTGGTCTACTGCAAGGCGGTCTATCGTTTAGCGGAAGCCCGAAAATTGGCGCGCGTACCGCATCAGCAGGCA
Organism: Alteromonas sp. KC3; assembly: GCF_016756315.1. Lineage (NCBI taxonomy): Bacteria > Pseudomonadati > Pseudomonadota > Gammaproteobacteria > Alteromonadales > Alteromonadaceae > Alteromonas > Alteromonas sp. KC3. The sequence continues at coordinate 4,199,396 of NZ_AP024235.1, forward strand.
ACACAAGTCTATTGCCATTCGAGTCGAGCAACATAGACCTATCGTTAGAATGGTACTACGACGATGCAAGCTATGCGGCTGTAGGCTTATTCAGAAAGTCTGTTGAAAACTATATTACAACAACAGGCCAAGACAGGCAGTTCGAAGGACTACGTGATATCTATCAAGGTCCTCGCTGGAACGAAGCGGTAAGTGCGCTGGAAGCTGCCGGTGAACAAGCTACTGATAGCGCCATCTACGATTACTTTGTTCAAAATGGCTATGCCGATGAAAATGGTGTTGTGACGCCAAATGCTGATGATCCGCTAATTACGTGGCGTACCACTCAGCCTGGTAACTCAAGTGACTCTAAGACGGTTGAGGGTATCGAACTTGCTATTCAACATACGTTTGGCGACACCGGCTTCGGCTTTGGTGCAAACGCTACGCTTGTTGACGGTGATGTGGAGTACGACCCATATAACCTTGGTGAGCAAGATCCGCTAGTAGGTATCAGTGACTCGGCTAACTTCCAAGTTTTCTATGAAAAAGAGGGTCTGTCAGTAAAAGTTACCTATGCGTGGCGTTCAGACTATGTCGTTGGTATTGGTCAAGCGCAAGGTTCATCTGACAACCCTGCCACCCAATTTGATACGTTTGGCCAAGTTGACGCAAGCATCAACTATGACGTAAACGAAAACCTAACGGTATTCCTTGAAGGTGTGAACATCAACGATGAAACCGAACGTGGTTACGGCCGCTTTGAAGAGCAATTCTTGTTTGCTCGTCAATACGGACCTCGTTATACCTTAGGTGCCAGATATACCTTTTAAAACGTGTGTTCTCGTGTGAGTTCAGGCCGCTTTATAGCGGCCTTTTTTTATTTACGCAGAACAGTCTATGTATTATTCTTGCTGCCTCAGTCAATTTGCGCCTTAGGCGCTTTTATTGAGCAGAGAAAGTTACGGCAATAATAACAATAATTACGGATGTCCCCTTAGTTCATGGATGGAATAAAATTATTCCTCGCAGTTTCCATACTTCTTATTTCTCAATTGGTCTCAGCGAGTGAAACACGCCTATCTATCGAAGATGCAGCGCAGTCTCATCAATGGCGTGCGTTGCTTCACTATGAACGCGCTATATTCACAGATAATCAATCTGCGATTACGTCCTCAGACTTCTTTTTTTCAGATACAGGTCACATTGACCCCTTATCTGAACTGCGCGCAAGTTTAACGGCCTTTACCACTACGCCTGAATTGCAGTGTCAATTTCCTGCTCGCGCAAAATTTATCGACAATAATGTTACACAGCTTCCTACAGTTAAGTGCGCTGAGTTCGAAGACTTTGTTGCGACGGTGGGCGCCAAAAGTGTCAGTCTAATTTATGCGTCAGGGTATCTAGGCAACCCGGCCAGTATGTATGGCCATGTCTTTTTAAAATTCAACGGTGCACAAAAAAGTGAGCTACTGGATAACACTTACAACTATGGCGCGCGCTATCCCAAAGACGAACACCCTATTCGCTATATTATTAATGGTATATTTGGTGGTTACGACGGTTACTTTGCCAACCAAAAGTTTCACCACCAAACGCTGACCTACAATGAATCAGAGTTACGCGATTTATGGGAATATTCACTTAGTTTAGCGCAAGATGACATAACCCTTCTATTGGGGCACCTATGGGAACTAGAACAGGTTCCCATGACCTACTATTTCTTTAAACAAAATTGTGCGTATCAGATTGCTTATTTGCTTTCTATGATAACCGGCAAGTCTTATATTCCTGAGTCAAAATTATGGGTCATGCCATTTGATATCATTACTCAAATTGAGCGCGTAGACCCTGCGTTAATAAGTAACGTATCTTTCCATCCTTCACGCCAAGAGGTCTTATATAGCCGGTTTGCACAATTGTCGTCACATGAGCGCGCTGTGTTTACAGAACTGTTGGAAGGCATCATTGAGCCATCTGATTTAGTTAGTATAGTTAGCGAGCAGAATGCCAAGAGAATCATTGATAGCGCTTTTGATTATTTTGCCTACATAGAACAACGCGGCAGTATGACGCCTACAATGCAGACTCTACGAAAAACACTGGTGAACCTAAGGTTTTCACTGCCTGTGGGACAAAGTCGATTTGTAAAGCACACACCCAAAGCGCCACACCAAGCTCAAAATACGAGCTTGTTACAAGTATCCACCTATTACAATGAGACACTTGATAAAGGGCTAGCTTTTCGCTTTCGCGCTAATTACTATGATTTGCTAACGCTGAACGCTGCGCGTATTCCTTTTTCTGAACTCAGCACGTTCGACCTAAATCTTAGAGTAGACGACAAAGCCAATATACATCTTGCTGATCTAACGTTACTGCGTATATTCAACCTCAATGCTGCGCAAACCGGCTTACCTCACGACACCGGATATGCATGGAAGCTTGCGACTGGATATCGAGAGATGAATCTAAGCGGCGAGACAGGCGCGTTTTACGTTGATGGTTTAGTGGGGAAAAGTACGCAAATTATACAAGATTTTGCCTTGTACGGCGGCCTTTCAGGCACGCTAACAAGCAAAGACAACCTTGGTGGCTACCTTGGAGTAGGTACTGAGATTGGTGGCGTGACAACAGTCACACCACAATATGCTATGTCCTTTAGCGTGGGACATCAGAGGTATGTAAACGCTTTTGATAAAAGCCGGACCTACGCAACGTGGGAACAACGGTTTACGAATGAACAAACATTCGATTTCAGAACGTTATTACGCTATGACGATGCATTTGAATTTTCAATCGCATGGTCACACTACTTTTAAAGTGAAAATAATAAATCTAAAAAAATGGAGTTAAAACAATGAAAAAGATTGCATCTATTGCAGTAGCTGTTGCGGCGTTATCTTCTAACGCATTTGCTCAAGATAGCGTTGAAGCGGTTAACCCGTGGAAACACTGTGGTATTGGCGCGGCTATCTTTGACGACAACGGTACTGCGGCTGCACTTTCTAACATCATTTGGGACTTGGGTACTACAGCTATTACATCAAAAGTGTCTTCTGAAGATTCTTGTTCTGGCAAGCGCACTAAAGTTGCAATGTTCATTCAAGACAACTTTGACGCAGTACTAGAGCAAACTGCTATGGGTGAAGGCGAGCACGTAAATGCAATGCTAGACATCCTTGAAGTAGCGAACGAAAACAAAGCTGCTGTAGTAGCTGCGGTTCGTGGTTCAGTAAATGCTGAGACGCAACCAGAAGCGTATTACAACGCAGTTATCGCTGCTATCTAATACATAGAGCGCAAACAAAAATGCCGCTTAGTCTTTAAGACTTAGCGGCATTTTTTATAGTTTAGTTTCGCTTATAGGCTAATGGCTACTGACAAGAAATTTCAGCCTCATTGGCCATATCAGGCGTAAATTGGATATCAGCCACACTCAAGCTTGCCTTTCCGGCGCTGCCTAACTCGAATGGCACTACAAGCCCGGTAAAATCAATACCTTCTTCAACAAAGCACTGTAAATCGATGCTTAATGTTGACCATGTATCACGTGGTAAAGCCTTTAGTTGCTCACTAATATCGATATTAGTAGAACAACTACCTGCTGCATCGCCTTCGCCTTCGCAGTTCATCGCAAGATTCACTGGCGCATTTATCTCAGAGTGACGATTTACACTGAATGTGAGCGCCGCATTATTGAGTAATTGCGCACTAAGATCTTCACGGAAGAAACTCTTGCTCGCAAAGCGCATTGCGCCATACGCACTGCCATCAAAACTCACTTTACGGGCATCCTCTTGAACTTCTTTATCCACCGTGCGATAGCTCACAGCGCCAACGGTATGCGTGCTCGCATTTACTGACAAAGACTCTTCACCAGAATATAACCATAGCACCCAAGGCGCTTGCACCGACCCATTTAGAATTGCCATAGGCGCTTCATTCTCGCTGCTTACTTCAACTTTGGTGTTAAGTGAATCACCCAGTACATCTTCATCACTCAATGTCAGACCAAAGCCGTAGGGTAGAAGTGGCGCGTAATCGTCATCGCCTACATTCACAATTTGTTGCGGTGTCGCAGGCCAAGAAAACGGTAGCTTTCCTTTAAAATCTTGCTTACCAAAAAGAACGTCAGCAACCGCTGCACCTTCAGAACCTGGTAGCCACGCGGCAACAAATGCATCTGATGCATTTAACTCAGCGTTAACCCACATAGGGCGACCACTTATAAAAACAGAAACAACAGGAATACCTTGTTCTTTCAATTTATTAAGTAGTGCGAGGTCGCGCTTGTTACCGTACTGATAAATCAGTGTTTCTCTGTCGCCGTGCCCTTCTGCATAAGGCTCTTCACCAAATACAACAATAGCGACATCGGGTTTCGCATCAAACTCACCATCCACCGATAATACCGCTTCACCGCCTGCTTGCTCAGCGTGCTGTTTAATACCATCGAAAATAGACGTACCACCGGGGAAGTCATCATTGGTGTTGTTAGTACCTTGCCAGGTAATTGACCAACCACCTGATTGCTTACCAATATTATCAGCGGCGTCACCAGCGACTAAAATACGCTTTGCGCCATCAAGCGGTAACGTCTTTGCCTTGTTTTTAAGCAACACTAAGGATTCTCTTACCGCTTGCTTCGCCACATCTCTATGGCTGTCTTTCCCAATAAGAGAGCGGTCACCTGATAAAGGCCTGTTGGCCGGGCTTGGTTTTTCAAATAACCCAGCACGCACTTTTACGCGTAAGATACGACGAACAGCATCATCAATTCGCGACATCGCGATAGTACCATCTTTAACTTGAGCGAGGGTATTTTCATACAGTGCTTTCCAGTCGTTCGGCACCATAAAGATATCCAAGCCGGCATTTATGGCTTGTGCACAGTCTTCGTTATTGCATCCCGCCACTTGGCCATGACCATTCCAGTCGCCCACAACAAACCCATCAAACCCCATTTGCTCTTTCAATACATTAGTTAGCAAGTACTTGTGGCCGTGAAGTTTTTCGCCGTGCCAGCTGTTAAATGAGGCCATAACAGACTGCGCACCTGCAGTGAGACCACCTACATAACCTTGCGCATGAATATCAAAGAGTTCTTGTTCAGTCGCGATGTTGTCACCTTGGTCATCGCCAGCAACCGTACCACCGTCACCGACAAAATGTTTAACAGTGCTAATTACGCGTTGGTCGCTTAAAAAGTCTTTATCAGCTGCCCCTTGTAAGCCTTTTACAACAGATGCAGCATAGTCACGCACAATGGCAGGGTCTTCTGAATAACTTTCATAAGTGCGCCCCCATCTATCATCACGCACAACAGCCACCGTAGGGGCGAATACCCAATCAATACCGGTTGCCATTACCTCTTTCGCTGTAATGTGCGCAATCTGTTCCATCAATTCTGGGTTGTTTGCTGCTCCAAGCCCAATGTTGTGGGGAAACAGCGTGGCACCAATCACGTTATTATGACCGTGTACCGCATCTGTTCCCCACATGGTGGGAATCGTTGAACCATCTAAACTATCGTCTACCGAAGCCTGATAAAGCGCTTCTGCTAATGCTACCCAATCGTCAGGCGTGGCATGTTTGTCATTATTAGGAAATGCGCCACCGCCGTTTAGGTACGACCCAAAGCCATACTTTCGCATATCTTCCACGGTGATATTGCGAATTTCTGGCTGAATCATTTGAGCAATTTTTTGCTCTAATGTCATAGACGCCATGATGTCTGACACCTTCGCCTCAACACTTGCATCAGGCTTTACTTCTATATCAAGCTTTGGCCATATGGCAGCAGCATTTTCTGCAGCTTGAGATGGCGATTTATCACTGGCGGCTTCTTGTTTAGGTATTGAGCTACTCGGACTCTCAGGTGATGAACACGCACTAAGCATTGTGCCCGTTAACGCGCCAATTAGCGCCGTCGTAACAATGTTGGCGAGTTTTGTTTTTCGCATTGTTATTCCTTAATCGAGTTAGTTTGTGATACACGGCTGCCCACAAGACCATAGTAAGCAATGTACAAGTAACAAGAAGCCGGTAGTAAGAAAGACAGTGTTACCCCAATACTGTCAGCTAGCATCCCTTGTAAAAGTGGGACAATTGCACCGCCAACGATCGCCAAGCAAAGAATGCCTGAGCCTTGTGGCGTGTCTTTACCTAGCTGCTGAAGCGCCAAGCTAAAGATGGTTGGGAACATAATTGAGTTAAACAGTCCAACAGCAAGCACACTGTAAAGTGCCATATCGCCTGTGGTCGATATTGAAATCAAAATAAGCACAATGGCAAAGAATGCGTTAAAGGCTAGCACTAAACCGCCAGACACCTTTTGCATAACAAGGGCACCAATGAAGCGACCTACCATGGCTCCGCCCCAGTAATAGGCAAGCAATTTAGACGCTTTCGCTTCTGTTAAATTCGCTACACTCGGGCTGGCCAGATAGTTTACGAGCATGCTGCCGATGGCAACTTCAGCGCCGACGTACATGAAAATACCTACTGCCCCAAGCACTAGGTGTTTGTGTTGCCATGCGCCACCTTTGAAAACGCCCGTATTCGCGCTGGTATGGTTGAGTGTTGGCAACTTTAAAAACAAAAAGACAAGAGCGAGTAACAAAAGCGCAGCAGCAAGAATAAGGTAAGGAACCTGAACATCAGAAGCTGAGGCGGTTGCCATACTATGTTCACCAGTTGCACCGTACATAAGGTATGAGCCAAAGAAAGGCGCAACCGTTGTGCCTAATGAGTTAAACGCTTGTGTCATTGTCAAACGCGATGACGCTGTTTTAGGATCCCCAAGCGCCGTCACGTAAGGATTAGCCGACACTTGCAAAATAGTGATCCCAGATGCGAGTACAAACAGGGCAAGGAGGAAGATACCGTATACTTGACTGGCAGCGGCGGGGAAAAACAATACACACCCCAAACATGCGATGCCGAGTCCAAGCACGATGCCTTTTTGGTAACCTATTCGAGAAACCACCATACCTGCAGGCAAAGACACAATAAAATACGCACTGAAAAAGCAAAACTGAATAAGCATTGCTTGTGTAAATGTAAGGTTAAATGCGCCTTTTAAGTAAGGAATTAGGATGTCGTTCAGACATGTAATAAATCCCCACATAAAGAACAGTGTAGTAAGTGAGATAAGCGCAAAGCGGTATCCCCCCTTGTCTTCGGCTTGATAAGCAGTTGTCGTATTCGGTTGCGCTGGTGTTTCCACGAGTAACCTCTATTGCTATTTTTTTAATTAATGATAAATTTACATTTGAAAGCGCTTACATCATAATACGAATAAATTTGTAAGCGCTTACATTTATCGAATAATTACACGAAGTGTTGCCGAATTCAATGTAAAAATCATGTTATTTCGATAAACCTAATTGCTTTGCGAATTTGAAATGTTTGTTAATTGCAGGACAGTAGAACGATGCACAAAATTACCCTCCCCGCTAATTCCTTGATGTTAACCAAGGATTTTGTCTACGGAGTAGCGACATCTAGCTTTCAAATTGAAGGCGACCGGAAAGGTCGACTTGACTGCATTTGGGATACATTTTGTTCACAACCGGGTACTATCGAAGACGGAAGTAATGGCGATATAGCCTGTAAACATGTTGAATACTACTTACAAGATGTTGAACTAATTTCATCTCTTGGCGTTGATGCGTACCGCCTATCAATTTCATGGCCACGCGTAATGAACGAAGATGGCAGCGTCAACGAACTGGGCATGCGTTTTTACATCAACCTTGTTGATGCGCTATTGCAACGAAAAATGAAGGTGTTTGTTACCCTCTACCATTGGGACTTACCGCAACATCTTGAAGATAAAGGTGGCTGGCTAAATCGAGGCACTGCCTACGCATTTCAGCGCTATGCCGCCGCTGTCGCCAATGCACTAGGTGGTAAAGTGCATGCCTATGCCACACTTAATGAGCCGTTTTGCTCAGCTTATTTAGGCTATGAGACAGGTATACATGCACCTGGGAAAACAGGCGTTGGCAATGGCCGAAAAGCAGCACATCACTTATTGCTTGCCCATGGTTTAGCACTACAAGCACTTCGTCAATTATGCCCTAACAGTCAGCACGGTATCGTACTCAATTTCAGTACCTGTCATGCCAACACAGATACAGAGCAAGACAAGCAGGCTGCTAAGTGGGCTGATGAATATCACAATCAGTGGTACCTAAAACCGTTAATGGACGCGTGTTACCCCTGCGTTATAGAAAAGCTGAGCAATGAAGAACGCCCCGATATTCTTGAGGGCGACATGGAGATTATTTCCCAGCCTATCGATTATTTGGGCATTAACTTTTATACCCGCACCGTTTATGAAGCCAATGAGAAAAATTGGTTTAACGTCGTTCCGCCTGTTGATACACCGTTAACGGCTATGGGTTGGGAAATTACACCTGACGCTTTCACTGAACTCTTGGTGGATTTGCACAACGAATACACACTACCTCCCATTTACATCACTGAAAATGGGGCGGCAATGAACGATGAGTTAATTGATGGCGAAGTTAAAGACGATGATCGTACAGAATACTTCCACACCCACCTTAACGCGGTTAATGAAGCCATTGAGCAAGGTGTGGATATTAAAGGGTACTTCGCATGGAGCCTGATGGACAATTTTGAGTGGGCGCTGGGATATTCTAAACGTTTTGGCATTGTTCACGTTGACTATGAAACGCAAAAAAGAACAATAAAGCAAAGTGGTAATGCCTACGCAGAACTGGTTAAGAGCAGAATTAATAGGTACATTAGCGGTATAAAATAAGGAACAATACCGAAGAGTATGGCAACAATTTACGAAGTATCTGAAGCGGCTGGCGTATCACTTGCTACCGTTTCTCGCGTTATGAACGGAAACGCTAAAGTTAGCGATCGCACGCGAAAAAAAGTTGAAGACGCTATGATTTCATTGGGATATCAGCCCAATGCGATTGCGCAATCTCTCGCCTCTAACCGCACCAATAGCGTTGGTTTATTGGTGTCTGAGCTGCACGGCTCTTATTTTGGTGACTTAATGAGTACCGTTGAGCAAGTACTTAAGCAAAATGGTAAGCACGTTATCATTACCGCAGGTCATACCGATGAAAAACGTGAGCATGACGCTATAGAGTTTCTTAAAAGCCGCCGATGTGATGCGCTCATTTTACATGCAGAGGCTGTTTCTGATGAATATCTTCAAAAACTCGTTAGTGAAAAGTTACCCGTTGTCATAATTAACCGTAAAGTCGATAAGCTTGATGAGAACTGCTTTGTTGTAGATAACGAACAAGGTGGCTATCTGGCTACGCAAGCTGCTCTCGAACAAGGTCATAAGAATATTGGTTACATCAGTGGTCCTTTATTTAAAAAGGATGCCAACGACCGATTACTCGGTCACAAACGCGCGCTGAAAGAAGCAGGCATAGCGTTTAATGAAAACGCCTTATTTGAAGGCGACTTTCATGAATCATCAGGTCAAGAAGGGATGCATCACATGCTAGCGCAATTCAAGGACATGACAGCCTTGGTGTGTGCAAATGATGAAATGGCTTCTGGCGCGATGACCGCGGCAAGAGAAGCCGGTTTTGATATTCCAACACAGCTTTCAATTGTTGGATTCGATAACGTGCTGTTTTCCCGCTATCTTTATCCTAAGTTAACAACCATAAACAACCCCATTCACGCTATGGGCGAAATGGCTGCTCACTGGGTACTACAGCATGTTTACAACATTAAAAGTAGCCTACCTATCGAGCATTTATTTGAGCCTGAAATCGTGATGAGAGACACATTAGGCACACTATAAATGAATAAAGCGCTATCGCCGTCGTTGTATTACACCCTCATAGTCTCGTTGGGAGGCTTCATTTTTGGTTTTGATGCCAGTGTAATTTCAGGTGCGATAGGCTTTATTGACGCACAATTTTCATTAAGTGAATGGGAACAAGGCTTCGTGGTTAGCTCGCCTACACTCGGCGCACTATTTGCGATGCTATTTGCAGGGGCTGTAAGTGATGCCATAGGGCGGCGAAAAGCGCTGATCATTGTTGCAGCACTTTACCTTGTCTCATCGGTGTGCTCAGCCTTGGCACCAAATTACTTAACCTTAGTTTTTGCTCGCTTTATTGGCGGTATTGCGTTTTGCTCACTCATTATTGCGCCTGTTTATATTTCTGAGATTAGTTCTCCTGAAAATCGCGGTAAAATGGTATCGGTTAATCAACTTAATATCGTTTTCGGTTTTGCACTGTCGTATTTCAGTAATTATTACTTCTTGCAGCTAAGTAGCAGTAATCTTGATTGGGTTGTCGCGCTGGGCATAGACACACAAACCTGGCGCTATATGTTGGGCCTTGAGGCCATTCCTGCACTGCTGTGGTTATGTTTACTATTTACCGTACCGCGCAGTCCTCGCTGGTTAGTGATGAAAGGGTATAAAGCCGAAGCAGAAAGTACCATTAAAACACTGTTTAGCCAGCATCAGGCTAGCGCACAACTGAGTGAAATTAAGTCGTCCTTAAAACAAAAAACATGGTCACTTAAAGAAAGACTAGGCTTTGTCACCGCAAAGAGCATGCGCTATCCCTTAATGGTTGGCGTCATACTGGCCATCGCACAACAAATTACCGGTATAAATGTTATTTTTTTCTACGCACCCACTATTTTTGAGCAAAGTGGCGTGGGAACCGATGCGGCTTTCATGCAAGCTGTGTGGATAGGCTTGGTTAACGTTGCTTTCACTATTATCGCAATGCTTACGATCGACAGGTGGGGTAGAAAACCCCTGCTTATTATTGGATTGACTGGCGTTATCATCAGTATGTCCATTTGTGCCTACGGATTTAAACAAGCTACCTACCAACTAAACAATGAGACCATCGCCGAAGTCAGTGAATTAGATGAATCATTATCAGTTTCGCTTTCAAGTATGGGCAATGAAGTGTTTCGCTCTGACGTTGCTTTTAAGAATGCTCTTAAAGCAACGCTAAGTGAAGCACAGTACCAAGCTCACCAGAAAACACTCTTAAATGCGGCAATTTCGATGAATGCACCCTTAGTGTTATTTGGCATTATTGCCTTTGTCGCCTCATTTGCAATGTCACTTGGGCCGGTTATGTGGGCCATGCTGGCAGAGATATTTCCCAATCAAGCCCGCGCCCTTGCCATCTCACTGGTTGGCGTAATAAATTCATTAACCAGCTTTTCAGTACAGCTAGTGTTTCCGTGGGAATTAGCAACACTGGGAGCCGCAATGACCTTTGCGATTTATGGTGCATTTGCGGTGATCGGGTTGATATGTGTCGTTACGCTGTTTCCGGAAACCAAAGGGCGCTCTTTAGAGCAAATTGCGCAAGAGCTAACACCACAGTCTAAGTCGTAATAGTTTCGTTTGTGCTGTCGGTCATCGTTAGCGTTTGCGCAACACACAACCTCTTAGGTAGTACATGAGATGCAACAATAACCAATGCATGTTGAGCGAAGGCATTAATTACACTACAAACTGCTTGTTGACTGATAGCATCTAGCCCTTCAAAGGGTTCATCAATTAGTAACACAGAGGGCTTTGCAAGTACGGCACGTCCTAGGGCTAAGCGCTTTCGCTCTCCACCTGATAGCGACCGGCCGGCTTTACCTACCCAAGTATTAAGTGCTAGAGATTCAAGCCCTAGATCGCAGAGGATTTGCTGCATGTCGCGTTTAGCGTATGGGACACCTGCTACATCTAGGTTCATTTGTATGCTTGCGGCAAGCACAATCGGTTCTTGCTCTACATAGATCCAATTTGAGGGCACACCGTTTGGCAGACCAACACCGTCCACTTGCCTATGCCCTGTAGAAGGAAGTAAACCTGCAATCCCTTGAAGTAGCGTAGACTTTCCGCACCCCGAGGGCCCCTTCAGTACAACTACGCCACTGGCCGGCAGTGTAGTTGAAGTAGGATTTACTTTTCTGCCTTTAACTCGCAGCGCATCAAGTATCAGGCTCTCACTTGGTGATTTGCGAGGCAAAATATGAATAGGCGACGTCGATAAGTGTTTAAGTGCTTTTTCGCTTTGCTTATATTGTGCGAACTTAGGAATCGCTAAAAATGAAGGGCTCACCCAGTCTGGTGATGCCAATAGGACCATGGGAATGACTATGGCGATAGGTGCAAATGTCAGTACAGCCCCCAGTGTTGTAGTAAGCTCAGAATTATTTGACGAGGTCGTCATTCCAATACCCGCTAACAGTGATACTACAGCAAGGTAAGCAACGCCTTGAAACCACCAGCTCGCGCGCCATGCGAGCTTTTTTTGATCTAATGAGCATCTCCACAATGCGCTCGCAGAAGGATAGATTTCCGCGTTGGGTGTATAGCTGACACGTGAATAAAGGTGCCATATTGCACTGGCCTTTAAAAAGCTAGTAGCGTTTTGCCTGAAGTGTGAAGATTGCTGTGTATATTCATTTGCCAAACCGAGTGCTTTAAGCGCCTGAATCACCACTGCTATCAGCCACACAACAAAAACCAAACAGAGATAGAAAGCCCCAGGAACGCCCATAACAATTGCCACACTGCACGATAGTGTGAACACAATAGTGACACTTGAAAGTGGCGCTACCCATGCTACCCATTTACTGGCAAGCGCTTCCGTATGTTGTGCTAATGCTTCTGTCATTCCAACGCTGCTATTAAGGCGTTGATTGTGTAATTGCTTAAATAAGCTCAACCTAGTACTAGCAATGCGCGTGAGCAAGTCATTGTGTCCCACCCACATACTGCCATACCCTGATGCTATGCGAAGTAAAGCCAGTGCGCGTATAACTACAGCAGGAATGACATAGTTAAAGCCTGGTAGCGCTACCGCGCTAATGGCAATAAACCAACTTGCGATCACAAGTAAAGTCACACCCGTCAACCCATGCAATAACGCCAAAATGAGGGTAATGTATGCTGGTCGACGTGTTTGAACATTAGGCATGACAGCCTTCCTCATTACTGACGGGCATAGCACTCTCGAATTGGGAATCAACATGGTCAGCGACTGCCCCATTTTCCACTCGCCAACAGCCAGTAAACCAATTCACCGGTAACATTTTATGCGACGCCCATACCAGTGTTCGATCTTTGCCTAGTTCGTATATGAGTGATGCTAAGCGATGGTGTTGAACATCAGGTAAATGCGCAGTTGGTTCATCAAGAAGCCAAACCTGATGGTTACGCAATAGTATTCTGGCTAACGCTAAACGCTGTGCCTCGCCTCCAGACATACTGGGATACTCCGTCATCGGTGTGTCTAACCCATTGGGTAAGGTATAAAGCCAACTGGTAAGCTCAACTTGTTCTAGCACATTGCAAAGTTGACTGTCGTCAAAGTGCTCATCAAGACACAAATTTTCTCGTACAGTCCCCGCTAAAATTACGGGGTGTTGCGTTAGCCATGCCACTTGCGTTTTAAGTGTATGGGTTGCGGGCCGCTGTCCACTTAATGCTTCAAGTAGGATTGTTTTTCCGCTGCCAGAACGTCCATTGAGCAAGATTTTGTCACCCGCTTCTAGTATAAGTTTCGGGCAAGTGAGCAGGCTTTTACCTTCTTTTTTTGATTCGTTTGGTAGCGTTGAGTAACAAGAGTCAAAAATGCGCATATTGTGGGCTTCAAACCCATTAAACGAGGTATTCTTAACCGCGTTGTTGTCACTCTTTGATTGGACATGAAATAAAGGGCGTAGATCATTGCATGCCGCTTCCGCTTGCGCTTTTTGGTGATAAACCTGTCCCAACTTTTTCATTTCGCTGAGTAAAAGCGGCACGACTAGCAGTATCCATAACCCCTGATGGAGTGATATTGACGGTCCAATCTGTAGCTCACCTAGCAAAGTAAAACCTATAAAAACAGCAACTAGTGCTACCGCAAGCGTGGCAAAAAAATCAAGTACGCTGGTAGAGAGAAATGCTACGCTCACTACTTTCATTGTTCGGCTGTTTAGATTATCGCTAGCGTTCGTTAAAAGCTCGGTTTGCTTATGATTGGCGTTAAAGCTACTTAGCATGGAAAGTGCACTTAACCTATCGGTAAACAGGCTTCCCAAACGCTCTAGCGCTACAAAATGTTTGCGATGTAACGCGGCAGCACCTTTACCGACAATAATCATAAACAAAGGCACCACGGGTAATGTCAGAAGCAGTCCCAGGCCTATTATCGGGTTTACCGCAAAAATAACACCAAGGGCCATTATTGGCACTATTAGCGCTACCCACTGCTGAACGCGATACTCCATTGCCCAGTCAGTAAACGCCTCCAGCTGATTGTGCCACAACACTTGCCAAAAATAGGGGGATTGCGTGCGCACTATTGCATGTTGACGTGTCAAAAGTGTAGACAGCAGCAGCTGCTCTAACATACCTAGCAATACGAATTTGCGTTGTAAGAAAACATGATTAAATATGCCCTGCAACATCCACGCACTGCCAAGAGATAGTGCTAATAGTATAAGTACTTGTGACGACGCGGATGTACCTGTCACCACCCAGCTATGGGCTATAGCTGCAAAAAAATAGAAGCCAATAAGCAAAGAAAAAAGAGACAAGCACTTAATAAATACCAGGGTTATTAACGATGCGCGCAGGCCAAGCTTATGCGCACTATCTAAATCCTTGCACCACGAATTAAGTACTTGCCTGTTGGGAAGCTTTTCTTTGTTCACTGCTATCTCGTTTAAGGGTTTACGCCACTATCGCGCCATAAACCCCTTTATTGTCTAGTTATCAGTCGGCGTCTTCAGGTCTATCCAGGTTCTCTGTAGACTCCAACCACATTGCGTTGATGATGCCAAAAGAGCACGCTAGCAACACACCTAAAATCCAAGCGAAATACCACATGACTCTCTCCTTAATAAATAGTGTGCGACTGATCTAAATCTTCGTTCTTAATTCGACCACGCATGACATAAAAGCTATATGCGGTATAGCTAAGCACGATAGGTACAAAGATACAGGCCACAATAAACATAACATTTAACGTAAGGTGACTTGATGTGGCATCCCATACCGTTAAACTTGCCTGAGGCATAGTGATACTTGGCATCAAGAATGGAAACATCGAGAAACCTGCAGTTAAAATGACGCCTGCAATAAACAGCGCACTTGAGACAAACGCCATTCCAGCATTGCCTTTTTTAGAAAAGAAGGCGCACGCCAAGCCACTCACAACACCAAGTACAGGCGCAATCATCATCAATGGATATTTAGAATAGTTATTCATCCATGCACCGGCTTCAACCGCTACATCTTTTTTAAGCGGGTTAGAGGTTGCCAGCGTGTCAACGGTTGAGGTAATGACGAAACCGTCTACACCGTAAGCTACCCATATACCGCCAACAACAAACAATACAACACCAACCAAACTTAGCACCACCGATACGGCGCGAGCGCGAACCTCAATAAAGCCATCGGTTTTCATTTGCAGCCAGGTCGCACCATGGTTAAGCAAAATAGCAACTGACAGTAACCCGGTTAACAGCGCAAAGGGCGTAAGTAGGCCAAAGAACGAGCCCGTGTAGGTTGATTTAAGTGTAGTGTCTAACTCAAAAGGTACGCCAAGTAGCAGGTTCCCAAAGGCTACACCAAAGATAAGCGACGGGATAATGCCACCCGCAAACAGTGCCCAGTCCCAAGCCTTACGCCACTGAGGGTTAGGCAATTTGCTGCGATAGTCAAAACCAATTGGGCGCATCCAAAGTGCAATTAACGTTAGCGCCAATGCCAAGTAAAAGCCCGAGAACGCTGTGGCGTAAATCATCGGCCACGCAGCAAAAATAGCTCCACCTGCGGTAATAAACCATACTTGATTTCCATCCCAGTGGGGCCCCACCGTATTAATCATCACACGGCGTTCTTTGTCGTTTTTTCCAATTAGTGTAAGTAAAGCACCAACGCCCAGATCAAAGCCATCTGTAACAGCAAAACCGATTAGTAGCACACCTACCAAACACCACCAAATTACGCGTAGCAGTTCATAATCAATCATGCGTTTGCTCCTTGTCCGTCTTTACCAAGATAATTGTCATCAATAAGGTCAAGTTCGCTTTCAGTGGGGTTAGCTGAGGGAGGAACTGGCCCTTTTTTGGCAAACTTTTTCATCAGATAGAAGCCAATAATGAACATCACGGTGTAGAACGCTGAATAAGCTACCAGAGTAATCACTACGTCACTTACAGCTAAGTTAGAAACTGAAGCGTGCACTGGCAGGACTTCTGCGATAGACCAAGGCTGGCGACCATATTCTGCGACAAACCAACCAGCCTCACTGGCCACCCAAGGTAACGGTAAGCTAAATAGTGATGCTTTTAGTAACCAACGTGGCTTGGTTATTCTGTGCTTAGTGCTGTAATAGAACGCACATAAGAATAACGCTAGCATGATGAAACCTGATGCCACCATAAGACGGAAGCTCCAAAACAGTGGCGCAACCGGCGGAATGCTGTAATCCACAGCTTGTTTAAGTGCCGCGTCAGTGGGATTTGCCACATCTGTGGTGAAAGGTTCAAGCAGCATAGCGTAGCCCAAGCTGTCTTTGTGGGCTTCAAATGTGGCTCGCTCAGCTGCAGTGGCAGTGCCGTTGCGCACATCATCAAGTACTTCGTACGCTTTAATGCCTTCAAGTATGCGCACTTTATTTTCTTCTTTGAGCGCCTTAATGCCCTTCACTTCTTCTGTTAATGAGCGGGTTGCAATGATCCCCATTGCCCATGGAATTTGAAGCGCATATTCGGTTTTTTCTTCTTCGTCATTGGGAATACCAAAAACAGTAAAAGGTGCGGGCGCTGGATGGGTATCGTATTCGGCCTCAACCGCTGCCAGTTTTACTTTTTGAACGTCACCCAATTCGTAACCGCTCTCATCACCCAACACGATAACTGATAACGTTGCCGCTAAACCGAAGCTTGCCGCAATAGCGAACGAACGCCGGGCAAAGGCGATATGTTTATGATTTAAGAGATAGTAACTTGAAATTGCCAACACAAAGATAGCGCCTGTGACATACCCTGCTGACACCGTATGTACAAATTTAACTTGAGCGACTGGGTTAAAGATGACCTCAGCGAAGCTTGTCATTTCCATACGCATGGCTTCAAAGTTGAACTCAGCGCCTACTGGATATTGCATCCATCCGTTTGCAATTAAGATCCATAACGCCGAAAAGTTAGAACCAATTGCCACTAGCCATGTGGTAGCTAAATGTTTTTCCTTCGACATTTTGTCCCAACCGAAGAAAAACAGACCAACAAACGTAGATTCTAGGAAGAACGCCATAAGGCCTTCTATGGCAAGCGGTGCACCAAAAATATCGCCAACATAATGAGAATAATATGACCAGTTCATACCAAACTGGAATTCCATGGTTAAGCCCGTAGCAACACCAATGGCAAAGTTAATACCAAACAGTTTTCCCCAAAATTGGGTCATCTGCTTGTAGACTTCCTTACCGGTCATTACATAAACCGATTCCATAATGGCCAGCAAGAAACTTAACCCCAACGTGAGGGGGACAAATATAAAGTGGAACATTGCAGTTAACGCAAATTGCCACCGCGATAGTTCTATTAACGTATCGCTCATGGGTGCTCTCCCTTGTATCTTAAAGACGGCGTAAGCGCCTGACAGTAAACAATAATATTCGAACCAACGGGAAACCTTGGCTAATACCAAACGCTTTAAGCAGGATTAATGCCAAGCGCATTGGGTGTGCAGAAAACACAAGGAATACCGGCAAACAGCAGAGATTTCTTACTGTGCGAGCAGAATTATTTCATGGCGAAAAGTTGTTCACTTTGATCCAACGCAAGAGAATGGCCCAATAGCTTTGCCATTTTTGACACCTAAAAGACAAAAATGACAAAAACAGGGAGCGTAATAGGATCACTGAGGGGAATAGGTAAGCGTAAATGCGATTTTGTGCATTCTTTTTACTTTCTAAAACATGGTGTGACACTTTCTATGCCACTGTGATAATTTAATAAAGATTTTCTTATATACAGGAAAGCAGGATGAATATTTCCATCGTGCAAGCCATGATTGACGCAATCGATAAACCCGCCATTTTTATCAATCAGAGCTATATCATTGAAGCTGTCAATAAACCCTATCGCGACACTTACCCTGTAGATATAAAGCTTGGCTATAGCACTTGCTACAGCGTTTCCCATCGCAATACAAAGCCTTGTGATCAATGCGGCGAGCAATGCCCCATAAAGGTCTGCCAAGATACTAAACGCCCCGCTAGCGTGGTGCATGTTCACGCCACAAATGAGGGGCAAAGCTATTGCGATATTTTCATGCGTCCTATCTATGACAGCACAGGTAGCTTACTGGGCTATCTTGAAATATTAGACAAGCTATCATTTGCATCAAATCGTCCCGCACCTGGGAAGATGGTCGGCGAGTCAAACGCATTTAAAATTATGCTTAACAAAATAAACCGTGCAGCCAGTGCAGATATTGCCGTGTTGCTTCACGGTGAGACGGGGACGGGAAAAGAGCTCGTATCCCGGGCACTTCACGATACAAGCGCTCGAGCTGAAAATCCCTTTGTGGTTATTGAGTGCACAGGCTTAACAGACAGCCTGTTTGAAAGTGAATTATTCGGCTATGAAAAAGGCGCATTTACCGGCGCAACAAACAACAAAAAGGGGTTGGTGGAAGCAGCAGAAGGCGGCACCTTATTTTTTGACGAGATAGGTGATGTACCGCTAAGTATGCAAGTAAAGCTATTGCGTTTGTTCGAAACCCAGACCTACCGGCCAGTTGGTAGCGTTAATGTAAAACAAGCTAACTTTCGTTTGGTATGCGCCACCCACAAGAATCTTAAGGACATGGTGCAACAAGGTACGTTTAGACAAGACCTTTACTACCGCATCGCCGGCTTTCCCATTACGTTACCGGCATTACGTGAACGACAAGACGATATTGCACTACTTGCCAATCATATTCTAGCGGCGCTACCACAAACGCATCGGCCCCACACTAATCGCTTTACTACTAAGCGATTCGACAAGGCAGCACTCGCAAAGCTAAAAACGTACTCGTTCCCAGGAAATATTAGAGAGCTGAAAAACATTATAGAACAAGCGAGTTTACTGGCAGACGACAGTATTATTTACGAAAAAGATTTGCCAGAGCAACTATTTGAGAAACAGCTCACGTCATGTTTAGACGTAAGTCAACAAATGCCAGATCATTCGCCACTGCTGACCCTTGAAGAACAAGAGTCACGGTATATCAGCGATGCCTATTACCAATACCAAGGCGATATTGCAGGCCTTGCAAGCGCGCTGGATATAAGTGTTCGCACGCTCTATCGGAAATTACAAAAGGCTGGTGTTAAGGTTAAAGCCCCGTCGTTGAAGGGGCCTTTGTAAAAGGCTTCGCATTACCTAATTTTTTAGCTAGCATTTTGCTTCAGGCTAACGCTATTATGAAAAAGCGTTAATTTTTTAACGGGTACCAATGCTGACTCGATATACCATCACCACCCTACTTTGCCTTACTCTGCTTATGCAAAATGCATTGGCATTGGGCCTTGCCGCGTTTTCTATGCAGCAAGCACAGGCTTTTACCGGTGACGATATCGAGCTGATCTGTACTGGCAAAACCATGCGCTACATTTCGATAAGCGCCACAGAGCTTGAGGGTGAATTTATTTTCGTTAGCCCGGAGCTACTCAAAGCCCCAACACAAAGCGTAGATTGTACCAACGGCACTTTAGCCGACCTACCTCAATCAGACGACATCTACACATCAGATCTGGCAAACATCGAAGGCGTTCGCTATCAAGCGCTGGTTGCGCGTATCGCTCAGCAGCCATACACCGCTTTTGCCTATGCTGCACCGCTTAGCCGTGCACCACCACGCTCATAACTTACCTCCAATACACATAAATACCTATCAACACTAATTGGATTTGTTATGAAAAAATCAGTTGTCGCGCTGGCGCTTGCTAGTGCACTTTCTTCGCATGTGGGGATTGCACAAACCCTACAACACGACAATAAAAACAGCACAGAAGTTATTACCGTTATTGGTTCACCTATTACCTTGAGTACTAGCGAGACTATTGCCCCGTTAACCAACAATCAGGCGGATTTTGGCGATCAGCTTGTTACACTTCCAGGGTTGAGTATTGCCCGCAATGGACCGGTAACAGCGTTAATTCAATACCGTGGCATGTTTGGCCCCCGCGTGGGCGTGACTATAGACGGCGTAAATATCAACGGCGCAGGGCCCAATGCGATGGACTCGCCGCTATCTCATGTATTGCCGGAGCCTGGCATGACAGCCACGTTATATCGCGGCATTACCCCCATAAGCGCAGGTATAGAAACCATCGGAGGTCAGCTTCATATCCAGTCTGACGCACACAACCTGTTTAATTATGCCAATGTACCCAATGGCAATGAATTTCAAGGAAGCGTCAGCGCAAGCATAGTGTCGCCGGGGAGTGGGCAGCAATATCAAGGCAGTGGATTATTTAATACCGACAATGCATTTGTCAGCGCTGCATTTATCTATCAGCAGCGCGATGAGCGAGAGTCCGGAGATGGTATGTTGATACCCAATGCTCACTACCAACGCAACGGGGTAAAGCTGCGTGCAGGTTACGAGTGGGGTAAACACCAAGTTGATATTAGCTATCAGAACCTCAACACCAATGAAAGCGGTACTCCAGCGCTGGCAATGGATATCGCCTTTATTGACGCTGCGTGGTATCGGTTTGGCTACCGTTACAACCAGTCAGATGCGTCTTATTTGACGTTAAGTGTATTCGGTAATGACAATCAGCACACTATGGATAACTTCTCACAACGACCGCTGATGATGCCTGCGATGGCGCGCCAAAACGATACAGATTCGGTGGCCCAAGGTATTGATGCCACGTATGTGATGCCGTGGCAAGATGGCGAATTAACCCTTGGCACAAACCTGCTGCACAATAGAAATAACTCCATCATTACCAACCCTAATAATGCCGCGTTCTTTGTAAACAATTTCATCAATACCGAGCGTGATATCACAAGTGTTTTTGCTCAATGGAATAGAGATACAGAGCGTTACCTTACCACCCTTGGTACACGATTTACGCAGATAGACATGGACGCTGACCCTGTCAATTCAAACATGGTGATGATGAACAGTGCTATCGCCACATTAGTCGACAACTTTAACCAGTCATCACGAGATGAAACGTACAACATGCTGGATATCGCGGCGACGTTTCAATACCGCGTGAATCGCAATACGCACATCGTGATCGGTGCTTCTCAGAAAAATCGCGCACCTACCTATTTTGAGCGTTACACCTGGCTACCATTGGGTATTACTGGCGGTATGGCAGACGGTTTCAATTACATTGGCAATCTTGATTTGGACAATGAAACCGCGCGCCAGATTGAGTTGGGCATCGATGTGCACACGAATAAATGGACATTCTCACCACGCTTTTTCTATCAAGATGTTGAAAATTATATTACTGGTATGCCAAGTACGAATATGGCGGCCAATATGGTATCGACCATGATGACAGGCATGGCACCTTTTCAGTGGACTAACACGGATGCCGTTATTAAAGGGGTAGATGTTGAACTGCACGGTCAGCTTACCGAAAGCGTGAGTGTTAATGCCGTTGCAAGCGTTCAGCACGGTAACCGAGATGATATTGACGATGCGCTATTTCGCATTGCACCTGAACAGCTCATCACCACAGTGTCTTGGCAAACGTCGCTTGGCAACGCGCCGTTATCTATGCAGCTAATATCAGAGCTCTCAGGTCGCCAAAACCATGTATCTGCGCTTCAAAACGAGCAGGTTACTGCGAGTTTTGGTCTTATTCACATAAATGCGTCATGGCAAATTCTGCCAGAGCTCGTTGTAACCACACGAATCAACAACGCCTTTGATAAGTTCTATGCACCGCATACTGCAGGCATAAACCGAATTGTGGGAAGCGAACTCCCTCAGGGCGAGAGAGTGCCGGGAGCGGGTCGAGAATGGCAGCTTTCGATGCGTTATCAATTCTAACCCTCTTTGTGGCCTGTCTGTTACAGCAAGCTTGATATCGCTTGAAAAATAAGACGGCAGGCCAATAACGTCACCACAACTTTAAACGCCAACATAAATTTGTCAGCAGGCACACGCTTGAGTACTTTAAGCCCAAAGAACGTACCCAACGCGCCGCTGGCAATCATGGCAATAATAATACCGCCCCACTGCACGAACGAAAAACCCACAAACGTAAACACAAAGGCTTTCAACCCGTGTTGAAATGTCATACAGCTAGCAAAGGTCCCTGTAATCTGCATCTTGCTATAGTTATTTCTATGCACAAACGCCGCCACAAGGGGGCCTGTCGCGCCTACAAACATAGATACAAGTGTTGTTATAAGGCCGGCTAGCGCCCGGCCTGTAGCAGACATTTCTTGTGCCTTAGGCTTACTCCCCCAAACCAAAAACAAAATAAAGCCAGCAACCGCAAACTGAATAAACACCAAGGGTAATTGCACAACAATAAATGACGCCATCACAGCACCTATCAATGCGCCAATAGAGAAAAACTTCAGCATTTGCCAGTCAATAAACTTTAAAGTCATTAACGCTCTGTTTCCGTTCGAACCAAGCTGTACTAGTCCGTGTACCGGAATAAGTGCGCTGACAGGCATGGTCCCAGCCATAACGGCAAGTAGCAACACGCCGCCACCAATGCCTAGCGTCGCGGTCATTAGCGATGTGAAAAAAGAAGTGAGAATAAGCAAGCAACTTGAAAAAGGTGTTAGTGCCCCTTCAGCGGTTATTAACGCAATCAGATATTCCATTTAACACCCTCTCAACAATTGTTACAGGCAGATGCGATTTGCATTATAAAAACTAATGCAAAATTACAATTTAACTCAATTGTGCAATCTTAATTTATGGCTAAAATGCGCACAACTTTTGATTATTATTTGTTTAACACTACTTGTTTTAGGAATTGTCATGCTTAAATTTGTTGCGCCACTACTTACGCTTGCTTTTATCGCTTCCACTGCTAACGCTTTAGAGTTCGAACTAAGCGATAACTCTCAGTTTACAAAGGCTTGCGTAGCTGCTGTAGAATCTAACAGCTCTCTAGAAGACGTTCTTCGTGACAACAACATCCGCGCGCTAAGCAAAGACGAAGTACTTTGTAACGACACGCCTATTGCAGAGTTCGCTCGCACGTACAAAAAGCAAGATTCTAGCAATACAAATATTAATGCAATTTTCGAAAATACAAATGCATCTAGCGAAAGCAAACTATGCATTGCGGCAGCAACATCAAATACTGCATTTAATCAAACTAAGCGCCGTTTCCTTACTAAAGTAAACCCAAAGCAGGTTGTTTGTAACGGTATGGCATTGGCGAAGTTTGCTAAGCAATACAATAAGTCATTCAACGGCTAATAGTGTTTTAGCAAAAAAATACCTAAGGGCGCCACCAGGCGTCCTTTTTTTTGATCTTTTTCTGATCATTTCTTCAAGCCGTATCGTTTAAATAATGTTCGCACTACGCGGTGAAATATCATGCTCTCACCTTCAAAACCTTCGCGCCATCTTAATAACGCGTTCAATGCACTTCTTGATAAGCAAAGCACTAAAGCTGCCAAACGGATTGCACGACAAGTACTCTTCAACAATGGCTTTACTGACAGCGATATTACTCAATGTTTAAAGCAGCGAACGCTGCAAGTAATGTTTATCTTCGAAGCCTAAAGGCAGTGACACTGCCGCCGTCATCTAATTGCATTGCCTGCAACATTAACGCGCTAAAAAGTTGACTTTGTTTACCCGTCGTTGAATACTCGAACTATCAAAACACAGGTAAATATAGTTATGCGCGATAGCGCTGTAAGTTCACTAGCAACACTTAACATTATTATTCTCGCTATTATTCCAAAATGGCGGGTCAGCTAGTGCGTAATTAAGAATTCCACGAAACCCGCCGCCAAGGCGGGTTTTTTTATGGCTCGAATTGGCGGAAAACAAAGAGACGACAGCCATGAACACTTCAATAACTCAGGTTTTGCATACCCTTCACCACGCAGTAAACAATGGTGACTACGATACACTGTCTAGTTGCTACGGTAGCCGTGCAAAAGTTGTTGCTACCCCATTAAGCCAGTTTTCTGCTGACAATACAGAACACCATGATTGTGTAAGTGCTTTGCAGCAATTTCAGCAAAAGTTTATGCCAGAACACCTCGTTACCACGGGTGATGAAATAGTGATAGAGGCCGGCGATGTTGCACTAGTCATCGCCAAATTGTATTTGGTGCCAAAATCTACACCTAACGCTCTACCTTGTGAGGGGAAAAAAGCACTGTATGTTATGCAAAAACAACTAACAGGTGAATGGCGCTGCGTTATCGACAACTTCTTCGGAACAGACTTAGTAGACTTTGCGTAAACCAATAATCTAATTTTTAGAACGATTGATATATTTTTTGTACATTTTAAACACAACAAATAGAACCTAATATTTATCTCGAGGTTAACGAAGTACTTCAACACTTTTTACCAAGAGGAAAATACAATGTTCAATTTTAAAAAATCTGTAGCGGCACTTGTAACTGGCTTAACCCTTCTAGCACCTTCAGTACACGCGGGGGAGCCAGCCAAGAGCTTACTCACACCTGACAACCACACTGTTATTTTGATTGATCATCAGCCACAAATGGCGTTTGCAACTCGCTCTCATTCAATTGAAGACGTACGTAATAATGTGACTGGTCTGGCAAAATCAGCAAAGGCATTCAACGTGCCAACGATTTTGACGACGGTAGCTGAAAAGTCATTTAGCGGCCCATTGTTTCCAGAGTTAAAAGCTGTATTCCCAGAGCAACGTCCTATTGACCGTACCACTATGAATACATGGGAAGACAAACGTGTCACAGACAAAGTAAAACAATTTAAGAAAAATAAAATTGTTATTGCAGCACTTTGGACCGAAGTATGTGGCGTAGGCCCAGTACTATCGGCAATTGAAGAAGGTTACGAAGTGTACTTTGTTACAGATGCATCAGGTGGTGTATCGAAAGAAGCTCATGACATGGCAGTTCAGCGCATGATTCAAGCAGGCGCACAACCTATCACATGGTTGCAGTATCTACTTGAACTACAACGTGACTGGGCTCGCACTGATACCTACGTTGACGTAACAAACATTGCTAAAGAGCATGCTGGCGGATACGGCTTAGGTCTTATCTACGCAACAGAAATGTTCAACGCGAAAGAAGGTCGGTAGGCCTTGTCGAACAGGTGAGCGGCTTTCGCTCACCTGATACGTACATCTAACTCATCCGAGGGGCTCGCCATGAAAACCTTATCGACTTTATCTTTAGCCACGCTGTTTGTACTTTCACCACTTTCATTTTCAAACGCTTACACCAACTCAACATCTACTGCGTACGACAAAGGCTACGCGCTTGCTCAATACTGTATGGGTTGTCACGGTGAAACGGGTATTTCACCAATAGAAAGCAATCCGAATTTAGCAGGTCAAAACAAAAAATATTTAGTTTATGCCTTAAAGGCATACAGAGACGGCACGCGTAAGGGTGGAATGGCCAGCATAATGCGCCCAAATGCATCGGGATTAAGTGATGACGACATCGATGCCTTGGCCACCTATTTTTCATCCCAAAGTGGCAAAACTGCTACGCCCTAGCAACAGCCCCGATACTTAAGGAACCTTTAATATGAATACTTTTACTAAGCGTTTTGCTGGTATAGCAAGTATCGCCAGCGTTGCCTTGGCATTGATAAGTCCAGGCATAATGGCTGCGCCAGAACTTGTCGTAATTAACGCCAATATTACCGCAGCAGACACAGAACAATACCGTGCCCTTAGTGTTGAGAATGGCGTATTTAGCGAGTTCTCAAACCGTGCAGACGCACTATTATCACAGGCAGATAACAACACCATTGTTATTGATGCCAAAGGAAAGCGCCTCATAGCAGGAATAAACGACTCACACCTTCATGTCACGCGAGGTGGGCGTTTTTACAATCTAGAAACCCGCTGGGAAGGCGTCACGTCACTTAAAGCAGGGCTAGCTATGCTAAAAGCGCAGGCTGAACGCACGCCTAAAGGCCAGTGGGTTCGCGTAGTCGGCGGCTTCAGCCCGAACCAATTTGAAGAAAAACGTTTGCCAACACCACAGGAGCTAACAGCGATTGCGCCAGATACGCCCATATTCGTTCTACACCTATATTCTGGCGGTGTACTCAATCAAAAGGCACTAGAGGTACTTAACATTAACAAAGATACCAAAGCGCCTGAAGGCAGTGTGATAGAGCGTGATTCAGCAGGAAATCCCACTGGTGTTTTACTTGCTCAGCCCAACCCGATGATTCTTTACAAGACTATTGCCGCACTACCTCAAATGACAACTGACCAGCAGCTTAATTCAAGCCGCCAGTTTTATCGTAAGCTGTTAAGCCTTGGCGTAACCAGTGTGATTGATGCGGGAGGCGGTGGCCACACCTTTCCGGATGATTACATTGCCAGCGAGACATTGGCGAAACAAGGTGAACTACCTATTCGCGTATCTAACTATCTGTTTCCGCAGGTTCCTGCTAAAGAAATGCTTAACTTTATGCAGTGGATGCATGCGTTTGAAGCTGATGAAAACCACCATTCACACCTTGAAAATGGCTATGTGATCGAGGGAGGCGGGGAACTTTTGACTTATAGAGCATCAGATTATGAAAACTTTCGCGCACCAAGGCCTGAACTTCCTGATGATGCAGAACATGCCCTTGAAGAAGTCATTCGTCTGCACCTGCTAGAGGGCTGGCCGTTTCGTTTGCATGCAACTTACGATGAGTCGATTACTCGTATTTTGAATGTACTTGAACATATTCATAACACGCAGCGCGTTGATAGCGTACGCTGGATTATTGATCATGCCGAAACCGTGTCTGACGCAAACTTAGCGCGAATTAAAAAGTTAGGGGGCGCTATTGCGGTTCAAGGTCGCATGGCCTTTGCTGGTGAAGATTTTGTCGCGCGCTATGGCAAAGCCCAAGCCGCTCGTACGCCTCCCATTCAAGCGATGATAGACGCCGGAATTACCGTAGGGCTTGGCACTGACGGTACAAGAGTATCTAGTTTTAACCCTTGGGCGACCTACTATTGGGCGGTTACCGGAAAAACCGTAGGAGGTTTTGCATTAGGCAGTACACCTTTAGAAAGACAAACCGCGCTTCAACTTTTTACATCGGGTAGTGCCGCACTTTCTGGAGAAGAAGCGCTTAAAGGGCAGCTCAAACCAGGCTTTTATGCTGACTTTGCTATTCTTAATCACGACATTTTACGTGTAGATGAAGACGCACTATTAAATACGCAATCACAGTTAACGGTAGTAGGCGGAAAAATTGTATTTGCCGACAAGCAAGACTACCCTGAGCATTACACTGCACCTTTGAAAGCCGAACCAAGCTGGTCTCCAGTTAACTTCGACACACAACGTTAAGCGAGGCATAACATGGCAAAACAACTTTCATCTCACAAGAAAGATTTGGGTGGTTTCTCGGTAAGCCGAATAATCCCGCACGTTGAGGCAAGAAGTATAGGCCCGTTTGTATTTGTTGATCATATGGGCCTAGCGCACTTTCCCGCAGGCTCTGGCATCAACGTTAGACCTCACCCACACATTGGACTTGCTACCATTAGTTATCTGATGGAAGGCAGTATGCTGCACCGTGACAGCTTGGGTACTATTCAAGAAATTCAGCCGGGCGATGTGAACTGGATGACCGCGGGCAAAGGCATTGTGCATTCTGAACGTGAAACCATTGAAACTCGTGGTAGCGACCACGTATTAAACGGGCTTCAGTGCTGGATAGCACTCCCTGAAGAAAAGGCAGATATGGAGCCCAGCTTTATTCATGTAAACAAGGCTCAGCTGCCCTATATTCATAGAGAAAAGGTGCTTATGCGATTGATAGCAGGTGAAGCGTATGGCTACACCTCGCCAGTAAAAACCTATTCATCTATGTTCTATTTGGACGTTATCACCGAGGCAGGCGCTACTATTGAGCGGCCTTGTGGCGACTCGCAAACAGCCTGTTATGTCATTTCGGGGCGCGTAAAAATAGGCGAAAGCACATTTGAAGCGGGTTCATTTGTATTGCTTGATGATGAAAGTGAGATTGTAACGATAGAGAACAGTCGCTACTTTTTGTTAGGTGGCCAAAAGCTGGCAAAACAACCTATTTTAAAATGGAATTTCTTGGCCTATTCGAAAGAAAAGATTGCCGAGGCTGAGCAACGCTGGGCAAATGGGCAGTTTCCGACGATACCGGGGGACGACCGCGAGTTTATACCTTTGCCATAAGATGCAAGCGCCATGGGATGCAACCACTAGCGCAATTGTAAAAGAGCAGGCTATGCCTGCTCTTTTATTAGGTTAGTCGTGGTCGTGTGACTCAGCAATACCTAACCACACTGCTCCACTTGGAACGAAGTCTAATGATAGCAGTGGCGTTGCCGATTCATCTTCAAGGTCAACAGCCCAAATGGCCTGCGCAACCGGATCAACCACAAACAACATATCCTCTACTTGAGATGCTGTCATGCTGAATGATTGATCGTCTTCTAGGCTTTCAGCATTTGCACTTGCCACATCAATTTTGTGAGCAAACTCCCAGTGGGTATCACCCTCTTCTTCGTGTGCTTCAAGCAACGTCACATAGCCTTTATCATCAAGGATAGCGAAGTATTCACCTTCGTGGGTAAACCCATACGACACCGCATGTGCGTCAGCTTCCGGCATCCAATCAATCACTTCCATAGAGCTTGTAACTGGTGAAACATTAGCAAGAATGGCACTGCCGCCACCGTGTTGTGATGCAACACCAATAAATGCGTCAGCGTGCTCGTGCCCATACAAGTTGCCAATGCGAAGACCATTTAGGCTATCGATGTTTTCAACAAACGTGCTGGTAAATACTTCATCGTTCTCGTTTAACACTAATACGCCATTGCTGCACCCAAACGCGACAGCAAGTTCGTTTTGTGCTGCGCCATGCAAGTCAGCACATTCCCCATCAAAGCGTTGTTCTTCCTCGTATTCACCATCGTGGTAATGAAAAACCGCAACACTGTCTGGCAAAATTGGGTTAGACGATACGCTTACAGCATCATCGCGACGTACCGAGCTTATCAACATGTTACCACGCGGCTCAGCAACGCCATGCATATTCACTGTGAAATCAAGCGAAGGAACATCGTCAGTTTCGCTAGCAATTTGCATATCTGTAACCACTTTCACACCTGCTGGCATGCTGGTTTCGGCGTCACCGTCATAAAATACGGCTAGCTGCCCATCATGTGCAACAACGTGAGTAGGCTTACTGCCTTCAAGGTTAAAGTCAGACATCTCAGGCGCTTCTTTATAGTCGTGTAGGTGCTCAACGTGGTCTTCTCGCCACAGTCCACCGTCTAGGAATTCGGTAAGTCCATTACTGCGCGAGTTAATCACTGCAAAGCGATATCCTGCTGACGCACTTAAGCTACTGCCCTCAAAAGTTGAGGTGAACGTATCAAGTACACTGCTATCGTCTAAATCAACCACAGTCAGCGTGTTAGAGTCTGCATCCGCAACCACTAAACGACCTTCGCTTTCAATTTCAAAATCATCATGGTCATGGTCGTCGTGATCATGATCATCAGGTACTTCAATGGGAGGTAGTTCTACAATGTTGGTTTCTGCATCGCCGCAACCTGCCAAAATAAGTGCGCTTGCGATAGCCGTGAGCATCAAACTGTTTTTCATGTGTTATGTCCTTTTAGAATTCTGTTTTTTCTTAGTCTTTTTTTAGAAAAACCCGCGTACACCTAGCGCAAAGTTTCTTCCCGGGCGCGGTGCAATATCTTTCAAGAAAGAGGTGTGAACGCGAGCTTCTTCGTCAGTTAAGTTTTCACCGCTCAGATATACGGATAAATCGATGTCTCCAAGAGGAATATCGTAGGTGATAGAGGCATCAACTAGCGTGTAACCATCTGTTTCGGTCTCAAAAGAAGAGATATTGTCTTGTTTGGCAAAATGCGTAATGTCTAGGTCAGCACGCAAACGGTCCAATGAATATTGAAGGTGTGTACCTACACGCATGGGTGATGTGCGCGGTAGGTCTCCGCCATCTTTTAAGCGCGCTTTTACGTAATCGGCAAACATGTCCACTTTAAGTGCATCCGTTGCTTGCCACGCAACTTGCAACTCGAAACCATGAAGAATGGCATCCGCTGAGCGGAACAAATACACAGGCAATTCGTCGCTGTGATCATGCTCATCATCGTGAGCGTGCTCTTCCTCGTGGGCGTGTTCGTCGCCATGATCATGGTCGTGGCCGCTTTCAGCAAAAAGCCCTGTACCTTCTTGATAGTAGTAGTTGTCTACTTGGTTGTAGAAAATATTGAACACAAACCCAACGTCGCCCTGTGTTTTTCTAAACGTCAAGTCAACGTTATTGGCCGTTTCTAGGTCAATTGGCGTTTGCGCAAGAATAAATTCATCGTCACTGGTTAAATCGAATAGTGCACCAACTTCATAAGTCCGCGTTCCGATGTGGGGGCCAAAAGAGAGTAATTCAGAAGCAGAAGGCGCGCGCTGTGAGCGAGACAATGAAATACCAACATTGTATTCGTCGTTAATCGTATATACCGCACCTGCTGAGAGAGAGACAGGTGTAAACTCTTGTGCCACATCGAACTGACGAATAAGTTCGCTAGAACCATGATCGTGTTCATCGTCATGGTCATGTTCGTCGCCGTGATCGTGCTCATCGCCGTGGTCATGCTCGTCGCCGTGGTCGTGATCATCATCATGCTCGTGTGCATCAATATCCGGCAAAAGCACACTCGCGGCATCTAGCGTTACGCGTTCAACACGTCCACCCAACTGGACGAGCCAGTTACCAAAGTGGCGTTCTTCCATTAGCGCCAAAGCAAACATTTCCATTTCTGAAGGTGGTGTAAAGGCTTCTTCACCCTCGGCAAAGACATCGCTGCCTTTATAGTGCACGCTTAAACCGCCGCGCCAACCCGCTATTGGTTTATGAAGCAATTCAACACGTACTTCTTCAGTTTCATTGCTAAACTGAGTACCAGCAAAACTCCCTTCAATTTCTACGTGGTCGTAATCGGTATAGCCCGCTCTAAAATGAACGCTTTGAAGCAAGCTATCTTGGAAATTGTACTCACCCAAAAGCTGATAACGGGTTTGCTCCAAGTCGGCATAAACAGATTCTACGCCACCATGACTATGGCCAGGAATTCCATACTCACGATTAAACTGCTCAACAGCAACGCCAACATACCCTTGGTCAAATAGATAACTTGTCCCTAAAGTGAACCCATGCGATTCCTCTGCACTGTTTTCCACCACATTCGGGCCATCCGGATCGTCGATATCTGGCGCAGATGGCGTTTCATAATCATCAGAATCACGATAGAAACCATCTGCATAAAATGCCACATTGTCCATACCAGTTGTAACGTTGAATGTAGCTAGACTTTGGTCATTAACAGTCTGGGTCTCAACAAGAAACTCACCACGGGTATCATTAGATGTAGGTACACGTTGATCAACAACGTTAACCACACCACCTATAGCGCCACTACCAAAAAATAGGGTTGCAGGGCCTCTAAGCACTTCTATTTGTTGTGCTTTCGATGCTTCGCCTGCAACAGCATGGTCGGGACCTACGCGAGATACATCACTCACATCTAAGCCATTTTGCGTAATTAACACGCGAGGACCACTTAACCCACGAATAATCGGTGTACTGGCAACATTGCCATGAAAATTTGTTTGTACGCCTGGTAATTTCTCTAACGTATCGCCCAATGTTGCTGCTTGTTGGCGCCTAAGGTTGTCGCCTGAAAGTACACTAACTGGTGTCGCAGACTCCATAACAGACAAGTGCATCGGCGTGGCATAGATATCGATAACTTCGATAGCACTTTTCGCCAATACATAAACACCATTCTCAGATTGATTGGTAGCGACCGTAGCGTCCTTATGAAGATGCGCAAAGCCGGGAGAGAAAATATGGAGGTCGTAGCTCCCTTCCTTAATATCCGAAAAAACAAACTGACCTTTTTCATTTGTATTAGCCGTGCGTTTTAACGACTCAATTTCAACAACCGCGCCCGAAATAGGCTGACCTGACGCATTCGTCACAGTGCCTGAAAGCGTTTGAGCCAATATTGACGTCGGCATCAACAGCGAGAGTCCTAATGCCACCCGAGTGAGTTTCATTTCTTATAACCCCTGATTTTCAATTTTAAAATGTGATAATGTAACAAAAACCAGAGGATGATATGTTATAGTATAACAATAATTCAAGAGATAAAGATGATTGTTATGTCAGATACCTTAAAGAATGGGCTACTTAAAGTGGCGGGAAGTCTCGCGCTTATGGCTACTTTTGCCGTCACTGCCGCTCCTCATACGCACGGTGAGGGCACCCTACAAGTGTTACAAGCGGGCAGCGATTGGCAATTAGTTTTACAGCTTCCTGCCGCGGATGTGCTGGGGTTTGAACATAAACCTGATTCGACAGCTGAACGACACCAATTTAAAAAGGCCGAAAGTACGCTTTCAAACTTTAAAGATATTTTCAGTATTGATGCAAGTTGTTCTGTTGTTGAAACCACATTGGAATCGCCATGGCAAGAGGCCACAGAGCATAAATCCGATCATCGTGAAGCGAATGAACACAACCAACACGGGCATCATGAGGAACACGATGAACATAAAAAGGAAGATAACCACGCGACGCACTCAGATT
Organism: Alteromonas sp. KC3; assembly: GCF_016756315.1. NCBI lineage: Bacteria > Pseudomonadati > Pseudomonadota > Gammaproteobacteria > Alteromonadales > Alteromonadaceae > Alteromonas > Alteromonas sp. KC3. The sequence goes on from NZ_AP024235.1 coordinate 4,232,232, forward strand.
TCCGCGTTGCTTATTTGCTTGCGTGTGAGTCACCTATTTCCAAGGTCGAAGTAAGCGGTTTTGAATTCTGGCCCAGCGTATCCATGCTAAGAGCAACTTGGATAACACAAACCAATCAACAGGCTTTTATCATCAAGGCCTCTGAACCGTCATTTGAGATTAAGTAACCTCTTGTTTACAGGACTATTTATGACATCAATTACACAGAGAAATGCAATGACAAAGACACAAGCGTTTTCAGATAAGTTCGCGATGATCTTGTCTTCCCTATGCGTTGTGCACTGCCTGCTAACTCCTTTACTTCTCATTGCTATTCCTTCGCTGGCAGGCGTAGCATTGCTGACCGATGAATCCTTTCATCATCTCTTACTGTATTTTGTTGTCCCCGTCGGTTTTGTCGCCTTGCTTATAGGCTTTACGCATCATCGCACGTTGTGGGTAATCTGTTTTGGCTTAACTGGGTTAATGGTATTGAGCTCTCCCTTAGTTCTTGAAATGTTAGGACTGGGCCATGAGGTTCTCGGTGAAAACGGGGAAGCTGTGGTTACTGTTATAGGGTCATTGTTTGTTGTCGCTGCACATATTGGCAACCTTCGTCTAAGCAAGAGAGGCACTCCACAAGAGGCCTCATTTACCTCAGTCTAGCTCCATGCATATATTTTTAATCTATTCTTTGTAGTAAGGACATTGTCTTGTCGAATCATGCTTTTTCATCTTCCTTGCCCGATATCGCTCGCGAGTCTTCAAACACCATTAGACCTCGTATCGACGAAGTGGGTATGCAAGGTATTGCAATTCCATTGACCATTCACGATAGCAAAGGCACCGTCATCGCCAGTACAGCGAAGGCGAATGTAACGGTGAGTCTTGACGACCCTCATGCTAAGGGTATTCATATGTCGCGATTGTACAATTTACTGCAGGAACACCTAAGTAATAAGGTACTTGGCAACATACAACTGAGTGAGTTAATGGATGCATTAGTATCGTCTCAGGCAGGACTAAGCACTTCTGCGACACTCTCTTTGCAATTTACACTTACCGTATCAAGACCAGCTCTTATCAGTAAAACTGCGGGCTATCAGCATTATGATGCAGCACTTACATTAAAAAACGACGAGGGAAAAATTCGAACACAGCTATGTATTAGTATTCCCTATTCAAGTACTTGTCCTTGCTCGGCATCGCTATCGAGGCAAGCGCTAGCAGAAGCATTCCAGGCGCAGTTTGAAAATAAACCGCTTGATACAAATGTGGTAAGCGAATGGCTTGCGTCTAAACAGGCGAGCATTGCCACAGCGCATGCGCAGCGCTCTTTTGCACATATTACGCTAAACTTGATGGAGAGCACGGTACCAGACTTTATTGACATTATTGACTTAGCTGAGAATACGTTAGCGACACCGCTACAAACAGCGGTAAAACGGGAAGATGAGCAAGAGTTTGCTAGGCGAAATGCACAAAACCTAATGTTTGTGGAAGATGCGGTAAGACGACTACATGATGCGCTGTCTACGTATTCTCACGCCACCTACTTTCATGTCAAAGTAGAGCATCAAGAAAGTCTACATGCGCATGATGCTGTTGCAGAGATAAGCGGTGCGATTAATTCACGCTAGTTCGCTTGATACAGCATTAATACAGCAGTGACAACTCATCAATTCAGTTAAGGAAACTACGTTGACGTTAACATCTTCACATTCAAATTTAGTACGCGCTATGGTGGCAGCTGGCGTTGCAGCGACAATGGCTGCATGTACAAGCACAACTTCGACTTCACTACAGGGCCCTAAAGAAAGCCCTTCTCTTTCCACCGCTGTGGTTTATCAAACAGAAAGTAAAGAGTACCCATTGTTAAGTCAATTTGTATACGCACAAGCTATTGACGCACTCCCAACCCAATTTAATGCCACAGATGTAGTGGTAATGGATGTGGATGAAACGGTACTCGACAACAGTCAGTATCAGCGTGAACGAGAGTCACAAGGTTTAGGTTATTCGCCATCAAGTTGGGAAGCGTGGGTAAAGCGCAAAGAAGCCACGCTTGTGCCTGGTGTGGCTGAGTTTTTAAAAGAAGTCATTGCACGAAATGGCAAAGTCGCACTTATCACTAATAGAGACAAAAGCCTAGATCGCTACACATGGGAAAACCTATTGGCGCAATCGCTACCGTTAACGCCTCAAAACACCTGTGTGATGGGAAGACTTCAGCGAGATAAGGACGCTGTGGGGCAAACCGACATTGTGAACGACAAAGACTTACGTAGACAGCAGCTTACCAATGGTGAGGCAGTTTGCAGCATCGACGACGCTAACCGTGGGTGGCAGAAACAACATGCGATCATCATGCAAATAGGTGACAACATTGAAGACTTTGCTGGTGTTACCCAAGAGTCTGCTAACGTTAATGCACTGTCAACTGAGACGGGAATATCACTGTTTATCTTACCCAATCCTATGTATGGTTCTTGGTAACTTTCGAAATACGTTTTAGTCAACGCGCTTAGCGCACAGGCTTGGTAAAGGTGCTTTCTTTATGGAACGCACCTTCTTGCGCACTACCAACATATTCCGCAATTTCAACCACATCCATTATATAGGCGGATGTACCTTGCACATCTTCATACATACCAACATGCAATACTCCTGAAAACGAATAGGCTTTTTGAATATCAATATTTCCTATACCTACTGAATCGTGACTAAGTCCAGCTTCGCCATCACTATCAGGTTTTAGCGATATATACACAATTTGGTTGGGAGGCGGTGGAGGATAATGAATACATGCTCCAAAGTAGGGAACCACAAAAAACGCGGTTATCCGGCGCTCTGCGTTCGCTTCTACAGGAACAATAAAGCCGTTGAGTGTCACTGGTTTTTGATCGAGTGCGGCAACGATATTGGTTGAAACAAGCGCGCGTTGGTAGTCATCATCAAACGTGCGCTGAATAGAATTGAAAATTTGTTCGTGAAGTGGCGTAGATGTTTCGTCGTTTTGTCCTTGAGCACCGTTCCCTAACAAGCCTCTTTCAGTCTCAGGCAGCAATGCATCCCAATTCACATCAGGGTACGCTTTTCTATCAAAGCTATCAGCAGTCTTGCTGTAAAGCACATTGTCATTGCTGGTAAAAAATGCAGACAACGCCGGAAACTTACCCCATAATTTTTCAGAAAACTTGCCCGTTAGCCCTAGCCCCACTGCGACTCCCAGCGCCAGAAAAAAGACGATGGATATACCCCATACTCCACTACGAAAAACGTTCATACTCACTGGGACTAATAGTGCCTAGCTAACGACAACTTTTATTTTGCGTGTATAGGTAACAGGGACATTGCTTTTTAACGCATATACCTTCAATACCACCTCATGTGTACCGGGTTCTAACGCAACAAAACTAATATCTTGCTTGCCCATCGCCTTATTTATTTTAAAGCGTTCATCAGAAAGCAGCGACAGACCACTACTTGTTGTTACATCCACATTCACTTTTTCGTAGTTAGGTGGCACGGTAAAACGAAGCGGAACGGCTGCTTGCTCGTCTTTTGCCATCTCGCGCTTGCGGTCTATTCTAAGACCGATGATTGCCTCGCGCTTTGGCGACATATGCTGCTGCATCAATGGGTGTTGAAAACCAAACCCCATGCTATCCATACCCGCATGTAACTCACATGCAGTACTGCTAAAAGTAAACGTCATTAGCGTAACGGCCAGTGATTTTTTCAATGTTGGTAAAAACATGGTCTTATCACTCCTCATATAACATAACGTTATCTAACAATAACGAATATGCCGACGTGCCTAATGCACTCTCGTGATTTTCTATTTTTATGGTGCCTTCAAACCAGAAGGGATCGTATAAATTCTCTACTTCAACGCCTTCTTCAAATTCAACAAACAGAATTTGATTTGGCGGTGGTGGAGGCATGTGTAAACACGCACCAAAATACGGAACCACAAAAAACGTGGTGGCTAACTGCTCCGAGTTTTGTTCAAGCGGAACGATAAACCCAGGAATGCGAATAGCCTTGCCGTCGAACGCATCAATAACGCGTGTCGATACTAATGCCGATTGATATCGCTGTGCTTGTTCATCTTCTAACATCTGAGACGCAAAACTATCGAGAGAATCTTCCGCTGAACCATCTGCAATATCATTGAGAAATTCAGGCCTGTTCATCAACGCGCTTAAGTCATCTTCCGGCATCAAAGCTACCCAGTCTATTTCTTCATAGGATACAGCAGCGCTGTCCGATGCAAGACTTTGATTCATGTTTAAGGCAACCAAGCACAGAAACCAAAGTGTGAAGATATAATGCTTCTTCTGAAGTAATGAACGGTAAGTCTTGGCCATTATCACCAAATCCATCAAAAATAGTTACTTTATAACATATCACAAAAATACATAGTGAAAGCAACTTTTATCGGCGTAGGACCAACAAGAACTAGTAATAAAAAAGCCCTTGATATGAGACTACAAGGGCATTTTTAAAGGTAGAGGTTATTGGTGATACAGCAATACGCTAATAAGGTAAGAAGTTAAATGCGTATTCTAACTTGGTTTGTTTAACATTTGCCGCGCCAAAATTAATCATGCCAATACGCGCCAACAATTTCTTTTCAAGCGCATCATTGTTGAGTTCACTGCTAATAAGCGTGACATCCGACAAGCTACCATCTGGCTCTATAGTAAGGCTCACTGTTACCTTACCTTCAAGCGCAGGATCTTGACGCAGTGCACGACGATACAATGAATACACGGCACCTTTGTTGGCATCTAGTGTCTTGCGGATGAGCTCTATATCACGGTCGCCCACTATTTGGCTTTCTTGCACTATACGCTTGCTCGCAAGCGACGCGGCGCCCTCTTCAGGTGCAGAAAATTCGGTGGTTTTCCTGCCCGCTAATTCACCACGAGCTCCAATATTTTGGCTGATTTCTGCGTTTTTCAGCCCACCACTTGTGGTGGTTGCGACATCTTGACCAATCCGTTTGCGCGAGGTTTGTTCTTGCTTACCCGCCCCTTCAATGGTTTGAGTATTGGCCATATTATTAACGTTCATGTCGTTGCGCATGCTGGCAATGTCATCCGCAAAGGCCAGCAAACCGGTCTTTTTAGCATTTTCACGAGCTTGGGCGACCTTTTCTTCTTGGGTCACTTTTGGCAATGGTGGCGCGGGTTCTGGCTTAACCTTTTTGGGTTCAGGTTTAGGTTCTGGTTTGGGCTCTGGCGGCGTTTCAACGACTGGCGGCTTCTCTTTTACTATCGGTTCCGGCTCTACCACCGGTGGAGGGGGTGGTGTAACAGGCTTTAAAATTCTGGCCAACTGCGGGGGAATCGATTCTTTTTCTTCACGCGTTTGCTCTGGCAATTGTACCCACTGCACAACAAGCGCAAACATTAGGGTTAAACCTAAACATGTATAGGTAATGCGTGAAAACGTTTTGTTGTCATTGTCACTTGATGCCCAAGGTAATTGGGTTTGATAGTAGCTACTGCTCATACCTCACCCTCGCTACTAAGTAGTTGCTCAACAGCTAATGACACATCGGTATAACCTGCTTCGGCACAGGTGTACATCACCTTTTTAAGCACTGCATAAGGCACAGTTCTGTCACCCATAATGGTAATCGCTTGGCCTGCGGCATCGCTTTGCGGCGCTGTTACTGCGTGTTGCATCACCGCACGTTTTTGACGTTTTTGGTTGTGATACTCAAGTTCTTTTGCCAGTGCTGAAATTGTATCTTGGTTATCTTGAAGTGCGCTGTCTACATCGGTCACTTTCTTCCCTTGCAGCACAATAGCGTCGTTATTCACAAGTATTAACAAGGTTTCTTTCGCGGGCGTGTCGGATGTTGACTCTGGTAAGGTGACCGATTTATGGTTATCCAGCACCTGCACATCTGATGCATTTAGCATTAAAAAGAACACCAAAATTGTGAAGATATCCATTAGTGACACTAAGCTAAGCTTTGTTTGTTTTGAGTTGCGCTTATGATTGCGCGCCATACGTTTAGCTCGTACTGACTGCTTCATGGCGTCTCCCCTTGTGTCGCACTGTATTCAGGCTTTTTAGCCTGCGACCAGTCAATTTGTGCCATGTGCTCAGGTACTTCTGCAAATGACACCTCGGGAAAGAGCGCAGCATCAACCACAGAAGCTGCTACTACGTCTTTGTAAGAGCGTGTGCGCGATAACAGCGTGATCAAGGTTTGATAGTCAACGTTATCTGACACCATCAATACAATGTCATCTTTTTGTGTATTCTTGGCCAGTAAGGTTTGCTTCAATTGCTTAAGAACTTGTTGCAACCCATCCCAGTCTTGCACTATCTCACCGGTATTTGCATCTTCCAATACTGGTAACTGCGACACTAGATACCCTGACGGAAAGTACACCGCACTGCCTTGTGGAGTTACCACCAGCTCAATGTGTTGTTGCTCAATGCTTTCCCCCTCACTAAGGGCGCTCAGGCCCGGTAGTTTTAGCTCAACTACCGTAATACGCGAGAAAACCATCATCATTAAGAGCACGGGAACCAGAACAATCATTAAGTTTAAGAATGAAGTGATATCCAGTTCAGCATCCGCTTTTTCGAGGCGTTTACGTCTGCCTAACATAATCGATTACTCGTCAGATTGGCGGCTTCGTGGCGCTACCGAGCTTTTCGCCATTAGGGCATTCAGACACTTCACCCCAGCCATTTCCATGCTATCCACGATTTCTGTCGTTTTGGTTTGCAATACCGAATGAAAACCCAGTAAAGGAATTGCGGCAATAAGGCCAAATGCTGTGGTGTTCATCGCAACAGAAATACTTTGTGAAAGTAGGCTCGCCTTTTCGGAAGGGTCTGCGTTGGCAACCGCTGAGAACGCAGCAATAAGACCGATAATAGTACCTAGCAAGCCCAGCAATGTTGAGATATTCGCCAGCGTACCTAAATACGGTGTACGTTTTTCCAAGCGAGGAATCGTTTCCATCAGCCCTTCTTCCATCGCATATTCAATATCTTCACGACGTGGACTCACTTGAAGTCGCGCAATACCAGCGCCAATCACGCGGCTAATCGGCGCACTGTCTTGTTCGCCCATTCGGCGAATTTGATCGTATTTTTGTTGGTGTAATAAAGGTTCTAACTCAGCAAAGGCGCGCTTATTGGTTCGTTTCGCTGATGATAAGAAGAAATACCGCTCTATTGCGATGGCTACGCCCATGGCAAGAACTACCGCAATGGGGAACATAAATGAACCGCCTTCTTGAAAGAAACGCACTATAACATCGAAGACCTGCATGATTTTTCCTCTTTAACAATTAACAGCGAAAATAGTGTTCGCTACATAGTGTTAGTTGTATCGCATTCTTGCGGTCTATAGGTTATCTAGGTCACCACATCGTTGGCAGAATTAATACCTAACGCGTTCTTACGGCGCTCTATTTTTGATTAGTAAGCGCTTGCTTACTAAATTGCTGAGAGAGCGCCATTTTGCGTAAAAACTGCGTTCTTTCAAGGGGTGAGGGAGTAGCTTGTTGTGGCTTCCAAGACAATGTGCCTTCTATATTGCGATGAGCGGGTAACTGCCAAGGTACAATACTTAATACCCTAGGCTGCTCTTTGTCACCGCGTATTGTTGCCTCAAGCCGTAAAGGCGCATCATCATTTTGCACTTCTTGTGCTTTCATTGGGGGAACATGACCAACGGTGGCAAGCACCATCATCAAAGCAACCAACTTTTGATATTTATTCATCGCTGCTTCCTCTCGCCGTGGCTGGAATTTGACGGTTAACATCCGCTATCCAGCGCTCGACTTGCTTAACCAAACGCATGTCCACCTGCTGGTCGGCTTGGGTGTCAGGGTAGCGTAACAATGCGTAGTAATTACCGTAATATTCAAGGGCAGACACCTTATCCCCCACATACAGATCAAGCAAGATACCTAGGTTATAATGTGCATTTTGATAGCCTGGCCAGGCCTTAATCGCATTCAAGTAGTACTGCTGTGCCTGCTGAAATTCGCCATTTTCTCGCGCTAATGTCCCAAGACGGTTTAGTGCATAATAGTTGTATTGGTTACGGTCAACAGCTTGGGTATAGTGTGCTATCGCCAAGTTGTTGTCGTCCAATGCGCGTGCGATATCACCAAGTAATACCCACACAGCAGATGGTGAAGATGAAGGCTGAGGTGAAGGCGTCGCGGTAGGATTAGCCTCAATAAGTCCTTCGGCAACCTGTGTAGCTTTGTCAAACTCTCCATCGCCAAAGTGGACAAGAGCAAGGTTGAAACGCGCCGCTTCTTCTTCAGAAAATACACGCTTGGTCGCGGTATAGTAGTTTTCAGAGCTACGTAACTGCTGTGCTAAATGTGCATCTTGAGATACCGCACTGGCGGTATTGTCGGTATTATTGGCCACATCTTGGTTTACAGCACTCGTTTCACCTAGTGAATAATGTTCATTCACCTGAGTTTCAGAAGGTGTGCTTGTACAGCCACTCAAACTTAAGCCAATCACCACCGCTACAAGGCAACAAAAGGGGTTAATATGCTTCAACACTGAGCGCCTCCACTTTTTCTGTCTTGCGATAACGGTTTGGCATTAACGCTGAGAGCTCAGCAAAACTGGCCTTAACCCATTCATCATAAACCCCGTCCCAACTGCGTTTAGCGTTGACTTCATATACCTGCATAGCCTGTTCCTCGAAAGGGTAAGCTTGCTCTTCCAGTAGCAACTCATATTGTTCTAGTTCTAGCGCGTTTAAGTTGCTCGGGCGTTGTGAGGCCATTAAGTCGTTGGCAAGTTGACGGTATAACGCACCTAACTGATGATTTGCCACTGTTGCGTATTCTCTTACCTTGTATGACAGCACTTTATTGTGTGCTTCTACGGCTTGCGTTAACGCTTTTCGTTTTTTCGTCAAACTGGCTTTAAGCGGCTGGGTTAACTTTATGCGGTTAAACACGTATTTCGCATCTTCGGCAAACACCATGGCAGACATAGCGGCCAATGTTTGAGAACGCGGTGTTGCGTTGTCACCAGCACCATCATGCCCTTTTATGAGCTTATCAAGCCAAAAACGGCGCTTGGCATCCTCCCCACTTTGTTTATAGAACTCACTCATAATAAACCTCACCTCCATCACCGTATCAAAAGGTGCTGGGTAAGCATGCGCGTAGGTTCTATAAGCGGGTAGCGATGCCGCGCGATTACCCGCCAACTCAAAATACTCTGCCGCCTGCAATAGGGCTTCTCGCCCTGCATCGGTACTTTTGTTGCGCTCATATTGGTTATAAAGCACGTTGGCAGCGGCTTGCCATTGCTCGGTATTCTCGTACACGAACAAGCGCTTCCCTTCAATTGTGGGTGTAAGTTCGTGTAAAGGAAAACGTTGCTCGAAGTCTTCAAGTAAGGCTTGCGCTTCATCAAAGCGTTCAAGCGTCATCAAGTAACTGGCTGCATCATATTGTGCATTAACGCGAATATCGATATTCGGCGTATTACGCATTAGCCTGGTTAAGTGAGTAACTGCTTGAGATAAATCATCTTGCCCTACAGCAGCTTCTGCCTGCTTGAACATGCTAATAGCATAGTTTCGAGTCAGCGTTTGTGTGAGCGCATCTTGTTTAGCGATACCCCATTTTTGGGTATCGGCAAGCAACATGGCATAGGCTGTTTCTGCCTCAACATAATGCTTCAACCCAAATAAACTATGGGCTTTCACTAAGAATGCGGATAGGCGCACTTGCTCATTAACACTGCCGGTGGTGCCACTAGGAGGGTTGAGTAACCAATCGCTATAGGACAGTGCTTGTTCAAATTGCGCTTCATCAAAGGTTTCTTGCATTAACGTTTGCACTACCGGTACTACTCGGCTATCGCGACTAAACGTTGCGATAAATCGTTGCTGACTTTGTCGCTGCTTCGCTTTTAACCCTTGCAAAGATGAATTCGCTACTTCGTCTGAAAGCGTTTTTTCTGAAAGTGCCTTAAATGCAAGTAACGCGCTGTATGCACCATCACTGGCTTTCTCATGGTCACTGAATGTGTACGCGAACGCTTCATAATGTGTGATCGCGTTTTCATACTGCGCTGACTCAAAGTAACTCTCTGCCAGATTGAATTGCATTTGCGCAACAAGCTCATCGTCAGGGAACATATCAATAAAGGCAAGGTAGTAACCTTGAGCTTTGGCGTAGGCGGCACTGGCCTCTTTGCGTAATGCATCCTCATTAAGGCTGCGCAGTGCTGGTGTAAGCGTATGTCGCTTTGTGGGAGTGGTAAGTTGCTGCGCAAAACTGTGCTGTGTTTGCGCTAATTCTCTTAAATACTGATGAAGATAAGGTCTTGCATCCTGCTGTACATAATCTGGCAAGGTCGCATACTGACCAGTTGTGGCGCCAAAAGTGTCTACAAAGCCTGCTTTTGCACTTAGTACCTCACTGGGGAATTCACCCAGAATAAAGGCGTCTATGTGTTTAACATAAAATGCTACTGCCTCAGGGTGTGCAGGAAAATGGCTTGCAAAAGCGTGGTATGCCTCGGCGGCATCCAGGTAGCGATCATTATCTAAGTGCTGCTGCGCAAGTTCGTTGTAAACCAAATAGCTATGAGGTTGGTTACCCCGTACGTTATAGAAATCGACGATAGCTTCACCGTTACCGCGATAAGAAAACAGCGTCGCCATCATGCGTAAACTGTCTTTCACTAGCTTTTGCTGACCTTTAGGCAGCTGTGCCATGTCAGGTAATACGGGAGCAGGTAACACGGAAGTTGATACCGCCTGTTTCTGCAGCGTTTCATCACTAAAGCTTGCCAATAGCATGCTATCAAATGAAGTTAGTGCCTTATCGTAGGCTTCCAATTTATAGTACGCCCACCCTTGCATATAGGCCGCCATAGCATAAAAGTTGTTGTTCTCACTGTTAGCGAGCACTTGTGCATAAGCATTGGCGGCTTTGGCATATTCTGCCTGACCATAGAAGGCCTCACCCTGCCTAAACCACGCTTCCGGCGCGTGCTGTGATGCGGGGAAAAGCTCTAGCAACACGTTTAGCACAGCCACGCTTTCTTCGCGTTCGCCCTGCAAGTCATAGGCTCGCGATAACTGATAAAGCACGGCTTCTTTTGACGCTTCATCGGGGTACTTAACCAAGATGTTTTGATATGCGCTTATCGCATGTTGATACGTGCCCCCCGAAGTGCTGGCATCAATAGATACTTGGCGCTCTTCGGCCAATAGCATTTCCACATCAGCTAGTCGCAATTCAAGCTGCTGGGCAAGCCCTCTCTCTGAAAACTGCCCTACTAACTCTGCATAACCATCGCGAATTTCGCTTAATGCGGCGGGTTCAAGTTGCGTTTTTTCTACCACAATGCGTTTTATACCCAAAGACGTGACTAAGGCGTTTTGAGCGCCTTTGGCTTGTTGGTTTTTGTCAGTCAAAGAGGTATACGCACAGCCCGTGATTAGCACACTGGCAACAGCCATAGACAACAGGCGATGAACAGGACTATTCACTTCTATTCTCCTCGTTCTCACCAACAATCGGCGCGTTGCTATCGCTATCTCGCAGCTGCACCATAGCAAGCTGGCTTAGCGCATACTGCTCAGCTAAATACGCTTTGCGCGCCTCAATTGCGGCTAACGCCTTATCGGTAAGGGAAACCTCAACATTCATAATAAGCTGCGATGTTGTTTCTAAGTGAGTGTCAATACGCGCTTGCAGCGATTGAACGTTAGCGCGCTGTGCATCGGTAATGTTGGGTGTGGCCAGTAAAGTAGAGAAGTTAAGCTGTGCACGCTTTGCATCATATAAACGCTCGGCCACTTCATCCAAGGCCTTTTTGTGTTGCCAACGCGCTTTAGGGTATTGCTCAGAAAGCTGCCATGCCAGTACGCCTTTTATACGCGCTAGACGTTCACCGTAGGCCGGACGCACAGTGCGCTCTTTTGACACCCGCGCTAGGCGTTGCTCTGCATTTGATAACCGGTTAAGCCATGCTAATTGCTCTGCGTTAGCGAAAGTCGCTAACCCCGCCAGCCACATGTCATTTGTGTTCTCACCCACAGGCAGATTCGTGTGTTGCTCGGCAAGAGCAATGCGCTGCTCTAACGATATAAACACCGCTTGTGCCTGTTTCAGTTGTTCCTCAGACTGCTGAGATTGATGATTGGCAACGCGCGCTTTGTGAGTTTGCTCTCGCTCATCAAGTAACACATCAAACGTTGTAGTTAGGTTTCGCTGCGCTAGCAGTTGACGCTGAATGTGATACAAAGACGTTAAATTTTCTAGCTGGTCTTGCCCTTGATTACCTGCATTAGTGGCTGTTTCGGTAATTAGGTCCATCAATAAATCTTTGTGTGACGCAGGCCAAAGTGATTGCCAAGGTGTTGTAACAGATGCCCCGTGTGTAGATACGCCATTAACTTGATGTCGAGGAGCTTGATTGCTTGTACGCATCGTTTCAGCTTGGTCTATCTGTAACGTATTCACGCCCAATGCCACGCTCTGCCAATATCGTTCTTGTTCAATCTGCCTTGAAAGTAGTTCTAATTCATCAATAACAACCGTTAACTTGGCAAGGAGTAATTGCAATGTAGCGTAAGCTTGCACCTCACCACCTTGCTGGGCATAACCATATGCCAGCGCATGCGTTGCTTGCAGCGTGTAAAGATTGTTGTCTTGCTCAGACAGGAAGCTCCACACGCCCATGGCCAAGGGCCAGTCGCCAGATTGCGCCAAACCCCACCCATAGTGCAGTAATGCCTCATCGCGAATAAGCGATTGAGCGCTACCTGTTTCTGATACTGTGTTTTGGGCAATGTCGGTATGTTGAGCGCGCACGTCATTGGCATATATGTCAGTGTCGATAGCGTCAAACACACCGAGTGCTTGTTCTTGCTCACCGAGCATCAATAAGGTTTGACCGCGCGCCAGTAGTACTTCATTAAGTAACGCGTGAGTCTCGTGTTTTGTCACACTCTCATCACGCTTATCTTGCCACCAATTTAACCATGAAAACCAACCGCTAGCGCTTATCTCGCGTTCAAGTTCCATTGATAACGCATAGGCCAACTGCTTAAAGCGCTGATCTGCCAATGCGTAATCGCCGCGCTCAAAAGCACTCACCGCCTCGTTATAACCCAGGTACTGCCGCGCGATATGGCTTTCAGGTAAAACTGCAATAAAACGTTCAATACCTGGGTGTGCAGCATTGGCTGTATTGTCGGTAGACAAGGCTCCTTTAGTGAGTGCCATAGACGCCTGCGCAGCCTCATAATTTAATTCGTACCACTGGGCTGGTGTCAGCAATTCATCAAGCTCGCTATCCGATGCTTCAAGGCTTGAAACAAACGCATTGTAAGCATCTAGCCCAGCTTGCAAGCCGTTAGATGAACCATTAGAGCCAAGTGCTTGAGAAAAATTAAGTCGGGCAAGCCAATACCACGCCAAAGGACGCTGCCCGTCTTGTAACGATTGCGCTTGTGAAGAGAGCTTTTGCTGTGCGAGATGGGGCATGCCAAAACCCAGTGCAACACCGCCCTTTAGTAGACTTAACATATTAGCGTGTGTCGCTGCTGGATTGTTTTGCACAACACTGTTTTCGGCTCTTTTTTCCACCATCGCCATTTTACTGAGCGTGGTAAGCGCGTCATCAACGTAAAGCGAGTACACCACTTCACCCAATGCTACATCATGTCGCTTTTTTAGCGCTTGCTCGCTTAGCGGGTCCTCATTAGACGATGCGTATTCATCCGCACTGTAGGCGGGTAATGTCATAAGCGAGCACACCAAAGCACACAATGCAGGCCATTGTCGTAAACGTAACATCACCGAGGCTGTGGTTAAATGGGTGAACTGCTTCTTCATACTCGGCGCAACCTAAAGGACAGTAGCAGTGAATTCGGGCTGGTGTTTGGCACTTGAATCAGTAATTTTGAGCTCTACAGCCTGGGCATCATCATCTTTTTCAAATGCCAAAGTGACTGCTCGCTTGTACGGTCGATTTTCAGGTCCAATACCGATAAAAAAGGCCGTAAGTTGGTGGGCACCTTGATTGACATTGCCCATATACAAACGCTGCACACCACCGCGTTTTAAGGCATTTACCTGACGCTCGGTATACAGATAATGTGTGGCAGTCTCGTCGTCAATAACAAGCTCTACCGCATCAAGCTGAAAGTACACACCCACATCAAGCGACAAGTACACCGCAACTTGTGTACTTGACGGAAACAGTAGGTCTTCCTCAAGAATGAACAAATCTCGATTGAGATTAATCAGGGCTTTTTTGAGGTCTTCGATTTGCGTATTTAGTGGAACGTGTTGATCGTTATTTACCGATACACTTTCTGCTTTCGCTGCAAATGAAGCAAGGTTAAGAAAAATGGCTATCACAAGTGCAGCTATCATTGCGCAGTGCCCCGCACCTATTCGTGCGAAAATTGAGGGTTTAGAAGGCTTGGTTTTGGCTTTGTGGAACATTTTCGCTCCCTCCCTAATACCAAATTGACACATAAGCGCGTATCACGTTGGCAGAAAAGCCGAACAAGGCTTCTTCACCCACTTCACCACCCGCTGTTGCGTCGCGGAAATTGTCGTAGTCGAACTGCATGTAGTCGTATTCAAGGTTGAATGTGCTTTTTTCCACATAGCTGTCTGATGAGAATGCCCATTCATAGGTCACCCCGACACCTGCTGCAACGCCTGAATAGGTTGAGAGCTCTTTGTCTCTTGCCATGAAGGTAAATTCGTCTGCACGATTAAAGATGTCTTGATAAAAATCGGCTTGATCTTGCTGGTACAAACGCACATGAGCATCAACGATCCACGCTTTGCCAAACGTATGTACATAACCTAGCTTAACGTTGGTTGCGCTAACGCCCCACGTGTCTGAGTAATAACGCACATCACCATAAATACTGGCGCGGTACGGCAAATAGTAATTGCCATTTAATGAAAAAGCGTTGCTGACCCGTGTATTGGGATACACTTCGGTGGTAAATGAAAAGCCTCTGGCACTGTCTGAATCAATGTAGCGAATAGCGCGATAAGGATTGTTTAAGTAACCTTCATCTGAAATATTCTCAGCATTAAAGCCAACAATTAGATTTTTGGTTACCACTTGCGTTAGACCAAACCCAAATTTTTGACGTGTAGCTTCTTCCAAAAAACTTTCATCTCCGCGGCGGCGAATTTCATCCTCACCACGAGAATAACTTAAGGCTAAGGTAGTCAGGTCGCCAAAGAAGTCTTGACTAAAACTAAGATGGTAGGAGTTCGCTTCAAAATCATTTTCACTGGAATTAGTGTAACTGACGTTCATCAAGGTTTTATTGTGAAGGAAGTCGGCACCTACTGTGGTTTCGGTGCGCTCTTCGCGATATTCACTGGCTTGTGCGCGTACATCAATTGAGGCGCCAGAAATCGTATCAACGTAATAGTTAGCCGACAGCGACACTTTGTTGCCAATTTTTTTGCGCAACAGTACCGAAGGACCATCAATCGTTACACCATCACCTGAATAACTGTGATACATCGCATCAGAGCGGTCTTGAGGTAGCACTGCCGAATATGCACAGGTAGTCACTAAACTTACAAACAGCACAGGCAGCGCAAGCATTCGCTGCCATATTTTAGCGTTAGTTGCAGCCACAACCGCCTCCTGCGCCACCATCAGCGCCTCGCGCGCCTTCACGTGCTTCAAATACGTGCTTGATGTAGGCAGTCGCAATAGGGTTTCGGTTGACACTCATGATAGGGTCAGCAAGATGACTTCGCTCGTAAGGTTTTACCCACGGCTCTATGTCAGATAAGTGTTCCAGTGTGCTTACGCAACCGGTGCTCAGTAGTGTGCTACACAGCGCTAAGGCGCTCATCTGAATGGGCTTCTTCATTGCTATTCTCTCAACAATGACTTGATGGCTTTTTCGTAGTGCTTCTCATCGCCAGACTTGTAGCCTTTGTGAATAAGTCGCGTATTGCCATCTCTATCGATCATAACAGTGGTAGGCATCGCTGAAACATCGTATAGCTGGCTTACTTCACCCTCTGGGTCGTAAAGCACTGGAAATGACACTTCTATATCTTTTAGCAGCACATTAGCTTTACTTGAATCGTCATCAACATTGACACCAAGCACGGTAACGCCCAAATCGGCATATTCCTGATACAGTGACTCAAAAGCGGGCAGTTCCTCGCGACAAGGGCCACACCACGACGCCCAGAAGTTCACTATAACGATATTGCCCACCTCTTCACTTAAGCGATGATTGGCACCGTCTCTACCTTTTAGCGTAAAGTCAGTTGCAGGTGTATTGAGTGCAGGTTCAGCCGCTCGCGTTGCCGTGGTCAAAGCCAGTCCCAGCAAGATAGTGACACAGGCGATTAAGCAAGAAATTGAGTCAAAGTGTTTTATTTTCATAGCATTCTACTCAGAAAAAGTAAGTCGCACCTAGGGTGTACTGAATGTTGTGAGTGTCTTTCTCTTCACCAATAATCTCACTGTTGAAGATACGATCGCGCACGTCTAAACGCAGTGCAAAGTAATCGGTAATAAGCACGCGATATCCCGCGCCCAAACTCAATGTAAATTGACTTTCGCCTCCAAAGTCGGTGCTACCGCCGCCTACAGTGACAAAAAAGTCGGTATTAAAAACCGTATTTTGAGTAACAAAGAGTTCTCCATTAAAGTTGTAACCCACTGATAAGTCGTAATAACGGTATTCGCGTTGTTCTTCAGTGAGAAATGGCGCACCACCAGAGAGGATCTCAAAGCTTGTCTCGCCGGCATCAGCTTGTGCATACGTTGCTTCAGCGAAGATATTCTCAGTAATGTGATAACCCAAACTGACGCCAACAATCGATGAACTGGAGAAGTCTTCAATACTCACCTGACCTGCAAACACGCCAATTTCGACGTTTTCACTGTCAATGTCGGCTTCGCGTATATCGCGACGTTCAAGGTTTGGCTCGATAATGGGGCCTTGCTGTGCAACGGCACCAACTGATACCACTAAAGCGGTAAAGCTCATCAAAAGAAGACGGATAGACCTAACGTCCATAGATTCAACTCCTCAAATTCGTCACGCTCGGTTAATGCCGTTAAGCGTTTGTATTCCGCGCGAACTACAAAGTTGTTTTGTAGGTAATAACGCGCACCCACTCCTACTTCGAGGAGGTCATTCGTTCTTGACTCAGCACCGCTTTGCACAAGCGTAGCGCTAGGTTCAGTTCGGATTTGTCCGGCACCTAGACTGAAGTAGGGCGATAAACGCCACTCTGGAAAGGTGTAATGTTGAACGCGAACAAGCCACATTCTGTTATCAGAGAAGTCGCCTAGTGCTTGCGTGGCACTAATTTCAGCGGCGATATTGTCGGTGAGCACCCATGCGGCACTGATGGACATAGCAGTTACATCTTTCAATTTGCCAGCGTGAACACCAAATTCCCATGTACGATGCTGATAGCCTTCAAAATTACTTTGCGCGATCAACACCTCTGCATTATCTAAATGTAGCGTGGCCGCAAGTGATGTTTTGGCAATCCAACCTTCTTTGCCATCAGACGTACGCACTTTGTACCACCCCGTATGCGATTTCAGCACGGTAATCACTTCATCTTTTTTGATGGCGTGAAAAATAGGAAAGGCTTGAGCGGGCCCTGTATGCATGTCGGCATAAGGCTCAACTACTTTCACAACAAGCTCGTCTGCTTTTGCATCGCCACCTAACGCACACAAGCATGTCGAAATAAGTACTGTTAACACCGCTGCAACCAATTTCATGTACTTAGTCCTGCGGCGCATCAAACGGATTGTTGTAGTATTGGGCACCTAGGTCTAACCATTCGGCCATTAACTTCAACTCAGCATCACTTAGCCAATTGGCGTGTGAGCCCGTTTCAAATAAAGTGAAAAACCGCTCGCTTGCCAAGGCACTTGACGCGCGAGCAGAGGGAGCAACAGGTACTGTCACCATGACAACAATAGGATTGCCTTCAGGGTCGAGGATCAATTCACCATCCTCGTCCCTTTCAAAAATAGGATTGCCGTTACCATCAACAGCTTCTACAAGTCTATCTAGCAATACGCCATCCACTAACTCAACTTCAGCATCGGTGAAAAGCAGTTCGCGATAGCCCGTAAGTTGGTCTGGATTATCAAGCGACACTTGGTTTGTTAAGTCGAGTTGCGCAGCGGGTACTTGGGTAACGCCGTCACTGTCTGTTGGCGTGTGACAGCTGATACACGTTGTATCACTTACAAGCATACCCGCATCATCAAAAGAGCGACGGTCAACCTCAAACAGTGGCTGTATATGGTCTGGGTAGTTAATCGTAATACGGCACAAGCTGGTCCAGTTTTGCGCGCAACTTTGCGAGATAGGAATAGCCGATTGCATATCGCCGTAAGCGTAAGCGAACGCATCAGAAAGAGGGGTATTTTGAGGGTTGCTCCATACGTCTTCATAGAGAATGTCAGCCAACGGATACGTTGCCCCTAAAACGCGACTTTTCGTTTGCGCCATGGTTTCACCCATATCAGCAAACAATGCAGGGTTGGCACCAGGGTGAGCCACACCTGTCGACGGTGCGCCTAAGTTGATAGACGGGTACTCGGCATCAAGTCGCCCGTGCGGTAACGTACTGTCTTGCGTATGACAGCCATTACAGGTTTTAACCTCACCGGGAACGAGTTGCACCCAATTGTCGTGGCGTGGCAAAACCCGCTTGCCTCTAACATCAAGAAACTCGAATGACAGAGGAATATTCGCAGGTAAATCAAGCAGAACCGAACCATCTGGTTCAACGGTCGAATAACCAATAATATCGCGCATCAACAAATTGCGAGATGGACCAAAATCACTACGCTCTACATCAATGACATCTTCATCGGGAATAGATACACTTTTTACCACACGTACAAAGCGCACTGGGCGTTCACTGGCAGCGGTCAAACTCGGGTTAGCCATTACCTCAATACCACTTGGTGTTACATCATCACCTGCAAAGTCATAAACACTGCGAATATGAATACGGCCAAGCCCTTCGCTTGCCAGCGTATCATCGTAGTTTTCACCGGGGGTGTAATCAGCGGGAAACCCACGTTGCTCCATCGACACGAGCTCGGTATACGCAACACCCTCTTGTGGAGTCGCAATAACTTGCTGTGTATTGGTTTGTGGGTCGTACATCCATAGGCCATATAGCAATGGTGCAGCTTCAATGTTTTCATTGGCAAGCAAGGCGTCGCTGCACGGCAAAATAGTACGCGTCTCACCTTCCGCTACTTCTTGCTCTGGGTCGTAAACGCGGCACTGACTCCATGCAAATAACTGACGATTGCTGCCGTCAAATAACGGATATAGCGCGCCTACATAACCGCCAGCAGAAATAGGGGCATGGGTATCAATATTGTCGAACAACGCGGCAGTTTGCCCCGGCTCAGAAAGGCTATCGCTAGAGGCGATTGGGGTGTTGCTATCAATATACTGTTGTACGTCTATACGATAGTAATTTCCGCCTAGTGTATCGCGGGTGTACTCACGAACAGCGGCCAACACGTCGCCATCAGGCGTAATGCGGCTTTTCACAAAATGGACATTATCTCCATTGAGTTCATGGCTGTGACGACCATACACAATTTCTAGTTCGCTACCGTCTGGGTTCATTTGATACAGGTGCATACCTTTATCACCAGCGGCCTGATCCCAACGCGTAAATAGGATTTTACCGTTTGGCATCACTAACGGGTCAATATCATGGCTTTGGTTAAACGAAATCTGCGTAATGTCGCTGCCATTCGCATCCATTACATGCAATACCGATGCTTCTACGTTTAGGCTTTCTTCCAATGCAGAGTACTGCGCTTTGCCTTCATCGATTAAAATGGCTTGGTTAGTGCGCTGTCTCGTAGAGCTAAATACAATGCGTCCATCAGGAAGATAGACAGGGCTAGTGTCTTCACCTGCTTCGGCCACAATATCAGAAGCAATAACGCGGCGAAGCACGTCGGTGCTAATGTCGTATTCCCAGATGTTCCAAGTGGGCTGCTCGTCCTCATCTGCCCCTTCAATTTCAGGTGCGCGCATGGCAAATAGCAGTTTGGTGCCGTCGTACGACACTTCAATATCTTTTACATCATATAGCGGCGCAGCATCTTGTGCTGTATCGCCATCGCTAAATGCGCGGTCTGTAATATTTATTTCAGCACTGCTAACCGCGGCGCGCGCTTTTATATAAAGTGCTGCACCTGGTACAAACTCGGCAGGGTTACGTAAATCGTTGACTACGCGCATGCCTTCTTCATCAATAGGCAGGGTACGTTTTACAAACGCGATGGGAATATCAACAACAACCGGGTCGGGCTCTTCGTTACTTTGAGAAACCACAGATTCACCGCACGCACTCACTAAAGTAGCACTTAGCAGTAACGCTACTGCACGAAGGGCTGACTTTTTCGTCGAGCTGTGTAGTGAATTAAATACCATTGTCATCATACCTCAGAGTAAAAATGGTGCGATAAAGGGTTTTAAGCCATATCAGCATTTCACTGAGAGCAAAATGTCACAAGACTGTAGGTTATATAAGGGGATGCGTTTTCATACCTGACGT